>CAZOZK010000123.1:0-1604 GCA_964584245.1 uncultured Pseudomonadales bacterium | reverse complement strand
AGTAATGAGCCGGAATTTTTGAGATAGCAAAAACTCAAATTCTTTTGTATAATCAAGTTTCGTTATTGCGAGGGGCCTGTGGTGTAGTGGTTAACATGCTTCCCTGTCACGGAAGAGATCGCCGGTTCGAGTCCGGTCGGGCTCGCAAGAATAAAAAAACTTTAAAAATAATCTTTGTGAATATAGAGATAGTTAACAACATGTTTGACACCTCATATAGCCAAATTTTCGACCCACGTATTGATCCAGACCTTTTGATTGGAAGGCTTGAAAAGAAAAGTCAGAGAAAAAAACTTTTCAACATAACTGAAGAACTAGTAACAATTTCCAAAAGAGCTCAGATAGGAGAAGTTATTAGTTGGGAGAAGTTATTTAAGGCAATTAATGCAATTGATCATCTACATATTATTTTGAAGACAACTTTGGGATCTTTTTTCATTCGTATTGCTTATGGTGATGAAAGAGCAAATTATTTTTACTCTGAACAATTAGTATATGAATTGCTTGAAAAAAATGGTGTTCAAGAAAATCCAATTATTTTTACTGAGTTTCGATCAAATGAAAAAGCATATGACTTTCAAGTAATGAAATGTCTTGAAGGTACTGATTTAGAAACAAGCTATAAAGAAGAACAGTCAAATGAAATTCTTTCACAATTAGCACATTCCTTTAAGACACTTCACTCTTTGGGCGGAAATGGTTTTGGTTTCTTAGATATTGCTGAAGCCAAACTGGGCCATCTTTTTGGGACTCTTCCATCATGGCATGATCATCTGTTTGCAAATTATCGAGCTCATTTAGATTATTGCTCTAAACTCAATTTATTTCCTGAAGATATAATTAAAAAATTACAAAAATTACCCTCTAAAAGTGAAAAATTTTGCAAAGTGGTAACACCACAATTACTTCATGGGGACATACTTGATGCAAATATAATGTGGAATGGCACAAAACTAACCATGATTGACATGTCTTTTGTCCGATTAGGTGATCCATTATTCGATTTGGCACACTATGCTTTATATTATGATCAGGAGCGTATTAATCGCTTACTTAAGTTTTATGGAGTAAATATTCAAGACAATCTCCAAATTTGGGACACATACACATTGAGATTACTCGTTTGGAAAGTAGTTCTTAGACATATGATTAATAGTCAAGCAGCTCTAGAAAAGGCTATTTTACATGTTACAGATTTGTCAATGAAAACTGATGCAATATAATCTGAAAGTTTTCTTAACAGTATTTCTTTTTGCCGTGTTTGCTTCTCTTATTTTTGTATTTTTCTTCCAACCAAGTTCGGTGCGAAGAACCGTTTCTCCAAATCTCCAAGAATACCTCAGCGACTCAATCGAAAACAAACATATTTGGACTATTGAGAAAATTTCTAAGGAAGATGAATCCCAATCAACGTATACAATTACAGATACCACGAAAAAAAATGTCTTTTTTCTCGCCAACCCAACACAAATTGGCGCCGCAGATCTAGTCGGAAAGAAAATTACTATTGATGGCACTTTTAAGATGAGCGACAAAACATCTGAAGGCAGGCTAAAAGATATATCTGCGGTCATTTTGGAAGTCAGTTCATTTGAAATTGTTGA
>CAZOZK010000122.1:0-1630 GCA_964584245.1 uncultured Pseudomonadales bacterium | reverse complement strand
ACTGTGTTCTCCAGAATTTCAAAAATATTCGCTAGTGTATTACTATTTTTTATGTTCGCATTATTTGTAGTCACTGGCATTACAGAATGGTTCTATCATCAAAAAAAATATGAACAAATTGTGCACTTTTTTCCCTATGTTTCTCATTACTCTGTAGCATTTGCAGAGTACGATCAATGGCAAGATGACGATCTGGCTACATTAGTTTCAATTCACCACAAAAATCCTTATTTTTTATCTGAAATTTTGCGAGAGTATCAGCAGAATGAACATTGGTTTGAGTGGTATGGACTGTTGCAAGTTGCAGAGCCATATAATCCGTTTTCACAATCACTTGTGCATACTTGGCTAAGAGAGCATGGCACCTATGAACAGAAACTAGCATTTTATGCTGATTATTTTTTCAAGCTAAGTGAACTAAGAATTCAAAAAAATAATATCGATATCAATGCGATTGTATCGTCAAAAAAAGAAATGTTAGTCACTTATCTAGAATTGGCTGATTCTACCTATCTTGCAGGAGACAGGGACACATCATTAGAAATGTATCTTAATGCGGTAAAGATAGACGAGTGGATTTTAAAAGAGCATCCACCAATTTTCTTAAGTTCAAATTCTCCAAAACCTGATATTTTTTTCATGTTTAGCATTGCCGATCAAGCAAAAGGAAAAATTGGAAAAAGTGATGATGCGTTTAGCACTATGTACCGAGAACTACTCGCAGAAAAAATAGCAACTGATGGATATCCATTGCAAACTGACATGAGTACAATGCAAGTTCAACACGATTTTATTCTGCAATCATATACGCATATTTTGGAAATAACTCCCTGGGTCAATAATGAACTTTGGAAAGAAATATCACAAGTATTTTTGTTAGCTAAAAATGGAAATGATCAGCTTAGCAGTACAATACTTGAGCAGTGGTACTCATTTTGGGAGAGATCTCAACATTATCTAGATTCAGATGAACAATATGGATTAGACTATGTGATGGAAGATAAGCTTGCTCAAGAATTGCAAAGAACTGCAACACAAGCACTGAAAAACCGTGATATACAAACAGCAGTACAACTAACACAAAAGTTGCAGCTAGTTCATGCAGATGAGTATGCAGGAATGGCCCAACTTGGTCATTTATATAGTTATTTGGGAGAGATTGACAAAGCCAAGCAGGCTTATGCAGTATGCGCTGAAAGATTTATGCAGATGAGTCAAAATGAAAAACATTTTGATTGCGAAGTTGGTCTCTATTTATTAGATACTGCTGAACCATGGAAGGAACGATATTTTCAAGTTAGTTCTACTATTTTAGAAGAAGCTGATTGGTCTGATTTTTAATCAAATGCTAAATATTTTATCCATCAAAACCAGTCAAAAATTTTGTTTTCGAATTCTGCTTATGCTTGTAGCTCTATGTGTCCTAAGCTTAATTCTTTTGAAGCAGTCTTCAATTCATATGCCACATACTGATGAACTTATTTTTACCAGCAGGGCTGTTTTTGCAGACTGGTATGTAATGGGCTCTTTTGCTAGAAAAGAATGGAGCTCCTATGATTCATATGATGTGCCAAAATTTGCTGAGTTATTCTATGGATTTGTGCTGAAGATGTACTCAAAAGATAGTGTT
>CAZOZK010000121.1:0-1887 GCA_964584245.1 uncultured Pseudomonadales bacterium | reverse complement strand
GTTTGCGATTTTCTTGAATATGAAAGACTTGGTGGAAAAATACTTTTACATCGACATGCTGCTGCGAATGATTGTAGACATCCACTTGACGCACAAAGACGTTACTTTCGTTGTACACAATATCTTCCATGACAATACTGACTTGCAACGCTGCATTTTTACACACTAGATAGCCCACCATAGTTTCAGGTTTGTAGCCCAAACTAATGTCCCAGCTGCCATCATCCACCCAAGAAAACGTATCATTCACCATAATACCGATACGGTGTTTATGACCGGACACATGATTTTCTAAACCAACATGGGGAAAATACACATCACGAACAAACCCGAAAGAATCGAGGCAGACAGTCATTTTTCCATTACCAATTACAAGAGCTCTGGGCATTGTGAATATGGTAACAAAAAAACCAGACGGGACTCAATAGACGTAACTAGATCAGCACGATTGGGCTAGTTAAAATTACAATCGCGTTTCAAAATCTGCCAACACCACACTATAGCGACGATACGCTTCATAAGGATCTCTGTATGGACTAAAGTACGCGTGCACATCGCCATCAGCTGACCACTTGGTGCACATATAATAAAAATGATCGCTGGTTTGCAACTGCCGCCACACATGCAAGTACTGGGGATTTTTAGTGGCCAACACTTTGTCGCGCAGCGAATAAATGAGCCGCAGTGAATCCTGCTGCAACGGGTTATCTACCCAAGCTGTTATATCGCGATCTACATCAGCCCAAGAAATTGGTTTTGGCACTACATATTTTGGCAAGTTCAATTGCGGCGGACCAGATTTTAAAACTTTTTTGCGTACAAAGGCCGATGTCTGAGGATTTTTCAGTAGCCACTGCTGAGTCTGCTCTTCCAACACCGCATCAAAAATTTGGCTGGGCGTTTTGGTACTGTTCCATTTTTTGTCTAGAAAATCAGCTATCGTATGTTCAAAAAAAGCAAAAATACCCGTATCACTCCACTGGTGTTCACCAAAGGTTTCAAAATCCATAAATAAATTTACAACTGCATCTTCGGGATAGATCGAGAGCCACTCCAAATAGGTATCGCTGTGCAGGGGATAAGCCGGCCAATTTTTATCTGAAAAACGAAACGCAATATCATCTGAAAGTGGCGCGTGTTTGAGCAACAAAGGCAATCTACCAGAATAATCTGCAAACAACTGCGTTCGCTCTCGGCCGTGCAAGTAGCGATCGACAGCCTCCGTCAACATGCCCTTAAATCCCAGTGCATGCACTTGATCTGCAATTTGATCCGAATAAATGAGTTCTGTGTTACGAAACACACGGGGAGTAACATCAAATAATTCTTCAATCAAAGAGGTGTGTGCCGCGACTTGCTGGGCAAATTCTTCGGGAGAGTAGAGTGACGCCAAGGAATGGTAATACGTCTCTGCCAACAGCTCAACTTTGTTAGTTTTGACCAACGCTTGAATGAGCTCAATCACTTTGGGATCAAACTGCTGCGCTTGCTCAAGAAAAACCCCAGATGCACTCAGCGCAAAATAAAATCGCGGAATAGTTTTGCACATCTTGAGTAGCAACTCCAACATGGGCCGATACGACTTGTGAGATACCTTCAAAAACACTTCTTTGTTCAGCTCACTATTCAAATCAAAATATGCTTGTGAATTGCCAATGTCAAAAATATCAAACTCACTCAACCGATAGGGCTGATGTAGTTGAAAATACATACAAACTTGAGGCATGTTACATTCCTTTATGTAGTGAGACTAATTGGCAACCGATCTATAAATTGCATCTAATTTTTGAGCCGCAGCCTGCCAGGTAACTCGCTGCAGTTCATTCTGGTGATTTTGGACGACCGCATTTTTATATGATGCGTCTCCCAGCAACTGCACAATAGTAT
>CAZOZK010000120.1:0-1924 GCA_964584245.1 uncultured Pseudomonadales bacterium | reverse complement strand
CAGATGGCGTAGCTGGTGTTGCGCTTGCTGCTGAAAAACCACAGCAAACCACACTCACCTCAAAACCTCGTAAAAAAACAGATGGCATTTTGAGCAAAAAAAATCTTTTCTTTATTTTTGGTATCACGCTGATTATGACTGTCGGCACAGTGGGTATTTTTGCGTACTGGATGAATACTGACATCATGTACGCCCGAACAGCTTCATTCCTGTTTTTGGTGTTTACCAATCTCTTTAACATGATAAATCTGCGCAGCTTAGATATGCCGATTTCCAAACTGGGCTTGTTTAGCAACAGAGCAGTTGTGGTTTCGTTTTTACTTTCGTGTGGTTTGGTTGGACTTATCCTCTACATTCCGCTACTTCGCGAAATCTTTGAATTTAGTACAATATCGCTTGGCATGATTGGGCTTATTTTTGTAGCAGCTTCTTCTGTGTTTTTTGCCGGAGAATTCTTAAAACGACTACATACTATTGATTAGATTGATTACATTTATATGAACAATTCAGCAACTATTGACGCCGCAATCATCAACCATTTCCAGGATTCTGACGATGTCATGCATGGCATCCTCACTAGTATTTCTATACCCGCGTTGCCTCTCAAGCAGCTTAAAACTCACCAGTATTTTGGCAAACTCTGCGATGACATTATTTCCCAGCAGCTCTCACTCAAAGCCGCTGCCACAATTTCCAAACGCTTTACCGATTTTTTTGATGCTTCGTCTGTTTTTGAGTTGCAACCTGAAATTTTGCAGACAAAAGAACCGATTGAACTGCGTGCGCTTGGCCTGTCTATGGCCAAAGCAAACTATGTGATTGGGCTTGCCAAAGCTGTTGCAAACGACGAAATTGATTTTGCCACATTTCCAAGTTTGAGTGATGAAGAAATCATTACGAAGCTCGTGTACCTCAAAGGCATTGGTCGCTGGACCGCAGAAATGTTTTTGATTTTTACCATGGGCCGCGAAAACGTGTTTTCTTGGGGAGATTTAGGCCTCAAACGCGGTCTGCAACTCATCTACGGCGCCACATTCACTCCCACTGAAGAAAAATCGCTTGCACTGGTAGAAAGCTGGGCGCCCTACAAAAGCTATGCCAGCCTTGCGCTATGGGCATTTCAAGATCAGAATAAGAATACAGAAAAAAATTATGAATTCAACAGTCTCAGAAACACAAGATCGCTACATTGAGTATCCTAGAAAAAAACCTGAAGATATTCCAACGCAAGATGATTTAGCAGATGTTAAGAGCACACATCATAGCGAATATGATGAACTTAATGAACATCTTAAATCAGGTGAGACAGAAGTATCTGATGAGGTAAGAGCTGCCATATCAGCAGCACAAGAAGCCATTTATACTCTCGCAAAAAAATATAACCTTCCCCTGCCCAAAGATCTAGAAGCATTCGAAGTAGTTATGCTACAAAAGAAATATTTTGACGTTGTAGTTAATGCTATGGGTACTCAAGATTTGAACCCTGCTGCAATTGCTAAATATCCACTCAAAAAAGTTATTGTATTGTATGATGAGTCACTCCCAGCGACAGTACTTGGCTCAATTGTTTTCCATGAACTTGTTCACAGATGGATTGAGCTGCATGTTACTACTTATAGTGTGGAAGACTCATTTAGTAAAACGGGAAAATTTAAATTTTTTACGGCACGAAATGGATTACAATTACGTGTAAGTGCAAATCAGAGTATTGGTGTTGTACTTAATGAACTTTCCACTTGTGCCATGCAAACTGATTTTTTAAACGAGTTACTTAAAATGGAACCTTTTGAACTAGAATCTATGCTCCATGACTCAAACTGTGACGATCAAATGGCAGTAGTTTCGTCCGCAAACAAAAATAATGAAGAGGAAACTCAAAATTATCAAATATTTCAGACAAAACTAACTACAGGGGAGGTACTTT
>CAZOZK010000119.1:0-2026 GCA_964584245.1 uncultured Pseudomonadales bacterium | reverse complement strand
AAAAAGAGTATTGCATAGTTATAGTCGAGAAGTTACAATGAAAAAGTATCGAATCCTAAGGGATATAAGTGACGTTTGGCCATAAAAAAAAGCAATATTATCGCTGGACAGGCCACGAGTAACATTGCTTTTTTTAGGTAAACACTACTGGAGTGTTAATAGACAGTATTAAAGGCTTTTTTGAGGTAATAATCAATTAGATCTTACTATTTATTTGTAATTCATAGTGTGTCGAATTGATCAGCTACTTAAAAATAATTCGCGAAATAGCGCACAAAAAGTGCTCAAAAAGCAGACAAACTTTAAAAAAAGTGCAATTTTATGGAGATTCGGCAGTCGGGCAGGCGGCCGAGTCTCTGTAAAACTGCATTTATACACAGGCTGATTGAGGTTTATTGACTCTTTTTGCCACACATGATGCGAACCAGCAGTCACGTAAGCTACTAATCCAACGTCCCATAACTATTGACATTTTTCGAGAAAAAGGGTATACTTATCCCTATAAAACTGTATAAAAATATTCATAAATACAGTATATGGATTCATACCACACATGGTCACACTTGGTCGTAAGTCAGCTTTCACAAGCTCTCCAAAAAATCCCGAAATTTGTATATGAAGTTTAGTTTCCCCTCAAATACTCTATCTCCAACACAATTGCATGCAGTGCGTTTGTCACTCTTGGGATTGGGCACTGAGGGTTTAACAAGTGCAAGTCTGTTTAGTAAAGCTTCAAAACACTACACAGCTGCAAAACGAGCGAAAACTGCTCGATTAATTAGACATACAGTTTTTGCTACACCTTTTGTTTGGCTGCAAAAAATCCTCAAGCCGTATACTGCCAAAACACGAGAGTTTGTGCCAAACTTCCTCATTTTTTTGAGTGTTTTAATTGCCGCGGTGGTATTTGCCCCAGATCTGTACTATCGATTTGCGCCAATCTCGACAGTCGAAGTCAAAGCGCCAGACAGTGGAACTCCACTTGGTGGTGATTTTAACTCTGGAGCTTGGTTCCGAAGTGTCGTGGCTAATAGTGCTCAGTTTATTTCGAATGCAAGTTCAGACCAAAATAGTCAAAATGGCCAAGCTGCTCAAACTCAAACTGCTGAGGAAAAACCGCCTCAGCCATCTCGCTACTTACCTTCTCAAGACAAAACTTTACCAGAAGGGGATTGGTTAATAATTCCTGCAATTGGCGTGCGAACTGAGTTGTTGCACACAGACAATCCAGAGGAGGCCTTGATGGAAGGTGTCTGGAAAGTCCCCGAGTATGGGGAGCCTGGCCAGTTGGACAAGCCGATAATTTTGGCAGCCCACCGGTTTGGCTGGGAGTGGTGGTGGCAGAGTGACTACTGGCGTTACAACTCGTTTTATTTACTGCCGGATACACAGCCGGGCGACGTTGTCGAGATAATTTCTGACCAGCGCAAATGGGTTTACGAGATATATGCGGGTGAAGAGGGCAGTGAGATCACTGACTACGACGCTGATATGATCCTGTACACCTGTAAATTTTTGACCTCGCCGGTGCGCCATTTCCGCTACGCGCGCTTGATAGACGTGGATGCGGACACGCAGGGGTAGTGGTTAGCTTGATGATGCTGGTATAAGCTATTGTTTAGCTAAGATGAATAGATACGTGAAATGATTGATAGACCAAGGTTCTTGTATATAAAAGGTATTTTTGTATTATAATTGAGGAAGAACCATTGAAGTTAAAATAAGAAGGAGAATTATGTTTCTTGAAGAAGATGAAAATGGAAATAGTCATGATCAAAATCAGATGGCAAGAGATGCTGAGCTTAAAAAACGTGATGCGCTTAAAGAAGTGCAAAAAAAAGATTTTTTAGATTTTTTGGGCAATCAAGAAAATAAAGTTAAAGAAAGATTGGCAGATTATATTTCTTGTGCGAATGAGTATCGAGGAAGAATGTATGAACTTACAACTATTAATATTCTTAGAACAGATACACCAGAAGATATCAGAAGAATTAGTGAACGCAGAACTCAATTAGAAACTGAAAGA
>CAZOZK010000118.1:0-2216 GCA_964584245.1 uncultured Pseudomonadales bacterium | reverse complement strand
GAAGCCCAAGCCCGCACCAAACTCACTACCTGTGGCCCTAACCAACTTCCCAAGACCAAACCGGAACCCATCTATAGTATTATCTTCAAACAACTCAATAATCTCCTCAATTATGTCTTGATTGCCGCTGCATTTTTTTCCGCCATCACCCAGCATTGGATAGATTTTGGCGTCATTATACTCATTCTTTTCATCAACTTATGCATTGGGTTGTATCATCAACTCAAAGCCCGTAAAATTGTCCAAAGTTTAGCCGAGAGTTTTGCTCAAGAATGCATAGTGCTTCGCGACGGAAAATCCCAAAAAATTTCCACTACTCTTCTAGTTCCTGGAGACATCATCATCCTCAAAAATGGTGACAAACTGCCTGCGGATATCCGCTTTATTTCTGTGCAAGAAGTCAGTTGTATTGAATCTAGCCTAACTGGTGAATCAAAGGCCGTTCGAAAAATGGTTGGCGAACTGCCTGCAGATACGCCGCTTGCAGAGCAAACCAACATGGGGTTTGCTAGCACGGTTATGGTAACTGGCGAGGCCAGAGGTATTGTTGTCGCAACCGGCACCCAAACACAAATTGGCTCAATTGCCACTAGCCTGCAAAACATTAAGGAAGAAAAAACGCTGTTCGAACAGCGAACCGACAAGTTAGTCAAACAAATGGTGACTGTTACGTTTTCAGTTAGTGGCCTCATTTTTATCATCGGCCTCACTCGCGGCATGGCAATAGATGAGCTGATTCTTTTTGTGCTTGCTACCTTAATTTCTGGTATTCCCGAAGTCTTGCCAACGGTACTCATTGTCGTGCTATCAATCGCTGCACTGCGCATGAGCAAACGCAAAGCCTTGCTCAAAAAACTTGCGGCTATCGAATCGCTCTCTACAGTTACTACAATTATTACCGACAAAACCGGCACACTCACCGAAAACACCATGAGTGTCACTACGATCGTACTTCCCGATTTTCGTCGAGTCAGCGTTTCCGGAACCACCTGGGAACCTGTGGGAACATTTTCCATCAATAATCACCAGATTGATCCGCTCAAAGATGTTGAGTTACATGAACTACTCGAACTTTCTGGCCTCAATGATCAAGCCGATATTCTGCCGGGCAAAACGACTTCCGATCCTTGGGAGTATATTGGTGATCCAACCGAGGCTTCACGCGTGGTGCTGAGTCGCAAGGCCGGAATTTCCGGCGAGTTACAAAACAAACGGTTTACCATTTTGTATGCATCTCCCTATGACCAAGAAACGAAATATCGCCAAGTGATTTTGGTTGATTCTCAGTCAAAAAAACCGCTCTTACTGCTAGTTGGTGGAGCAGAAAAAATTATTGATCGCTGTACCGCCGACGCAGCAACCAAAAGACAGTACCACACAACAGTTGAAGAGTTCGCGAGCCAAGCGTACCGCATGCAAGCAATTGCCGTAGTTCCACTTGAGATAGATATTGCACAAATCAAAAATGAACTCCAAAATATTTCAGACCACGCAAGTCTTTTTGCTCTTCCCACAATGAAACAAAAAGTGAAGCTGCTGGGCATTTTGGCGATTCACGACCCGATTCGCTCGGACGTTCCCGCTGCTGTAGCAAAAGCACTCAAGGCTGGAGTTCGCGTAATTATGGCAACTGGCGATCATCCAGCCACCGCGCGCGCAATTGGATTGGCTACTGGAATTATTTCTTCAAAAAAATTTGATGCTTCTAATGAAACAAATGACATTTCTGATGTCCTGACAGATCAGCAGATCACCCAACTGTCGGATACACAACTTTTAGAAAAACTCCAAACAATCACCGTGTTCGCTCGGATGACTCCAGCCACAAAACTACGTATCGCTGAACTTCTCCAAAACCAAGGCGAGATCATTGCCATGACTGGTGATGGTACTAACGATGCTCCTGCCCTCAAGCGCGCTGATGTTGGCATCTCAATGGGCCGGATTGGCACCGATGCTGCTCGCGAAGCGAGCGACTTGATTTTGCTTGATGATAATTTTGCTACCATTGTTGCAGCAATCGAAGAAGGCCGCACCGTGTTTCGCAATGTGCGTCAAGCGAGTTTGTTTTTGCTCACTACTAATTTTGCGGAGGGTTTATCTATGTTAGTCAGCATGGCAGCTGGATTTCCGCTTCCATTACTCCCCCTGCAAATTCTCTGGCTCAACTTAGTCACAGATGGCGTAGCTGGTGTTTCGCTTGCTGCTGAAAAACC
>CAZOZK010000117.1:0-2229 GCA_964584245.1 uncultured Pseudomonadales bacterium | reverse complement strand
TATTAGTTATGGAACCATAAATAAACTAAAACCAACTACAGTGGTTTCAGTTTCTTTTAATATAGGTAATGATACTGTAATATCAGTTCGATCACCAAAAAAATCCTCAACTGGAATATTAAATTCATCAAAGATTGAAGCAATATCAATATGGGGATCAACAATTCTCATACCATCAATAATAGCATTATTCAAAGATTCTTATTTGGTAAAAACCAATAACAACACGGAAATAAAGATCACTCCGATTAAAATTACTTTTTTGGGAGTGATATGTTCCTTGAATAACACGCCACCAACCACACTTGAAACTGCAGTGTCAGTTGTTCTAATTGCAGTGACTACCGATGTAATACTTCCAGGAGCTAGTGCTAAAAATAAACTCAATACTTCTAGACTCAAGATCACACCATTTGCTCCATTGAGCAAAATCCCTTTTGAATTTTTGAATGACTCAAACAGTTCTTTTTTGAACTTAAGGAATATAACTAAAGACCAAATCACAATAAAATAAATACTACTAATAAAGAAATAGGTAAATGGTGAAGAAATTTTTATAATTTCAGCGTGCAGTGGACTTAAAATAGAGTAGAGCACAATAACTAGCAAAATATAGACAACACCTCTTTTATCGTCACTTGTGTGAGCGACACCGTTACTCGTTTTAAATATTGCATAACAAGAAATTGCTATCACTAAAATAATGAGAAGTCGTAATGGCTCGATTGCTTGGCCATTAATAAAAAACGAAGTGAAAATGGTGAGGCCTGGTAAAAGCGACATGAAGGGAATAATCAAAGATAGTTTACTCAACTGGAGTGCCTTGAAGAAAAAGATAAAGGCAACAATATCCAGAATTACTCGAAGGAGTACAAGATAATAAAATGATGGGGATGCTATTTGAATCCCGGTTATGAGCACCGCCAAAAGCCCAAGCGGAATTTGAAACAAAAATGTGTACCACATTGACACGAATGCATTTGTATTTGAGACATTAAATTTGGTCAGCAGATTTCGAGCGCTGAGAAATACAAGTGAGGTAAATGCAAAGACAATCCACATGAGGAGTATTTTATGTTAGAAGGGGGGGAATGGCAAGCTTGGGGTTTACATTGGGAAAATAAAATAGCTCCCCAAATAGGCTAAATCCACAAATACACTACCAATAGTAAAAGAAAACACAGAAAGGATTACTCCCAAAACCCAATATTTATATGAGTTACCTAGTTTTGATACATTTTTGTTGGGAGAGACGGCAAAGAAAAAAAATGGAATCATAAAGCCGAAAAGATAAAACAATCCGGCAAGATTTCTAAATGTTTTCCAAGTTTCCAGTGTTTCTGCCATGTTAGACGGTTCATTGAACAACAGCAAATACATACTTACTATAATTAAAAACACAGGAAGAATAAGGAAAACCTTGTTATATATTTTTTCAAAGAATTCTATTGTCATATTGTGTCTAAAAAATCCCCGATAATCTCATTCATTTCCTCAATTAACTCAGGATGAAATCTGTAATCGTGATCAGAATCGATCTCTTGCAATTTCTTTGGCTGAGCAGCGGCCTCATAAGCAATTTTCACGACTTCTGGCCGTACCAATGAATCCTTTTTGCCAAATACAAATAACTTTGGTTTCTTTGAATTTTTTAGTCCATCTAGCATATCATATTGAATTTGATCCTCAAGAAAATTGTAGGGCAAATTAAATACTCTGGTCTGATTTTTGTCAGTTGGTAAATCCCTTTTTGACTGCTTCACGCCATTTTTCTTCCAGTCTTCATCAGGATATTCTGGATGTGCTTTGGGATTAAATGAATAGTACGACATAATCGAAGCAAAATGCGTTACTCGAGGATTTGAAATACCAGCAAGCATGGCAATACTTCCGCCACGGCTGTGTCCCATGACAAAAATTTCTTTTCTTTTAGCTTGGCTGCTAGATTGAGTCCCAAAATACTCAATTAACTCATGGACCGCTCGTACATAATTGGTCATAGTGTAGAGTTCGATACCACCTTGGCTATCCCAGGTTCCTGGTGGATCAAACGAAAGTGCTAGATATCCACGGTTTGCGAGATAGTCCACGTGACTGCGCATGTGCGCATAGTTTTTTGTATCCAATTTTCCGGGGAGCACCAGTGCAAGTTTTGCTGATTTTTCGTCACCATTTTTATAGATGGCTAGTTCAAAACTTTTGGTTTGAATAATAGGCATTGAGGGATTA
>CAZOZK010000116.1:0-2349 GCA_964584245.1 uncultured Pseudomonadales bacterium | reverse complement strand
CGGTTACTACATTGCCACCCAACTTACTTTTATTTTCGGTGCCATCAAATGTTATTAATTTTTCATCTATTGCACGTTGATCAGTCACATCCATACCTTTGAGCAGTTCATTCACTGTGGTATTTACAATCTGCACAGCTCGTAACACTCCTTTGCCACGATAGCGGCGTTCATCGCCATCGCGGATTTCGATGGCCTCACTAGCTCCTGTTGATGCGCCTGAAGGTACAGTCCCGACACCAACCGTACCATCTGCCAAATGAACAGTCACCTGCAAGGTTGGGTTGCTGTTTGAATCTAAAATTTCTAATCCTGAGACTGAAGTAATGTGCATATGCTCACTTATACCAAATATTTCCTCTCGTCGCGAGATGTAACTGCGTGGTAAGCTAAGTATATGCAAGTATCTCAATCCACTGAATCCAACGCAAAACAATTCCTTGAAATTTTCAACAAAATTGAGCACGAACTGCAGACTATGTATGGTGCCAGTAAATATATTGGATTTATGCGCATGGTGGAAACGCTCAGTCAAGAAAGTAGTCTGATTCACGAATTTGCCGTCGATTTAATTGAGTTTTTGCAGTTGCGAAATGCAATAGTCCACAAAACTACGGGCATGCCGATTGCCGAGCCACATGACGATGTGCTTGCAGAGATCAAAATGATTTACCAGAAGTTGTTGCATCCTCCAACTGCGTTAGAGTTGGCAGCGCGACCGGTGTACTCGTGTTCTACTTCGGATTCACTTGACAGCGTCGTGACTCAAATGAAGCAGCATTTTTATAGTATGGTGCCGATTTATCATGATAATCGATTTGTGGGCGTTTTGTCTGATCATTCGCTGGTTTTGTGGCTTGGAGATATGGTTGGCGATCGGCCGATTAATTTGCGCGATCACACAGTTGCGGATCTACAGGAATATTTTGGACACGAGGATGACAAATTCAGTGGCTATCGATTCACTACAGTTGATATAGATGTGTATACAATTCGTGACTTTTTTATGTCATTCACCTCAGAAAAAAAACGCTTGGGTGCGGTGTTTTTGACTCGATCAGGTAATTCTTTGGATAAAATTGAGGGCATTATTACCGCTTGGGATGTTTGGAAGATTGTCGGACTTGAACAGAAATCAGAATAGTGTATGTTTGGTGTCAGAGTAGTAGCGTATAACTAGAGAATAAGGAAGAGTACATGCCAGATAAATTTGCAGCCACTTGGGTTTCTCATAGTTCTGCCACCGATTTTTTGAACTGCCCGCGTGCGTATTACTTAAATAACGTCTATCGCGATCCTCAGTCCCGTCACAAAATCCAATTGGTGTCGCCTCCACTTGCGCTTGGGTCTGCCGTGCATGCGGTGCTGGAGTCGCTCTCAGCGATTCCGACTCAGGATAGACTCAAAGTCAGTTTGATCGAGCGTTTTAATCAAGTGTGGAAAAAAATGTCCGGCAAAAAAGGTGGATTCGAAAGTGTTGAGCAAGAGCAACAATATAGAGAGCGCGGAGAAGAAATGTTGCGCCGAGTTATGGCCAATCCTGGTCCCATTACTCGCTTGGCAGTCAAAATTAAACAGGAATTGCCACAGTATTGGCTTTCAGAAGAAGATGAAATTATTTTGTGCGGAAAGATTGACTGGCTGGAGTATTTTCCCGATGTAGATAGCGTGCATATTATCGACTTTAAAACCAGCAAAAAAGAAGAAAAAAGTGATTCGCTGCAGCTGCCGATTTATCGGTTGCTGGTCGAAAACTGCCAGCATCGCCAAGTGTTAGGAGCAAGTT
Organism: uncultured Pseudomonadales bacterium; assembly: GCA_964584245.1. GTDB lineage: Bacteria > Patescibacteriota > Microgenomatia > UBA1400 > PJMF01 > CAZOZK01. Next base: position 563 of record CAZOZK010000116.1, on the reverse strand, counting down.
ATTGGTACTTAGGATTTTCTGATGAGTTAAGTGAGCGCGCACTGCCAGACTCAAAAGAAGCACATGCTCGCGTTCTGGAAGTTGCCAAAAAAATGAAGTTAGCCAAAAAATTGCAGGTGTTTAAGTGTCCCAACGGCGCCACTGGCTGTATGCACTGTCGATCGCTCGAGCGAGTGGTGCGCGGTGAGGCTGAGTTCGTTGGAGTCAGTGAGTACAACCAAGATATGTATATTTTGCCAAGTGGCACCGGAAAAGCTGGCCAGGAATCTGGCATGCCGGAGAGTGAAGTTCTATGATGAACGATACGATTTCCAATGGGCTTTCAATAGCCGGTTCCACCAAAATCCCTACCACCGTATTTACTGGATTTTTGGGCTCGGGCAAAACCACGGTTATTAAGCATTTGGTAGAGTATCTGGCGCAGCAAGGCGAAAAAGTTGCGTACGTTAAGAACGAGATAGGTGCCGAAGATTTTGATACGGCGCTGATTCAAGGCCAACACATCCAGACGCGCGAGTTGCTCAACGGCTGCATTTGTTGTACGTTGGTCGGTCCATTTATGG
>CAZOZK010000115.1:0-2396 GCA_964584245.1 uncultured Pseudomonadales bacterium | reverse complement strand
AATCCCCTGTTGTAGCTATTTTGAATAACGGTGCATTGTTGATTGTTTTTGAGTACAGTGCTCAAAGGTATATCTGAATTATTATCCACTACAATAATTTCTTCTATAAAATTGGCCAGCTGTTTAACCAGCTCAATCACTAACTCATTTGAGTTCCAGTTAACAATTACAACCGAGATATCTTTGAGCATAGTTTTAGATTACTTTGTATAGATTTTTTTAACAAAAATTAGATTGATGATCAGGCCAAATACTTCAGTTGCCAACATGACATACGCAGCTGCTACAACGCCGTACATCGGAATCAGTAAAATATTTAAAGCCAAATTCGCAAGAGTGTTTGTTATTCCCCAGGGAATAAATTTTTTGAGTAAGTCTGAACTTTGTACAACAGTGCTCAGTGGTGCATTCACAAAAAATAGGACAACCACGGCAGAAAATATCCGTACAATTGTGCCGGCCTGTGCGTACTGCGTACCAAGTAGTGTTGTGGTGAGTACGTCGGAGCTCAAAAATAGTGCAGCTCCTGCAAGCACACCGAGCCCAGCCATGATGCCCGTGATTTTGATCAACTGCCCACTACTGAGTGAATCTTTTTTTGCTGAGATGTGAAATAAATTTTGGGCTAGTGCATTTGGGAGTAAACTCAAGCCTTCTAGATAACGATATCCAGCTGAGTAAATTCCCAGTGCGGCTGAGCCAATGCTGTTTTCAATAATGAGTGAATCTCCTCGAGAATACGCATAGCTTGTGGTGATGAGCAGCGCGTATTGGGAAGACTGTTTGAGTGTTTTGATGGCCTGTTTGAAGTCAAACACAAACGATTTGAAGTACTTCCAAGGCACAAACCAAAAGATATTCAGTGATGCAGAAATGAACAGAGCGAGCGCGAATAATTCCAAACTCAAATTTGTGTAAAAAATTCCTACACACATGACCAAAATAATTGATCGTGCTATTTGTTTAAGACTGATTTTGTATGGTTGTTTTTTCTCTAGATAATAACCATCAAAAATTGAGAGCAACGCTTCGGGAATAAGAGTCATCAAAAGTAAAAGTGAGAGCGAGATGCTAAATCGTTGTGAAATGAGCAGGTACGCGCCAATTGCCAAAACAGAAATCCCAAACGTGACCATTCTGGCGCTGAACATGCTGTGCAGGACTTTAGTTTTGTTCGCCAAGATAGTTGTGTGCTTTTGGTACCACTGTATGGTGCCAAAATCTGCGATGACGGTGACCAGGGCAATTATGGTCGAGTAGTAAATAATTGAGCCAAAATCGGCCGGTAGGAGTAATTTCGCTACAAATACGAATAAAAATAGGTTGAGGGCTTTTGAAATCAGCAGCCCGACAAAATAGGTGCCTGATCGTTTAAACAATTGTGTGGTCATGCTTCCCTCATTCTAGTATATCTTGGGTTGGTTTGGAATGGGAAGGGTTTGGAGTCTCAAATCCCCAACTGTAGAGTGTGCCAGGCCAGATGGAGTACGGGTTTTCTAATAGCTCAGGCGGATATGATTCTAGGTACAATTCCTTGTGAAAATTTTCTTTTACATACACCTGTATATCTTGAGGCAATGAAGTGTCATCAATCCAAATAAAGCCATATTCATATTTGCTCATAGCCATTTCCAAATCTGAAAGTTCTCCAATTAATTTGAATGGTGGTACACCCGTTGAAGTAATAATTTTTTCACCTAGTTCATTAACCTCAAACGGAGTACTCATACTAAGTCCATTTACTGTACCTGGAGAGTTTATCCATCTATAGGTATATAAATATTCTTTATTTTCACCAAGATACCATTTAACACGATCTGGCCATGTATCAATCACAGCGGTCTTCCCCGCTTCAAGGTTTCCTTTTGATTGTATGATTTCAAATATGCTGTCATAGTCAATTATTGCAACTTCACGCATGTCACGGTTAACTGAATAAAATGCTCTAGGTTTAATTGTAAATGTATCTCCATTGACCACAATAAATAAGGTGATTACCATTCCAAAAATAAGTGGAAGTTTCTTAGAAATATGTGTAGAAATAAAGTCAATTGCTACCCCTGCAAAAATAAATAATAGTGGAAAAATTGGAAGTATATATCTTGATACATACGGCATGAAAAGGAAACACACAAAGAACAAATACAGTGAAATTGGTAGTAGTAACTGTAACCCAATCTTGAATTTTTTATAAGTAACTAGTGATACGCATATTCCTATAAATGCAAATAGAACAGTTATCGTTTGTTGCCTCCATAAGAATGAGTGATAGTAGGATAGATTGTTTGGAAGATCAGTAGCTAGATTTAGTACACTTACAAAAATTGAATTAATTTGATTAGTAAAAAAGCTTATGAGGAATAACAAAAAAACAATAAAAATAAAAACTGGTTTAG
>CAZOZK010000114.1:0-2448 GCA_964584245.1 uncultured Pseudomonadales bacterium | reverse complement strand
AAGGCCAAACAACGGCGCCAACATTCGAGTACCGTGGTATGCATACAATGAAAGTATTAGTAGCAGTACACAGAAAAATAATGAAGTAGTGTTTATGCGTAATTGCTCAGTTTTTTTAGCCGTTTTACCATCCTCTACCTCTTTTATAACTTGAAATCCAAGCAACGTTCCAGCAAATAATAAAGTGGTTCCTAACATCACTTCCCATCCCCCACGCGAAAATAAAACTAGCCAAGGCGAAAATGTGGAGACAGTTAGCGCGACTAAACTACTACACATCCACTTAGATGTATCTTGAGGCCAGATAGTTTTGGCAAGCATCCAGGCTGAGTATCCAATCAACATAACTAATACTATCCCGCTGAGTGCTGCAGGCAGTCGAATGGCAGTAACGCTCAAATCAAACAGCAAAATCGCGGGAACTATTGCATAAAAATACAGTGATGGCTTCCAATCACCGAATGATTCAAACGCAACAATTGGGAATCGATTGCCATGATGATCGGCACCTGTTTTTAAAATCGAGTAGGCATCATAGCCAAGGGCAACTTCTTCCCAGTAAGGACTAGAAGGGACAAGATCAAGACGATACAATCGAATAAAAGATGCTAGAGCTAGTACAATAAAAAAACAAACAAAAACTAGTTTGGTATTTAGAATTTTTTTCATTTTGTTATAAATACTTTAAACTGCTCAGAGTTATCCGGACCATATAAAACATAATCTGCTCGTGGTGCTAGGAATTCTTCGTCTAACTCGGTCGCAAAAATTACAGCATTTGGTCTTTGAAAATCTCCCATATCTAATTTTTTGAATTCGTAATTTATAAGGATTCCATTGTGATACGCGTAAGGTGAGATTTTATTTGCAAAAAGCGTAAAGATATATGGTTGGCCGTAGGCAGAAGAAACAATTATTTTATCTTTTTTAGGCTGACCTTCTCCAAGTGCATACGCATGAGCTAGTTTCATTGCTGGCACATATTGGCTAATAAATGCATCACTTGATTTTGCTTGGAAGCTAGTGAAATACATAGAAATCATCGCAATAACGGTGATTACATGGAGCAAAAATCCAGATCCAATTACACTTTTTACCACAATATTAGTCTCACCATGTGAACCAACAATTTTTATATTTATGTTTGATGCTTTTAGTTTCTCAATCATATCTTCGATAATGGCTACAATCAGTAAAATAAATCCTGGTAATGCAAGTAATGATCGAATTGTGTGAGGTACTTCATCAATTCCCAACGATGAGGGAATAAAGCCAATACCGATGAGTGCAAGCGGGATCATTTTTGAGGATTGAAGAAATGATGCAGCATTGTTTCGACCATTTTTGACTGCAGAAATGGTATTGAAAATTGCTACTCCAATCCAACCAATAATCACGATGAATGGAATCGGCAATAGTATTCCCCACTCTCCCATTCCTTGTCTGTAATTGGTGATCTTTCCAAGGACTAAGAAATTAGGTGTGAAGTGAGATACAAAATTTTTCGCTATGGTGTATGTTTTAAAGGTAAAACTTGCATCAGTGGTAATAACACTTGTTTGAGAAAAACGAGTAGCTCCGCCACGATACAAACTATCAAATGCGAGTGGAAACAGGAGAATTACACCAAAAACTGCTCCGACTATACCCCAGATAATTGTTCTCTTTTTGTTTTGCAATAAATAGCGACTGGCTTGCAGGAGCAAAACTACAGCGATCAAGGGCACAACAATTTTTGCACTGTGGTACGTGTACAAAGAAATAGCAAACATAAGAATGCTTGAGATGAACCAGAAAATCGCCGATTTTCTGATACTGCGATACCATGCACTTAGTCCAAGTAGCACAAAAAATAATGCTAATCCTGATTCAAATCCTGCTCTACTAAAATGTAGGTGCCATGGAGAAAAAGTGATCAGTGAAATGGCTAGGACAATAAATCCAGCATAGTTTGAAATTGAAAAGCTATGCGCTGCAAGCTTTGAATTTTCGCGCATGGTACTCAAACCTAAACGCCTCTTTTCAAAAAAATCATGCGCTGCTCGCCACTCAAATGCTAGCCAGCCCATGGCTGCACATGCAACAATGGCTGTTAGCGCAAAAGGCAAACGCACTGCAAATGTATTCAATCCAAATATATGAGTAAAGATGCCAACTAAATAGATTGCGACCGGCGCTTTGTAGTCACCAAATGAAGTGAAGGATATCGGTGCGAGCTGCAACCATTCATCACGTTTGGTTTCCCAGACAGACCAGCCGTTGTAGCCTATGGCGGCTTCATCCCAAGTAAGACCAGCAGGAATTTCTGTGAGTTGATATAGCCGCAAGCCAGCTGCAATCAAAAGTAAAATTACTCCCAAAAAAATCCATTGAGAAAAGGTTGTGCCCAGATTAATTTTGCTAAAAAGTTGTGTAAACTTTGGCATACATTAGGCAACGCTGATTTGT
>CAZOZK010000113.1:0-2470 GCA_964584245.1 uncultured Pseudomonadales bacterium | reverse complement strand
ATTTGTTAAAAATCTTATCTTGCTGATTTTTTGGGATACCACAGCCTGTATCAGAAATTTTGATCGTGTATGCATTTGACTGTCCCTCAAAATCTATAGTTACACTTCCACCGTCAGGAGTATATTTAATTGCATTGGTTAGTAGATTTAGACACACCATTCTAAATAGTTTGGGATCAAGAGAGAGAGGATCCATTTTCTTATCTACTACGTGAACCTGCGTGTGTTTTTGAGCTATCAAGAGTTTTAACTCATCAATCACACTATATACAAGTTGGAGTAAATCGGTCGGCACTGGATCAACTTCAAATGTGCCTAACTCAATTCTGGACACATTAAGTAAGGACGAAACTAATTCCGACATTCTTTTACTTCCTATAGAAATTTCATTCACATAGGTCTTTTGTTCCTCCGTAAGTTTACCGTCATCTTCAGAACTAAGTAACTCGCTATACCAATTGATAGCCGTTAATGGTGTTCGTAGCTGATGTGATGCGAGGGAAACAAACTCAGTTTTTGCTTTGTCAATTTCTTTTTCTTTTGATACATCACGAAAAACTTCGACCGCACCGATTACTTCGTTGTTTAAAATGATTGGAGATACAGATAATGTTACGGCAAATAGTGTGCCATCTTTGCGTATATATTCAAATGAATTCAAAGCACTGCTGTTTATAGTTTCTTTTGTTTGTAACGCACGAGCAATAGGTCTATCTACCTCACTGACTAGTTCTCCATCTCGATTTATTAGTTTGACGACACTAGCAAATTTCTTACCAACAATTTCATGTGCCTTCCAACCAAGTTGTTCTTCAAAACTCTTATTAACTAAGATAACGATAGTATCTTTATCAACTGCTATAAGACTATCTCCAATACTGTTTAACATTGCTGCATCTCGTGCCTCTGCTGCTTCAAGATTTTTTGTTTGCTCCTTCAAAATTGTGATATCTCTCTCAATTGCAACAAAATAATCCACATTACCATCTGAATTTATAATTGGTGAAATTGATGCGAGAGCATAATATATCTGACCATTTTTTCTATGATTAGTGACTTCACCCAGAAACTGTTTTTTTTCTATCTTGATTGTTTGCCACAATTTCTTATAAAAAGTAGTATCCATAAGCCCACCCCACAACTCTTTTGAACCTGCTTTCTTTCCTAGTACTTCAGCTCTTGTAAATCCAGTAATTTTTTCAAAAGCAGAATTTGCATACAGTATATTTCCTTCGGCATCAGTGATAATCACATGATCTCCAGAGTTTTCGACCGCTAGTTTAAATGTTACTAAATCTTTATTAGCTTCTTCCAGTAAATTATTTTTTGTATTAATATCCACAGTCATATCTTGAGCAATTCTCATTGCTTCACTTTTAGTATAGGTGAGGTTACGAATTAAAATCGACATAATGAGAGTGAAAACACTTCCAACAAATAGGACTATTCTATGTCTATTGGTTTCGAAAGCACTAAGTCCATAATTTTTATCAGCCAAGAATCGAAAGGTCCAATAATGACCAAAAAGATCTGCAGTGAACTGCTTTTCCAGTCTAGAATCTTCAGAATGATCTTTCATGTTCTTTGCACCATCATAATTAAACAGCTGGGCATCAGAATCAATACTATTTGTTTCATCCTGTGGTCCATCAAAAATTTCAATGTCGATGGCATACTCATCATTTTGCAAAGCCCCACCCATGAATTCACTCATCCTAAATGGGCTATACACATAGCCAATTAATTTTGAGGTAGCAGCTGACGTGGAGGTGGAGGTAGTAGCTAAAGCTGATGCTGAAGCAGAACGCGTATCAATTTGAACATCTTTGAATACCGGAACATACATCAAAAACCCAGGCTGATTTTCTATTTCTTCTTGTACTAGTGTGACTTTGCCAGATATTATTGGTTTATTGAGCAGAGCTGATAAACTCATTGCCTTATGACGTATTGATTCTTGGAACATATCAAAACCAAATGCTCTCTGATTTTCGGGAGTAAATGGTTCTAAATATTTAATTGATGTATATAGTTCTCTGTTGCCAACTGGGGTAACTTCAAATTCAGGAAACCCTTCAGCCTTAATTTTATTTTCAAAGTTCGTAAGTTGGTTTGATTCTATGACTTCAGCATAGCCAACACCAAGAATGCCAGGGTACTGTGTTTGAATTTCTAACTTCTCCACAAATTGTTTCCATTCATTTCGAGTCACATTTTCTGAAGAACTCATAAACCCTGCAGTGCTTTGTAATACATACGCATAAATTCCAAGTCGCTTTGTTATAAGTGTTTGTAAACTTTCTGCATCGTTCTCAAATTTTAAATCTACTAAATTGGCTTTCGCCGCTCTCACAAAGTAGAAAATAAAAATAGTAGTACAGACTCCAAAGATAAGAAAGATTATTGGCAAATATTTAAAAATTCTAGAATTAGGATGGTCAAACAACCAGCCTAATATAAAACAAAATAA
>CAZOZK010000112.1:0-2543 GCA_964584245.1 uncultured Pseudomonadales bacterium | reverse complement strand
CTGTTCATTTGCTATTGCTTTGAAGTTGTTTTTGTTCATTTGTTCTCTATAAAATAATAGCCATTCTAGATATTCACCTTCACTAATTTCTCCATTTACTAAAGTTATTTCATTTGCCTCTAAAAGCATGTCAGTTTTTTTTAGAAATTTTTTTAGAGATTTACTTTTAATCTCTGCAAATATATCAATATTATTGGGAAATACCCATTCCACTTTCATTGATCGCGTGAGTCCGAAGTTATCCAGGTTTATTATTTTCATATTAAAGATTATTCTCTTTCCTAATTTGATCAATTAATTCAAAATATTTTTTGAGATCATTAATAAATAGTGGCAATTTGATAACAATCTCATCAGACTTCTCCAATAATAATTTTACTTTTTTTACATCCTTTATACATATTTTTCCAGAATATAAATATTTAAGGTCGTTGGAATTATTGATTAACCAATCAATAACTTCTAACATGCCTGAGAAGTAAACAATATCTTTGGTAAATCCACCATATTTTGATGTATCGGTCATGCCTCTTTTTTGGCGTACGCAGATCATCCAACGCTTTTCGAGTTCATCGATATATGGTGTCAAAAAATCCCAGAGTTCACTAAAACTATGGTGTTGTGCAAAATCAACTGCAATGTACCGCAGTGCTACACTGTATGCACTTTTGTTTTCTTTTGGTAACAATGAATGAATACTTGCCAGGCCTTCTTCTGTGGGCAAATAATCAGCTAGTAATCCATATTTTTTTTTGTTTTTATACCATGGTTGTTGTTCATAATTAATTCTGCGCAGTGCATGGGTTCCAATTTCATGATAGATCATGCCGATTGTGTCGTAGTGGCGAAATTCAGATGATGTTTTTAATTTAATAGTATCTGAAGTAATAGTTGCACGAGAAATATATGAGCTAGACCAAGAAATGTTGAAGCGATCTTCCAAATCATGGGCTCGTAAAAATGCTTGCACCATGTCGGTTACCTTTTGTTGAGAAATAATTGGGCCATCAAGGGCGACCAAATCACTTTCTGTTTTTCCACTTGCATATGCTGCAGCAACAACCCTTTTAGCTTTTTCCAAAATGTCTTTTTTTGGCAGTCCATATTTATACAACTCAGTTTCATCAATATTCTCTTCATATATAAATTGTGGATTATACGAAGTATCCGCAAAGAATTTTTCTTTTTCTTCCAGGAGATTAATGGGAGTTAATTTTTTTAGTAAGCTCATGCTAGTTATTCAATTTCTGTGCCGATCAAAAATCCTTCAATATCATGTTTGCCAAGCTCTATTTTGTGTTTACTTCTGTTCAATTTTTTGGAGATGATAACTGCCGTTTTTACCTTTCGATCTTTGATGATCAGTGTGGCCTCAACAACCGGCACTTTGCCTTCCATACTCTCTTGTTGCCAGAGTAAATCATCGATATCAATTAACCCCATTTGCTCTGCTAATTCTTCGGCAAGTGCCGAGCGAAAACGGCTTGTATTTACCAATGCTTGGATTGGGTGCTCTTGATTTTTATCATCAAAAATACCAATTTTTGGATTGGTCGGAATAATACTCAAACCCTCTTTGGCAATAATTTCATCGGCGAAGCTTTCGGCGAATAAAGCTTGGGCAATTTTTACACCGTGGGCTGCGTCACGCACATCTAAACCCTCAACACGATCAATTCTTTTTTTCATGCCTGCTCGATTTGCTAGTTGAATAGAAAGGCCAGGAAATCCATTGAGTTCAACAATCATTGGTCCTTTTTCTGCCTCAATAAAAAGATCTGCGCCCATAAACGTGTAGCCAGCAGCATTCGCCGCTTTGACTGCCAACTCAAGAACTTGGGTCCAGTAAGGAATTTTGATTCCGTTAACTTTTCTCTTCGAGTTTGGAAAATGGGTAATGCGTTCTCCTTTCCCTTTCACGCCATGGGTGGTGATCCCTGTAGCTAAATCTATGCCCAAACCAATGGCTCCTCTATCTAGATTTGCTTTGCCCTCAGATTCTTTGGTAGGAATGCGGATCATAGCCATGATTGGAACTGAGTTGAATACCACGACTCGAATATCAGGAGTTCCTTTGTATGAATACTTGGCAATTTTTGGATGTGAGGTTATTTTTTCTTCAACAATTGCTTTGTGATGGCTGCCCCAAGTGCTAAACTCTCCATCGAGAATGTTGGTGACGTGCAAATTTAAATCTTCGACTGAATATTTTTCATTTTCATGATTAAACCAGATTTGTTGTTGAGCGGCTTTTTTATTGATGATAATAATGCCTTTACCTGCGCTGCCACTGGCTGGCTTTATCACAAACGGTGTGGGAATCAGATCCCAGTTAATAGTATCTAAATCGTCGAGTTGTTCAAACACATGGTAAACCTGAGCTGTGGGGATTGCATGTTCGAGCAACAAACTTTTGGTTCTCAGTTTTGAGAAACCATATTTTTTAGCTGAGGCAGGATTGAGTTTGGTGTATTGATATCTGCTGTTTAGACCGAGGATGTGAGCTGGTTTTGTAGACATAGTGTGCTTTCATGTAGTGTCTA
>CAZOZK010000111.1:0-2576 GCA_964584245.1 uncultured Pseudomonadales bacterium | reverse complement strand
AGACAAAAAAGCTTAAACAAAATAAAAAAACTATTGTAGGAATCCTTTTATTTTTACTTTTAGTAGTACTAGCAACAGCAAAATTAGTTTTTTATTTTGGATATAAAATGAACAGCCCTAAAGTAGAGCCAAAACAAACTACTGAAGCAACAACGGTATTAAAAGAGGCATCCAAAATAGATACCAAAGTAGAAAATGTACTAATTACAGCAACTCAATCAGCAACACCGAATTCAGAACTTTCATTTGATCCCAAAAGTATTTCAGTTCAAGTACTCAATGGCTCAAGTATTTCTGGAGCAGCAGCATCAGTTGCAGCGCAACTCAGAACAAATGGGTTTGAAAAAATTACCACTGCTAATAGTCAAACTGCAGAGGTAAATGGGTTTCTAGTTCAATCAAAACAGACTTCAATCAAAGCTGATCTTTTCTCGTATCTTGACACCGTTTTGAAAGATGTCACTACAACTCTACCAAAGCGCTCTTTTGCAGTAAACCCAATTGTTACATTTGAGAACTCACCATTGCCAAGTGAGGGGGAATTTGATTTACTTATAGTAGTAGGAAAATAATACGTACGTTACACAATTACGTACAGAACGAAGAGTTATGCTACAGCTTGCCCGCTTTACCAAATCACTTAAAAACCAAAAGGGTTTTACTTTGATTGAGTTATTAGTCGTTATTGCAATTATTGCAATTTTAGCGACGGTTGTCTTCGTTGCGTTAGATCCGGTCACTCGTTTTGCAGATGCACGAAACTCTCGCCGATGGAACGACGTAAATAGTATTCTCACAGCGGTACATCAATATATCGTTGATAACGACGGCGCACTGCCTTCTGTTCTTGCAACAAGTCAAGCTTCTACGGAAATTGGTACTTGTGTCACTTGTGACAACCTTACCACCAGTCTTGCACCATTCTTGATTTCACTTCCTTTAGATCCAAGTGGCGGAACCGCTGCAAACACTGGGTACTTTGTCGCAGTCAATGCTAATAATATAGTGACTGTAGCTGCTCCAGATGCTGAAAATGGGGTTACAGTTCAGGTATAGAGATAAGTAACTTAGAAACACTCAGAGCGTTTTTCAGAAATGATTAATGCCTGAGTGTTTTTTTATGGGTAAATAGGAGCCGAAGTAAAAATTAAACTACGCAGATTATTAATCATCACTCCCTAATCAGCAAAACTAAATCTTCAATTTTATCTTTTAGTGAAGTGATTGTATCTGTCACGCCGACATTATAGTAATATTTTCCAATTTTGGTGGTCAAGAAATCGATTAAAATGTCTGATTCTAAATTACTCAATTCTGTTTCCAGTTCATCAATAAAGTACTTTTTCAAATGAGCTTTAATCTCATCTTTTTGCTCGCTAGTAAGTTTGATTTGAGTGTCTTTCATGGTGTGCCACTTTTATACTTTGATTCTCACAAAATAAAATTCACTAATTTTTTTAAGCTGAAAAGTTTTCTTGATCTTACTGAAGATTATATACCAGCAAGAAAGAAAAGGAAAAATTAGCTTACAACTCTATTCTGGAACAGATTTATCATGTAAACTGAATATCGTATGCAAGCAATAATTAACTGGTTAGAAATGTTAGCACAACAAGTTCCAGTCACTTGGTTTGTATTTATCGGATCACTAGTAGAAGAAGTGATCGCTCCAATTCCTTCACCATTAGTTATGATGCTTGCAGGCTCAATTTCAGCTGCCCAAAGTAGTCCGCTGATATTTATCCTACTTCTTGCAATAATTGGTGCATGTAGTAAAACATTTGGGAGTCTGATCATCTATATACTTGCAGATAAAACAGAAGATATCATCATAGACAAATTCGGAAAATTTTTGGGAGTGTCACATAAAGACACTGAAGGCTTAGGCAAATTCCTGGGTGAGGGAAAACGAGACGATATTGCACTTTTTTTTATGAGAGCAATTCCTGTTATTCCAACGGCACCTGTTTCAGTCATATCTGGGTTACTTAAAATTGACATTAAAACATATATCTCCAGTACTTTTTTTGGTCTCTGTGTTCGAAACGCTATCTATCTTTATATGGGTTTCACAAGTGCTGAAGCAATAGACTCCCTCAGTGAAGGATTTGAAAGCTTAGAAAAAATTGGCTATCTCATTCTAGCAATTTTTGCTGGCATAGTGCTTCTTTGGCTCTATCGAAAACGACAACAAGGTTCATTATTAGATTTTTTCCATAAAACTTCAAAATCTGCAAAAAAAATGTTGAAGATTAAAAAATAGTTTGTGAAAAACAGTAAACTAAAATTTCTTAATCTCTTTAATAGTAATAGTGGATGCGGCGATATTTTCCGGATCATTCTTAACTCTTTCAATGTACCACTCAACGGTCATTAACTTTTTGTAGTCAGAAATTTTTTCCAAAAATTCGATGCCAAACATATGATCGTATTCATGTTGAATGACTCTGCCTAAAATGCCGTCAGCAGTGAATTGAAATTTTTTGCCCTCAAGGTCAAATGCTTCAATGGTGATTTGTTTTGGTCGGCTCACCGGCCCAAAGAGTTTCCCGTTCAGAACACTCCCGCAGCCTTCA
>CAZOZK010000110.1:0-2725 GCA_964584245.1 uncultured Pseudomonadales bacterium | reverse complement strand
CACTTCTTTTGAAAATGAGTTAACAAAAGCAGCACTACTTAAACTATTCAAAGCGCCAGAAGACAGGTACTCTGGTGGTTGGATGTTCAATTTTTCCATGTCTCTGGCAAGTGAGTCCACAACACCTAGAGCAACAGCAAACGGGAAGACCTCTTCAATAAACAGGTGCTTTTCCTTGATTTTTTCTCTCCACGCTCCGTAGCGAATTGATTTACGAAGGCCTCTAGTTTGTAACCACACATTGGTGCCTACAGCGGTTTTTTGAGGCATGTTATATGCCAGCCAAACGCCAAATGGCAGTTGAGGAATGGCAAAAACAAGCGGCCAGTATATCGAGACACTCCCGAACTGCCAGACGAGTAAGCCAGCCATGATACCAAAGCAAATTACAAACACGGTAATCCACAATCCTCTGGCTTCACTTGGTTTAGAAGTGTAGAGTTTTTCTTTGACTAAACTGTCTTCTAGAAGGTTTTGAGCGGCCTGCATGGTCGTGTAAAAAGTACCTTTGAGTTTTGAGACGCTAATACTGTCGCGATTGGCAAAAATTTTCTTGAAAAGCAGTGCTTGAACTGCGGTCACACTCGCTGAATTTTTAGCAGTATCAGTAGGAATGTCCTTGAGTTTAGTAAAGAGATAATCGGTTTTTTCGCCAAAAAGCTTGCCTACCAAACCAGGCGTTTTCATGGCCTCAATCTTTAGATATTTCTTTCGAGCAAGTTCAAGGATTTCAGAAATAATAGCCACAGGGGTCACTTTCTCGTTGAGCAGCACGCCAGCTTGTCCGGGTGTAACCATATCAAGTGGGGCATAGACCAGTGGCTCACGAGCAAACATGCTCGGAAATACTTTTCTTTGTGGTTGAGATGGATCAAGATTGTAGACATTTGCACTTACAAAAGCATAGTCGCGACCTTTGGTCCACCAGATCCAAATAATCATCAATAGTGGCAGCGGAAGTAGTCCAATAGTCCAGTTATTTGCTATAAAAATACTCTGATTCATTGCTTCACTGGGAAATGCTAACTCATTTTCTGGATCCAGTTTGAGCGCAATCGTGACGTTCTCGTTATAGTTGACCTCGACTGGATATGAGATGCTGAAGGTATCTTGATCTGCACTGCAGAGCGTGTCATTTTCTCCAATATATCCGCTATAGCAAGCTAATTCAGTCATCTGCGCATGTGGAGAGACAATTTTGGCTGTTGTGTTAAGAATTGGCATACTCCAACCCTCACCAGTAATATCCCAATATAACTCGTCGTGGGTCTCAAATCGATCAAGAGCTCGAGCAATTGTGTAGGTAATGATATAGGTTTTTTCTCCGCTAAAAGTTGTGTAAGGATCTCCAATTTTAAGGAAAACCGAGTTATTTTCTGAGTTTTTTTCATACTGAATTGGCAGGCCAGTTTCGTCAGTTACGGTGATTTTTGAAATGGGCAGATGTTTTTTATAACCCTCTTCGTGATAGTACTCGGGGATATAGCGATAGATGCCATGTTTTTCCGAGGTGGTTTCGTACACAACAGTTTCTTTGATAGTAATGGACGTATCTTTATTAATGGTAATTAGTGAGTCAAATGAAGTTATGGCCTCTGAAAGGTCTGTAGGTAATGCCAAAGCTGGCTGAGCGGTCAAACTCAAGAAAAAACTAGCGGCTATTGTTGCCAGGAGTATTTTGCTAATGGAGTAGAGGTTTTTTATTGTTTGCATAGTTCGGCTATTTTTGATATATATGCTAGTACTGTGATATAATTAGCAGTTATTTTGTGTCACATTGTGTCACAAAACAAAAAGTAACTAACCCTATTATTACATCTATTATACAAGTGGATGTAGTCAGAATATACACACACAAACTATGAATAAAGTGCAAAAAATGTTTTTTCAAAAGCTCGTTAGTTGTTATTTACTTTTTTCACTTGTACTTAGTCAATTCTTTCCTTTGTTTTCAATTGTCGGACAAGCATACGCAAATCAGTCAATAGAAGTGCAAAGTGTTTCACAGGCTCAAAAGCAAGAAATATCCAAAGCTACATTTAATGCGCAAACCCACAGTCTATCGTTAACACTTTCCAATGAAGTAACCGAGCAATCAAATCAAGTTCCAACCCAATATGCTATTTACTATGAACATGATGGTATTTTGCAAGGCGCTATGGGTGCTTTCAGTGCTACCACTACTGAAGTCTTTTTAGGATCTCAATCTGGAGAAGATACGATCAAAGCAACTCCTAAAAGAATCATAGTCAAAACCCAAACTGGTCAAATAGTTACCTCGTTGCAGATTGAAGAAGATTTTGCAGCAATAGCAGCTCAATCAGCTACCGATACCGAAAATCAACCAGTATCATTTGTTTCATACGGGGCCGAGTCATTAGAATTGACCGAAGGCGAATCACTTTGGGTGCGCAGTGGATTGTATGAAGTAGCAAGTGTTGAACTCAACACAACCTATGTCTATCCATCA
Organism: uncultured Pseudomonadales bacterium; assembly: GCA_964584245.1. GTDB lineage: Bacteria > Patescibacteriota > Microgenomatia > UBA1400 > PJMF01 > CAZOZK01. The sequence continues at coordinate 255 of CAZOZK010000110.1, read as the reverse complement.
AATAAAACAGTCAGTGTTTCGTTTACAAAATTGCCAGAAGAAGGCGGAAACCTCAAAATCCAAGAAATCACTTTGAGTGATGAAGTTGCTCAAGCAATTGGCCTCACCACAAAAACTGCCTACGAAATTACTTCGTCCATGGATAACGGTACTTTTGAGTATGACTTAACGTTACCAAATCCATTCGATACTGATGAAGTCGAGGTACAATTTTCTGAAGATGGTGAGAGTTTTGAAGAAGCAGAAGGAGATTCA
>CAZOZK010000109.1:0-2769 GCA_964584245.1 uncultured Pseudomonadales bacterium | reverse complement strand
TTTTTCTTTTTTATTGGTGGATCAAAAATATACTGAAATTCAAGGGCTGCTCAAGTTTGCATCAAAAATTCCTTTTGTGAAGGCTGTGGTGCTAACCGGGTCAGTCGCGGCCGGTGCGGTGCGCTCAAAAGATGACATCGATTTTTTGATCATCACCCAGGCGAATCGGCTTTGGATTTCCCGGCCGCTCATCGTTCTCTATGGTTGGATGAAGGGCAAGCGCAGATCGTGGCACACCGAGGAACCAAATAGCTGGTGTTTTAATTTTTGGCTCGAGGAAACGCACTTGGCTTTGCCAAAAAAACGTTGGACGTTGTACAGCGCGTATGAATTGTGCCAGGCAAAGTTCGTATATTTGGCGGATCATGAAAAAACTAGAACTTCAACCGAACTTTCATTTTTACTCCACAACAAATGGGCTTTCTATAGATTGCCTTTGTATTTTTCTGGCAGAGTTGTTCAAGCAAAAAATCGACAGACTCATGCTGAATTACATGCCAAATCAAAAAAAAGTGCTGCAGTATCCGTTTTATCGTTTCTTGCATCACCAGTACTATCCCCAGTCTTATTTTTGCTCAACTTCATGGCGTACTTGATTCAAATTGGTTACATGCGTCCTCACAAAACAATTGAACAGGTGGATTTGCACACCGCATTTTTTCATCCCCGAGATACAAAAAAACAGTTATACTTAGGATGGAAAAGAGGATTACATGTCAAATTCTAAAAGTAGTGTTTCAAAAAGTTTAAAGTCAGTGAGTACTTTTCTGACGAGAGCTCAGGATAACGGTAAAAAAATTGTCTTAGCTACCGGTGTGTTTGATTTGTTGCACGATGAGCACAAAGCGTTTTTTGAGGCCGCCGCGAAGCAGGGGGATATGTTTATTGTCGGGGTGGAATCTGATGTGCGTGTAAAGGAGTTAAAAGGCCCAGATAGACCAAAACAAGCGCAGGGTGTGCGTTTGGCAAAGGTGTTGGCGTGTGCTCCTGTTTCTGCAGCGTTTATTTTGCCAGAGGATTTTTCGACAGAAGAGCATCATAAGGAGTTGATTGCACTGGTTCGTCCGGCTGTCCTGGCTGTGTCTGAAAAAACGCCATTTATTGAGAAAAAACAGACAATTTTGGCTGAATTTGGCGGTGTGGTAAAAGTGGTGCGAAAGCACAATCCTGAGGTTTCAACGACTCAGAAAATAAAGGAAGCGGAAACTACCCAGCAGGATAGGGAAGTTGCAAAACCAAAGAAAAAGAAAGAAGCCGTTCAACCAAAAAAATAAACCAAGAAAGGCTGATGTATGAAGCAATTTCTGCAGGGCAAAGATTTTATTAGTATTGATCAAATCACGAAATTGGATCAAATTAAAACAATTTTTTCTCGAGCAGATAGCATGCGTCAAGTCGTTGAACAAAAGAAGGTTTTTGAGCCGCTGCGCGGCAAGTCCGTGGCAGTGCTTTTTTATCAACCAAGTACCCGCACTTTTTCGTCGTTTGTGGCCGCAGCCCAACGTCTGGGCGCGTATGTGACCAGTATTCATGGCATGGAGGAGTTTAGCTCCGTCACCAAAGGGGAGAGTTTAGAGGATACCATGCGTAGCATTTATCAGACTACCGGGGCGGATGCGGTGGTGTTGCGCCATCCAGATGATTCGTCTTCGCAGGTGGCGGCTGATGCGTCACCTGTGCCAATTATTAATGCGGGCTCGGGCAAGTTGGAGCATCCCTCGCAGGCAATTTTGGATCTCTACACAATTTATCAACATTTTAAGCGAAGTGATAATTTACATATCGTGATGGTGGGAGATTTACTGTATGGGCGAACCATAAAATCATTGGCGAAATTGCTGGGGGTGACGGGCGGATCAAGTAGTGGCAGTTCGAGTGGAAAGAACAAGATAACGTTTGTATCACCCGATGAATTGCGCGCGCCAAAGGAGTTGGTGGCTGGATTATCCAAAAAAATAGAGATTGAGGAAACAAACTCATTGTCTGGTGTGCTCAAAACCGCCGATGTGGTTTACATGACCCGTGTACAAAAAGAGTGGTTCGAAAAAGCGGGTAAGGTTGATGAGTACGAGCACCTCAAGGATCGGTTTGTGTTGACTCGCCACATGGTTCAGCAAATGCCAAAAAATTCGATAATCATGCATCCATTACCTCGAGTGGGGGAGATCATGCGCGAAGTCGACGAAGACCCCCGCGCCCGCTATTTTGAGCAGATGCGATCCGGCTTGTACACCCGCATGGCCCTGTTGGATTTGATTTTGGGGGAGTAAGAGGGTATTTTGGATGTGCCGCTGTGTCGTGGTACTATTATTTATATGAAAAATTCACTGAACGTCCTAAAAGTAATTAGTCTGGTTTTTGTATGTGGATTCATTTTTTCGGCTTGTTCTGCTTCCAGTCCAACATCAACTCCAAATAATTCTGGCGCCGTAGTTCCAGCCGACCAAAAATCTGGTGATACCACCAAAACTGGCATGATTTCTGAAATTTCAGGCAAGTATTATCTGCAGCAAGCGGGCGGCATTCCAGAGCAAATCGAAAGTTTGAGTGTCGACCTTAGCATGTATGTCGGTCAAACTGTGACCGTGACAGGCCAGTTCAGTGGAGACACTCTGTTTGTAGGGAGTGTGGAGTGATGATGTTTATAATTGATTTATGAATTTGGCTGGTGATGTATAATCTCGATTTAATATGGCCGAAAAAACACAGTTTAAGTTGATTTGTAGAAACAATAAAACTCAGGAAATTGTATATATTCGTCCTCTAAAT
>CAZOZK010000108.1:0-2842 GCA_964584245.1 uncultured Pseudomonadales bacterium | reverse complement strand
ACTTACCCTTACTTTATCTTTTAGGGACTCCACTTCAAGAGATTGAACAAACAAACGGCGTATTTTCCCCAACAATTTTGAGCAGTATAGAAATCAAAAAAACTGATTTTCAAAAAATAAAGCTGTTCTTTGAGGGTTTCCTTAAAATATTTTTTGATAGTAGAGAGTACTCAGATGAATATCCAGTAGGTATTAACTTTATTGCAACACCAGATGGTGCTGGGCAAGGAGTGAGACCCACCACTATTTTATCGCATATTTTAGATGTAAGTGCAAATGACCCACGATTATCAACACTAGTTTTTCAAACTGGTCCAATAAACATGAGGCATTATAATCTTTTCGGGAAAGCAGGAATAAATACATACTTTGAAATCATTTGGCAAAAAACAGAAGGTGGTGGATTACTATCATTAATGGGACCATCAAAAGATCCATTTGCAACACATCAAAAAATCCCTAGTAACAAAGAAAATTATGATAAGCGTAATACAATACTTACTAACTCCTGTGATTTATTTCTTGTATGCGGAATTTACGATCTCAGAGATCGTAACCTGGATACAATAACCACAGCACGGAAATTCAAAAAACAGGTCTTCTTTATCAAAGATACTCTTTCGACAATAGTAAAATCTAAACTTCAAAATTTAGGTTGTGTAGAAGTTGAAACACCACAACAGCTTTTTGATTTATTAGCACAAAAATAAGTATTTTTTTCCGCTCTTTCCAAAAAAAAATACTTTGCTATACTTATTACTAGCTAGCAAAGCACCTTAACGTACGAAAAAAGAAAAATTCAGCCAAAGAGATGGCTATGTGAGCTCCTAACTCACAGTGCAACACGCATGAACATGTCATGCAACGCAGAATTGATGAGGACCAGAGTTTGACTACAGCGTTAGCAAACATCCCTAACTCATTCGGCAGACAACCGTTAGCATATGTCGGAGCCATACGAAAAATTGCAATTTTTCAAACACGTGGCTCACAAGTGTATTTCTGCAAAGAAATACAATAACAAGGTGGTACCGTCTCCCATTGGAGGCCCTTGTATATACATAATCTAGTATTGTGTATGTGCAAGGGCTTTTTTTGTAGCAATTTTGATTTTTTTTGCTCCAACGGGCGAAAAATAAAAATTAAAAAATAGAAACTAATATTAAAAAGGAACAACTATGAAATACTCGAAACTCTTTGGGAAAACCCAGTACGGCGATTCCAAACAAACAAAATTTATCAGTCATCAACTGCTGTCAAAAGCAGGATTTATTGAGGAATCTGCGGCCGGCCGCTACTTCTTTTTGCCACTAGGCTGGAGAGTCCACGACAAATTGAAAGCCATCATCAAACAAGAAATGGACAAGGCTGGCGCGCAAGAAATGATCACACCAACCCTGCACCCCCTCGAGTTATGGGAAGAAACCAACCGCACCAACACCACAGGCTTTGAGCTCATGAAAGTCCGGGACCGACGCGGCGCACAATTTGCACTAGGTGGAACTGCCGAGGAAATGTTTGTGGATGTGGCACGAAAACGCCAACTCACCTACAAAGATCTGCCAGTAAATGTGTATCAATTTTCGAACAAATTCCGTGACGAGCTGCGAGCACGCGGAGGATTGCTACGCGTTCGCGAGTTTATCATGAAAGATGCGTACTCGTTTCACGTTGACGCCACCGATTTCAAAATCGAGTACGACAAAATGGCAGAAACCTACACCCGCATTTACGAGCGAGCCGGCCTGAAAAGTCTCATGGTCGAAGCTGACAACGGCTACATCGGCGGCGAGTACTGTCATGAATTTCAAGTCGAGCATCCAGAAGGCGAAGGCCGCTTCTTTATTTCTGAGGATGGAAAGTACATTGCCCACGAGGACATTGCAAAATTCCAGCGCTTGGATATGAATCTTGCTGATGAAGTTCTTGAGTATAAAGAAGTCGAAGCAGTTCGGGGCAACACCATGGTCGACGGCGTAGCGCTGCACGGTTTGCCACTCTGGCAGCAGATGAAAGACGTGATGATGTTTGATATCACAACCGGTATCATGTACTTGGCCGTGATTCGTGGCGATCTTGATGTGAACGAAACAAAACTCCAACACTTGGGCGGCGCAAATCAGCTGCGAATGGCTTCGGACGAAGAGGTTCGGGCAATTGGTAGTGAGCCCGGCTTTATTGCTCCAGTTGGGTTGCAGGAGGAGTTTGCCAAGAGAAATAGTGATGGAAATGGCATCACCGTTGGCAACATAACCATCAAAAAACTGGTTATTGTGGGGGATACATCGCTACGAACAGTCAAAAATATGTATGGCGGTGCAAACAAAAAACATGCGGATGCGCTCAACATCAACATTGATCGAGATTATACGCTGGATATCGAAGGAGATATCGCCATGGCTCAACCAGGCTTTATTGCTCCTGATGGCAACTCAAAATTGGTGGAGAAACACGGTATTGAGGTGGGAAATATTTTCCAACTTGGCTACCATTACTCAGAAAAAATGAGTAACGCCACCTTTATCGACCAAGACGGCACCATGCGACCATACTACATGGGTTGTTACGGCATTGGGCTGGGCAGAACCTTGGCGACGGTGGTGGAAACGCACCATGATGATCGCGGTATTATCTGGCCAGAGAGCATTGCTCCATTCCAGGTTCACCTGATTTCGCTGCGCGGCGGGGAAGAAAAAGCCCAGGCTTTGTACGAAGAGCTGCTCGCAAAAGGTGTAGAGGTGTTGTGGGATGAGCGAGATGAATCACCTGGCAAAAAATTTGCGGACGCCGATTTGATTGGAATTCCAATCCGATTAGTCGTATCTCAAAAAACGGGGGAGAG
>CAZOZK010000107.1:0-3191 GCA_964584245.1 uncultured Pseudomonadales bacterium | reverse complement strand
CTGGCAACTTCCTCGCCAACTTCTGCATCATAGGTAGATTTGATAACATTAGTTTTTCCTGTTGGGATGATTGAGACCCCAGCCGAAGACTCTTTCTTAAAGTCCTCAGTTGCTTGAGCGAGCAATGCATTTTTAACGTTTGTGAGCAGTTTTGCTTGGTCTTCCTTGCTAACAACTCGAACTTCGCGGCTTGCTCCACCGGCAAAAGCTGATTTACTCTGAGCTGTATAGGTACTCGATGCAAAATCACCAATTTGCATATCAATATCGCCGGCAATATTTGATTCCGCACCAATTTTGGCAGCTGTTACCTTGGCATCTGTTTTTCCAAACACTCTAGTTTCACTATCTGCTGATGAAGATTGACTGACACTAGCAGAAGCCACTTCGACTTCAGAATCGAGCACGAAGCGAAGCGCTCCTGATTTTAGCTCAGTGCCTGCACTAAATTTTTTTACAGAATCGGTTTTGTTGAAAATAGTGACTGTTCCGGTAGCTTTTTCGCCAACCTGTTTTACACCACTAGCAGCAATCGAGTCAGTGCCCGAAACTTCTTTGGTTGTGGTGGTGGCTTTGAGAACCAAAGCATCTGGTTGCGACTGGGCGATTTTAGAATCAAGCGTCACGGCAATGTCTTTAGAGATGAATTCTTTTTTAAGCCAGACCATAACAACTGCAGCGCGAGATAGGTAGAGTGCGGAAAGCGCAATAATTATTAAAGCAATTATGCCTGGAATAAATCCGGCCAAAATAAAAAACATATGTTTTGCAAGCCAGTTTTGGATGGATTTTTTTCGAGTAGTAACAGTTGTGGTTTTGTGAGATGTAGACGTGGTGAAATTAGGAGGAGTACTTGAACCCGCGGTCATAGAACTAGCAGCTTGCGTAATGACTCGAACAGTATCCGCAACCCTAGCCGCGACTGTTGTCTGAGCTGTTTTTAGTGCGGCTCCTTGTATGTGCATAAATGGTTGGGTCAAGTTATCTGAAACTAAATCGCTATCTGGCGACAACTGACCAGGATGCTGCGACACCGCTGCTGATTGATTAAATTGATCAAAATGAACCGTTTCTTTTGATGACGGGAACTCGGCTTGGTCAGGCAAAACAGCTAATTCAGTCGGGCTTTCTTGGGCTTGAGCGGGTTCAACCTGCTCTGGCTCACCAGCAATCTGCACCTGCACGCCTTGCGACTCGACCACAGCTTTGCCACCTTCTTGAATCACGGATTTAATAACCATATCTTCTGGGACCATTTCAATAACTGGAGGATGCACAAATGTATGGTGATCTGCCCAAGAATGGGTGAGCAATTTTTGCTGTTGCTCACGAATGGCTGAATCACTTAGACCAATGCCAGCCAAAATCATCTTGCCCGGCAACGAACCGGCTAAAACAGCGTCATTAAATCGGGCAATTGCTTCGGTGACATCGGAAACTACATCATCTGACCGACCAACTCGCTCGGAACTCAAAATGGTTCCCTGTTTGATAAGCGTCACTGTTAATTGATGTACCGCAAGTTGAATCAACAGTACTGAACAATGAGGATCTTCTTTTTGGAGTGCGTGCAAAAGAGCCTCTGGAATAACTACAAAGCCAGTTGGTTTAAGCGATAACTCAGTGGTGAGTTTTTTTAGCAGCGGCTTCTTGGAGTCACTAATGCCCGTTACATCAACCCAATCCAGTTCAAAACCAAAAACAACTTCATCAGTTTTTTCTGAGTCTTTGCCAAGTTGCTGCAAGACACTGTCGGTCGATGTCAATAACGAATCATCTGTTGTGTATGGTTTGACATCAGAAACTGAATCAATCGAAAGAATACCATCCGCCACACGCCACAAACCAGCTTGAACAGTGACGTTCGTTATAACCAACGCAAGGAAGATCTGATCTTCCTCGACTTTTTTACGAGAAAAAAACGGTAGTAGTTCCATACACTAAACTCCAGTATACAGAATAAGTAGGTATGAAATAAAGAGGCGCTTGGCAGGTGGCACAAAATGCTGGATTTTGAGACAAAAAAGAGTTACTTAATTTCGATATAAATTCTGCGCACTCCAGCACCTGCAGATTGCTCTTTGGTGACAGTTACTGCGCCGATACTCGAAGTATTTTCAATATGTGGCCCGCCACACAACTCTTTTGAAATCCATCCTTGTGTTAGATCATGTGCCGCACCATCTGGGTTTACCCCAATTGAATAGACAGAAACTTCGTCAGGATATTTCTCGCGGAAAAATGCGATAGCCCCTGATGCAATTGCATCATCTTTTGGCATGATTTGTTTGTGGACTGGCAAAGCAGCTTCTACCCATTGATTGATTTGTGCTTCAACAGCTTTGATTTCTTCTGGAGTCATTGCTTGTGGATGCGAAAAGTCAAAACGTAATCGCTCATTGGTGATATTCGAACCTTGCTGCTGTACATGTGTTCCCAAAATCTGGCGCAAAGCCGCATGGAGCAAATGAGTAGCCGTGTGGTACTTAGTTGTAATTTCGGTATGCTCGGCTAATCCACCTTTAAACTTGCCAGCAGATGCAGTGCGAGATGCATCGGCGTGCTGTTTTTTAGCTTCATCAAAACTGGCTTGGGTAATGGTCTGACCTCGCTCAGCTGCGATTTCTTGGGTAAGCTCAAACGGAAATCCGTATGTCTCGTACAAATGAAACGCAACCTGGCCGGTGAGTGCTTCAATTTTCTCAATTTCACGTAGACCTTTTCGCAGTGCTTGCGCAAATTTTGCTTCTTCATCTTTAAATCCATTCGCGATGACTTCAGTTTGTGCAACTAACTCTGGATAGGCTTTGCTGTACATGCCCACCACAACTGGAACTAGTTCATCCAAAAAATGTGTTTCAATGCCAAGGTTTTTTCCATAACGAATAGCCCGTCGAAGTAAGCGGCGAGAAAAATAGCCTTGAGCCTTACTTGAAGGAAACACACCATCACCAGCTAACATAACTGCAGCGCGAATATGGTCAGCAATCACCCGAAAAGCTCGAATATATTCAGGATCTCCATAGGTCTTTTTTGAGATTCGCTCGAGTTGCTTGATTATTGGCTGGAAAATCTCAGTGGTAAATACATCTGGATTGCCAAATGCTGCAGCTAGAATACGTTCAAATCCTCCACCAAAGTCAATATTTTTCTGTGCCAAAAGTTCAAAGCCTTTTTCAGTTTTTTGATAG
>CAZOZK010000106.1:0-3195 GCA_964584245.1 uncultured Pseudomonadales bacterium | reverse complement strand
GTAATACTGGTCAAAGGATTCATTTTGATTTGTTTGATACAACAGATGATCGGAAGCTGCCTGATCATTTTCTTGTGTGAGTGATTTGGGGCCAATGTTAACGGGTTTTTCTATGACAGATACAAAATTATCTGATTGAATTGGTTGGGTTACTTTATAGACTGAAATCTCACCAAATTTTTCTGCTAATTGAAAACTTGCTGAAGTAGCAAGAATAGTCTCCACCGAGTTTTTTACAAGCTGGTCTGAATCAGGATTTGGCAAATGAATATTTTCATCCACCACCAACCACTGAATTTGATACTTACGAGTAACAGTTTCGAGCAAAGAAACATCTCCAGATCTTAGTGCATACATGAGTTCCCAATGCACATTTTCATTTTTTTGGCTCCAGGGTATAAAGGCTAAATCCAAAGTAGGTTGTTGCAATCCAAACCATTGAAAGCCCGAGCCAATGACACCCCATTCATATTGTGTCCAAGCCCAGTACCAAGGAATGGGGAGAATCGCTATACGCTCGTCTTTGTTTTTATCTTTAAAGAACTCAAAAAGTTGTGTGTATTCTTGAGGAATTGCTTCACGTAAAAGGGGATGAAAGAAATTACCTTGAAATGCCGGTTTTACAGTATAAAAAATCGCACATATGACTAGTACAGATGCAGTGCTTACCAAAAAAAGCTTTAAATACTTATGACCATACTGTGCCAAAGCAGCAACACTCAACGCGATAAGTATTGAAAGGCTGAATGCGTGTAAAATAAAAAATTTGGTAAAAACAAACCGAAAAATCTCTTTAAAGAGCGGCACATAATTCCTAAGTACAAACGAAACAACTTCAACACCAGGAATATCATTTCCAATTACACTAAACGTAAAAGCAAAGGATGCAATATAGGGGTATATATACGTATCACGGCGTACAAGTGATACGACTATGCCAGCCAATGAAAGTATAAAAAACACCCAGCCCAGTTGCTGTACTTCATCTCGCTCAATATAGCTTATCCACTGCTTCATCATGTAGTCACTTTTGTCACTGGTGTGGTCATATTGGATATAATCGAGCGAAAAACCTCTGAGCAAAACCGTGTTCTTAAAAGTGCCAAACTTTTGATTTTTGACAAAAATATCTGGCGTAGCCATCTGATTATTTTTTGAGTTAGCAATAATGTGAGCATTACGTATGGTGGAGTAGGCAAATGGAACTCCCCAGAATGCGTTTGTAGTAAACAAAATAAGGATCACCAGTAAAATGGGTTTAATACTTGCTGTTCTATCTTTGATAAACGAGAAGAGCATGAAAAACCCCACAATAAATCCAAAAGAAATAAACACAGTAGGCACATGAGCCTGGCTTGCTGCGGCAAACGAAAATCCTGCCAGCCAAAATAGCCAGCTACGTTGTTTTGTCTGCAAATACTGAGATATGCACAAGATGAGCCAAGGCAAAAATGCAAAATGAACCGAAAAAGGCTCAAAAGGCAGATAGTACATCTGAATTGTTGCAAAGTTATACTGATAAAAAAGTGCACCTACCAATGCTGGCAGTTGGTGGAGCAACCGTGTAAGCCATAGATCTTTTTTGCTGACAAAATCTTTTTTCTTGAGTGCAGCAAGGCCTGTGAGTAGAGAAAGTATGAGCACATACATTCCTACTCCACCCAATAGGTGTGTAAAGAACATACCCACATAGCGAAGGCTCATCTCGGGCAAAAATAAAGAAAAGAAATACAACAACAGATAGTAGGGAAGATTAGCTGTGTGTGACATGCCATCTTCATAGCCAAGTCCACGATATTCTTGCCAGGAACCGAACAGCGTCCGTTCAAAGTTTAGATTAAAATTAAACTCAGGAAAGAGATTGTCCCAGCCGACTAAATGAGTGTTGGGTGTAAAGTTTGTAGAGACTAAAAATATCTGGATGATGCACAAGAAAACAATTGGCCAAAACCGCCACAAAAAATGAGTGAGTTTTTGTAAAAAAGACTCCATAGAACTATAGTAGTCTATTTTGTGCTTATTGGAAAGCAACTGTAGTCTTAGATTTGCTATCAGATTTAGTAGATTGCTTTTTTATACCCCGAATTAACATGTACAAAGGCACTATCAGTTTCTCAGGAATACACGTAACAATAATGACCTGCGCAATCATCGTTGCCAATGATTTCAGAGATATCTTATAGTCAAGTTTTCTAATAGCTTCAATACGAATTCGCACTGAATTAAAAAACTTTTGTTTTGGATTTATCAGTGACAAATTTTTGCCATGAATACGATACTTGAGCAATAGTTCAGGTAAGTTTACAAACTCACCATACTGAAGCAAGGTGAAAAATGTGTAGTAGTCGTCGTTCACATCCCACTTCATTTGGTAAATTTTGTTTGGGTCAGGCAACAACGAACGACGAATCATGACAGTAGGGTGGATGATGGGGTGGATTACACCATAGGTATCATAAATAGCTGCATGAGACAGCGGTAGTGTCTTGACTCCTGTGTGCTTTCCAGCGCCATCAACGACTTCAGCTTGACTACCACACAAGATAACCTGTGGGTGCTGCACCATGTATGCCACTTGTGTTGTTATGCGCTGTGGCAATGCGATATCATCAGCATCCATACGAGCAATAAATGCACCTTTGGCATATTTAAGTCCAAAGTTTGTTGCACCATTTCCTGCTGAGTTAGTAACACTTGGTGTTTGATAGACTTTTACTTTTGTTGGGTATTTTTTTGCGTACTTTTTGGCAATAGAAACTGAAGTATCTGTAGATGCATCGTCAATAACCAGCAACTCTAAATTAGAGTAGGTTTGGTTGACAATACTTTCGATAGCCTCAGCCAAATAGGTCTGTGCATTATGCACAGGCATGATAACAGATACCAATGGTTGAGATTGATTGACTGTTTTTGTTGTAATTTTTTTTAGTACTTTTTTCATAGTTCTTTTGTTTAGTACTCGACGACTTTCTCAAGATACGAAGTATGCATTGTATGTAGCATCTTTCATACCCTCAGAAAATCCCCCCTCAAATCAATTAAGAAATGAGAGGGGAAAACATTGACATACAGATTATGGGGCGGGGAAGAGTTTAGTGATCGCTGCCGACCACCCCCCCGCCTCGGACTCTTGACAAGAAAAGAAGACATAAGCTTCATTTCTTGTTCCTAGGGTGCGGTTTAGTACGAGATTCC
>CAZOZK010000105.1:0-3199 GCA_964584245.1 uncultured Pseudomonadales bacterium | reverse complement strand
AAATATTAATTGAGGAGTAAATAAAGCTTCATAATCTTTATGTGCGGCAATGAATTCAAGATACTCTATAAATGATTCACCAACCTTCACTGGATCATAATTACCTGCTTTTATTTCATTTGAAAAAATAGTAAGAAACTGACCTAAAATTATTACTTCAACCTTGGATTGAATCTTTGGATCATCTTCTGATATACGAAAATATTTTAAAACTGCAACATCTTCACAACAAGCAGTCAGTACTCTAAGTTTTGCAACCACATCCCCTCTCTTAAACAAGAGAAAATACATTTGGATGTTAGTTTCAGCTGTCTTTTCAAGCTCAGTTTTGGATTGCTCCTTTTGAGTTGATACTCGCTCTCCTTGAATTCTCATCCGTGGATTATACCAACTAAATCCCATATTTCAATTTAAGTCCTCCAAATCCTGATTTTCTTGATATAATTTGAGTCTAGATTCTTGCGATTGTGCAGTACTATGAGCACCGCGCATTCTAGATACCTTGCCAGGGTAGCTCAGTTGGTTAGAGCATGGGATTCATAAACCCAAGGTCGAGAGTTCGAATCTCTCCCCTGGTACAAAACATATTTTGATTTTTTCATTTCTTCAAACTGAATTCATCCGCGCAACATCCTTAAAATATTGACTATAGGACGTTAGAGTGCTATAATTACTGGTTTAATAGAAATTGATTCTGCACATTAACATACAAAATAAGACTGCAAGCTAATCAGTACTGGTCCTCAATGCGAGGACAAGTAGTAGTGATTAGCTAATCAGTCTATTTAATTATGGAAAGGGAGAAATATGTATGACCCCTTAACTTATTTTCTTTCTATGGCATTCGCAATTTTTTTTCTCTACACATTGTTGTGTGAGAAGAATTATAAAATGCTGTTGAACTGGGCCGCACTCAGTGCGGTAATAACCATATATTTAATCATTGTCAAACATCCCACGTGGGATGTTTGGGCAGTAGTATTCTGCGCCCACGCTATGACATGGTGGATGAAAAAAAAGCTATTCAAATAGACATTTGGGCCTCACGCGTGCGTGGGGCTCATTTTTTTTATGGACCATTTGAGTTCAATAATTGAAAATCAATATACTCATGCACCGAGTTCCAGTTCACCTCATTTGCCAGCACCGCGGAGCGGCTTGCGTCTTTTGGCACCACTATACTTTGACCGTTGGCGCTGGTTGAAATTCCTAGCGCGTTTGTCGCGTCGGTAGTAAGCGGAATTGCAACAACCTCATACTCTAAAAATTCGTCGCGTCTCGCCAGCATCTCACGAATAAATTCAATCGGCATATCAGTTCGCACGTGGCCGGTGATTGTTTGCAAAAAGGGAATAATTTTGGGGATAAAATCGATGGCCAGGATTTTGTCGCGCGCGGCAAAGAGCACCGAGCGTTGGCGGCGCGAGCGATTAAAATCTCCCCCATCATTTTGAGCATGTCGCGAGCGCGCGTACTTGAGAGCAGTTTCACCATCCATCAGCTGCTTGCCCGGCTCAAAAGAAAGCACTTCATATCGACACGAAAATTCTTGTTGCAGTAAATCCCCAGAAAGCGTGGCCACTCTCTGAGTAATTTCTTCTTCAGATACGCCGCACGTTTCATCCTCATTTCCTGGAATTGGATAGTACGGATCGATGAGCGGTCGCTCAACTTTCACCGTAATTCCACCAAGCACATCAATTGCTTTTTTGAATCCTGTAAAATCCACCGCCATAAAATGCTGCACCGGAAATCCCACAATTTCCTCGAGACCATAACGTGCAAGCGAACCACCTCCCGCATCCCCAGTAAACTCAACTGGCTTGTTTGGATACCCACGATCGTCGATGCCAATGGCGTACGCGGCGTTGATTTTCCAGTGTTGCTCCGGCTGATCCCAACCGTTGGTGGGCAGGCTCACCCAGCTGTCGCGCGGCACAGAAATGAGTCCAATATTTTTGGCGCCGGTGTCAATTTTGGCAACCATAATCGAGTCGGTGAGCGCGCCACCATCATGCCCAGCCCCTCCGTACCCAAGCAGCGCAACTGTGTAGATTGGCGGCGTCGGCACCGGAGTTGGGGTTGGCTCTTGTTGTTGATTTTGGTTTGAGTCCTTGCCTTGATTTAAGCCCTGCCCAAATTGTGATGACACAAAAATGCTAGAAACATTTGAAATGAAAAATTTGTAGGCAAAAAAGAGGACGAGGAGGCCGCCGAGCAGGCCGAGTCCAACCGGAATGAGCCAGCGGGGAGTTTTTTTTGGGGATTTTGATACTATTGATTGACCCGTTTTCTCCTCAAATTTAGGTGTAACGATTCCGTTTGCAACAGTTTCTCCCTGATTAATTGTCTCTTTAATTTCTGGCACAGAATACATTGTAACGCAATTCTCTAGTCATTTGGAAAGGTATCTTACATCTACCTTTTTGTCTAATTTAGTGAATTTATTTCTTTTGAAGAAAAATCATATTTGTAAATTTTTCGAGTTACTTTACCTTCTATCTCTCGATATTCCTCAAATATCAAGTTATTGTCGTTCAACCATAAAAGCCTTCCATAGGCTATCTTTGTACTAGTGCCATCTTCCCAAATGTATACATCAGTTGGATTATCTCCACTATCTTCCTGCCGTGCTACTTGTCTAGAATAAGCTACTCTTTTTCCGTTTGGAGAAATCTTAGGCCACTGAAACTCAGCATAAGAACCTGACGCAATAATTTCTCCTTCCTTATTGGGAAACTCTGCTCTAACGAGTTGGCTTTTTGTAAGTTCTTGTTCGCCTTGACGGATACCAATATTATATGTCCAAAATTTTCCCACAGAATCAAAACTTATTTGTGATGATAAAAATCTCGTACCTATTTCAGTTTCTGTCACTTTTCTTGTCTTTAAATCAAGAATTGCCAATTTTTGACCTACCCAATTAGTGCTATTAGTTGTCAGTAATTGTTCTGAATTAATCCATTTCCCAAACTCTTTAAGTTCAGGAATCTGCTTGATAGTCCCATTTTCAATATTGAGTAAGTAAAACCCATCTGGAAATCTCATATCTTGGTAATACAAGTCATGTGGAATTGGGTCAGGTAAATGAGGGCCACCTTCACCTGCATATATTGAACTAAAAGTTTGGGTAGTAGCATAAATCAGGAGCTGCTTTGAATCAGGTGCCCAACCAGAAATACTGTAGATATCAAGATTG
>CAZOZK010000104.1:0-3215 GCA_964584245.1 uncultured Pseudomonadales bacterium | reverse complement strand
CACCAACCGAAGTTCGCCTATCTTGTTTCGACCCAGTTCGAAGAGAAATTGCTCGAATTTCTTTGGAGCGCTTGATTAAAGATGGTCGTATCCAACCAACTCGTATCGAAGAAGTCGTCAACAAAGTTCGAACTGAAATGGATAAAGTCACCTTTGAAGCTGGAAAACAGCTTTGTCATGAAGTTGGCGTCTATAACTTGCCGACCGACCTCATGAGATTACTTGGTAAATTCAAGTATAGATTCTCGTACGGTCAGAACTTGATTGCTCACACACTTGAGGAAACAAGGATTGGTATCAAAATCGCTCATGAACTCAAAGCTGATGTACAAATAGTTAAACTCGGCTGTCTCCTCCATGATATTGGAAAAGTGTCAGAAGATGAAGATGGTAGTCACGTTGAACTCGGGGTACGTATTGCCAAAAAATTTGGTTTACCACAACCAGTCATTGACTGTATTGCTCAGCACCATGAGGATGAACCATTCTCCGGCGTTGAACAAATGATTGTGTATATTGCTGACGCAATCTCTGGTGCACGACCTGGCGCTCGCTACGAAAATTATGACGAATACGTCAAACGTCTCAAAGCACTTGAGGATATCGCTATGCAGTATGACGGCATCCGCCAAGCATACGCAATCCAAGCTGGTCGCGAAATTCGTGTCCTTCTTGATCCAGAAGTCACCAAAGATAGTGATGTCATGGTCTTGGCTACTAAGATTCGAGATGAGATCAAAGAGAAACTCACCTATCCTGGAACTGTCACAGTGAACGTTTCACGAGAAGTGATTGAGCAAAAAGTTGCAACCTAAGACTTGGCCACTCTGGTTACGAAGTACCCAAGTTGCATCTCAATGCCATACACGGTACACTACAGTACAAAATACAACGATATCTTGATAGTCATTTATGCAAACAGCAGTACTCATCTTTCAAATAGTCTTAGCCATTAGCTTGATTGCGGCAATTTTGCTGCAAGCCCAAGGTTCTGGGTTTGGCGCAACTTGGAGCGGTGGTGGTGAAACATACCACACTCGACGAGGTTTAGAGAGCGCGTTATTCTACTTTACCATTGTCGGTATTGGATTGTTTATAGCTAGCTCAATCACCTACTTCTTGCTATAGTTGATGCTATAGTCACTACTCAAGCTGTTCTGCACCATGCGTAAATATTATTGGTATCTTACTGCTTATCTTCGTAAACATGGCATGATCATGTTCGTAACACTTGTGTTTGCTATTGGATTTTTCTCATTGGTACTTCCCAGACTTATCACAACTATTGAACAGAAAAAACGAACCTACGTTGGTGTCGTTGGTGATTATTCTTTGGATACGCTGCCACCAACCATTTCTGAAAAAATTAGTTTAGGATTGACCAAGATTGAAACAAACGGCACCGTCAG
This sequence comes from uncultured Pseudomonadales bacterium, assembly GCA_964584245.1. Lineage (GTDB taxonomy): Bacteria > Patescibacteriota > Microgenomatia > UBA1400 > PJMF01 > CAZOZK01. The sequence continues at coordinate 1,806 of CAZOZK010000104.1, read as the reverse complement.
TTCAAGTATTGCCGATAGATGGATTGCCGAAGACGAAGGCCGAACCTATCGCTTTGTGCTGCGCACCAATTTAGTATGGCAAGATGGCAAGCCAGTTACCACAGAAGATGTCAACTACAACTTTAAAGATGTGGAAATAATCCGCACTCAGAATGATGTATTGTTTAAGTTGCCTGATGCATATGTGCCATTTCCAACAGTAGTTGCACAACCACTTATTCGGAGTGTTCAAACTCGATACCTACTTTTTTTAAGTCGCCCTATGCCCGTTGGTATTGGAACGTATAAAGTTGTTGATTATAAAATGAAAAATAATCGATTGAGAGAATTGGTTTTAGACCATCCACGAGAGCGTATTATTTATCGATTTTACTTGACAGAGGACCAAGCAGTGACGGCATTTAAGCATGGTTCAGTAGATATTTTGCCCGATATGAACCGCAAGTTTGACCTTGATACTTGGCCAAATACAACGATAACTTCTGAAGTGCGCTCTGACAGATATTTGGCTGTGTTCTTCAATAATGCTTCCCCACTGTTTCCAAAAAATATTCGCCAAGGTTTGTCGTATGCTCTGCCTACTGCAGATGAAGAAATTCGAGCTTTCAGTCCTATTGCTAAAAATTCGTGGGTCTATCTTGATAGTGCCAAACGATATGACTTTGATATTACTAGAGGAATTGAACGCTTTTTAGATGAAATTCCTTCAGTTCCGCTCACATTTTCACTCACGACTACCGGTAATTTTCAGTCAGATGCTGAGCAAATTAAACAATACTGGGAAGATTTTGGCAGACAAGCAGTTGAAGCCTGCAAAGCTAAAAAAGACAGCAAGGCTGAAGAATGTGACCGCTTAGCGGTTTCAATTACGGTCAAGGTTTCTAACTTTCCTGATACTACAAATTTTGATGCACTACTTATTGGACAACAAATCCCCGCAGATCCAGATCAATATCCTTTGTGGCATTCTGGCCAGAGCACCAACTTTATCCAGTACAAAAATACTCGCATTGATGCATTGTTGGAGCGAGGTCGCACCACAATTGAAGCAAATGATCGCCGAGCGATCTACCAAGAATTTCAACAATTTTTCTTAGAAGATGCCCCCGTCGTTTTCTTGCGCTACTTGGAAAGTAATAGGATTGAAAGATAAAATTAGGATACCATCGTGCGGCAAGAAAGCACTGCAAAATATACATGCTCACATCACTTTTAGAAACACAAACCAGCTATCAATTTTTTCAAAAAAAGAACGCACCAACGTTGATTTTACTCCACGGCTGGTTACAAGATTGGCAGTGTTGGAGTCCCGTCATTGGTAAACTCTCGGAAAAATATCAACTGGTTATTCCTGACTTACCTGCGTTTGGCAAAAGCACGCTCGGCCCAGATCAATCTGGAAACATAGTCGCTTGGAACTCAGAACAATATGCTCTTTGGTTAGCTGCTTTTATTGATAGTTTAGATCTATCAAAATCGCAACCAGTCGTAGTATTGGGGCATTCATTTGGCGGAAAAATCGCAGCCATCGCCGCGGCAAGTTATGCACAAAATACCACGCCACCAATCTCAGGATTACTGTTAGTTGATGCTGCTGGCTTACCTGATCCCCTGCCGCTTAATAAAAAAATTACTCAGACAATCATTTCAGCAATCCCAAGTTTTTTCAAAGATACGCTCACAGGACCGGTCAAACACAAACTGCTTGGAGCTCTTAGATTATCAACTGATCACGCAAAGTCTTTACCTCAGCAAAAGAAAATTCTTGAAAAAATTATAAGGGAAAATATTTCTGAGTATATTAAC
>CAZOZK010000103.1:0-3225 GCA_964584245.1 uncultured Pseudomonadales bacterium | reverse complement strand
AATTTTGACCAGCATGAACTTGCAACGAAACGTAAAAATTGAAGCATTTAGTAGAGAAAACGTTGAGGATGAATTTGCTGATGTCCTTGCTTCACTGATCTTACTCGCAAACGAAATGAATGTAGATATCGAAAAAGTCATAAAACGAAAACTCCAGTTCACCAGAGAAAGATTTGAGATGGATAAAGAAGATTAATCTTTTAGATCCATGAACTGATACAGCTCCCCGTCATAAAATCCACGACTTCGATAGTATTCTTTTGTGCCAATTGAGCTGATGACCGCCAGCTTGGAATACGTTTGGATTGAATCATTTTTACTATTGGCGTCTACATTGTTATCCTTATTTGCATTCAATGTAATTTTTTTCGCCTGCTCAATCAATGCCGTACCAATTCCCAAATGTTGAGGTTTGCCAAAATCACTACCACCGACTTTGACCGTTGGGCCGTAGACATGAATTTCGCGAATCATGGCCGCCCCAGCAAGCTCTTCAAAAATTGGTTTTATATATGCTTCACCCGTTGGCAAACTCAAACGCAAAAAGCCAACCAGTTTATCCTCACAAACATACTGCAAAAAATACTCTGTGCTGACAGAAGTTTCATACTCATGGACAACAAATTCTAATTTTTCTGGATGAATTTCGTCGCCGCGAATTTCGCGAGCGCGAATATCGTGCATCACGCCACCATCTTTGTTGAGCGAGTCTTGGGCAATCTGGCGAAAGTTAGTCAACTTATTTCCTGTGACAATATCGGTCGATGGGATATCACGAATTACCCGAGTCAGCCGACAGTAGGGTGGAGTAGCAGCAAGCGCGTGGGTGACAACATCCAGCAACTCTTCATGCGAGTACGGCTTCCAACGACCATCTTTGTAGTACTGCATGAGCTCGGCACTGTTGATAAGTGAGCAAGGGTAGATTTTAAGTTCGTCGGGTTTGAAATCGGGATCTGAAAAAAGCAGATCATAATCTTTTTTATCTAGTTCAACATTTGATCCATATAAGTTTGCCATCCAGTGGGCGTGGATTTTGAATCCAGCCTGTCGAAGCAGTTTGAAGGCTTTGCGTGTCGCGGCCACTCCGTGGCCGCGCTTATTCATCTCCAACACCTCATCCTGCAAGCTCTGCACCCCAATCTGAGTTTTGGTACACCCCAATCGACGAATTCTGCGAACCTCTGCCACTGAAATATTATCCGGCCGCGTCTCAACCACCAGCCCAACGCATCGAACCACCGCCAACTCATTGGTTTTCTGCTGAGCTTCCAACTCCTCCCAACTTGCACTCTGAAATTTGTCAAACCCAGCCTTGCGCTCCGGCGCAACATACAACTGCGAAACAACCTGATTATATGATTCACCCAAAAACGCACCATCAATTTCATGCTCAGCCAGCGTTCGTTTGTTATCTGCAGGGTTATCGGTACTCGAATGCTGCTTTGCCTGCTTGTAGACTTCGTTCATCTCTTCATACTTGGCAATAATGCGTTCACGATCATCCACGCGAGTAGCTCCCAACACTGAGTTAGCTCCAAAGTCATTCAAAGCTCTAAAACACTCTTTAATAAACCAAATTTGATACTCCTGCGAGTAAAAAGACCACGTGCCACCCAAAACAATAATTTCAGCCTTACTGACCTGATGCCCAATATTGTGCAAAGCCTGAAGCCGATTATATGTTTGCAGATAGGGATCAAAATAATTTCGCTCGGCACGCTGCGCGCCGGGCTCATCACTCAAATAACTCTTGGGCATGCGCACATCGTTCGGACAAAAAATGCACTTACCCGGACACGGAAACGGCTTGGTCAAAACAGTAATTGGAGCGACCCCAGAAATCGTCCTGGTCGGCTTCATCTGCAGCTTTTGCACCAGCTCCTGACTAAACGGCGCCAAACCATGTGTCCCAGCCAGCTGGCGATACGCTTGAATAACATCATTTTTGCTAAACAACGACCCGTCGGGCTTGGTATGTTTTTTACTAATCTTGATATAATCGGACTTGCTCAAGCCAGAACGGCTAACACGAGTTTTCTCAAACTCTTTGAGCATGGGCACCAACTGTTCAAGATACGGGGTATAATCAAAAGAGTAGGTAGACACCCTGCTATTATACTATGCAAAACTCAAGTATTCGTTTCCTAAACCAACTCAACCAAGAATTTTACGACAGAGTGGCTGATAGTTTTGATGATTCTCGCTCATATTCTTGGGAGGGATGGGAAGTTTTGAGGCCATATATCTTAAAACTTATCGAGGGAAAATCTGGGGATGCGCTGCGGGTGCTTGATATTGGCTGCGGAAATGGTCGCTTTGCACTGTGGCTATCTGAAGTGACAAATCTTGCTGAAATCGACACAAAGATTGAATATACCGGCATTGATTTCAACGAATTTTTGCTACGAAAAGCACAAGTACGAACACTGAATCTACAAAATGTTACTACAGATTTTGAGCAAGTTGATATTGTTGAATCTCTGCTCCAAAAATTACCTCTCAGCACTAAAAAATATGATCTCATTGTTTGTTTTGGGGTGATGCACCACATTCCTGGCCAAGAGACTAGACAAGAACTGATAACACAGATTTCTGAACTCATGGCTCCAAATGCTCTTGCCTCCATTGCAAACTGGCAGTTTGACACGCTACCAAATTTATTTTCGCGCTCCCAAAAATTACAAGATTCTGGACTCATCCCAGATCCAGAGCCCGGCGACTATCTCTTAAATTGGCAACGAAAAATGGTTGGTCAAAATGCAAACAAAGGAGAGAATCCAAACTCATCACCACGCTTTTGCCATCTCATTTCCGACGCTGAATCAACACAAAGGTGGCAAATAAGCAACCTATCACTACTACAAAAATATCTTGCTGACGGCCCTAAAAACGAGAGCAACGCCTACTGGATTGTAACCAACAAAGTAGTAAAATGAATGAAAGTAGCACCATAAAAATATGACCACAACCCTGCGCACACAACTCATCTCATTTCTTACACTTTTGGTAATTGGTGTCAGCATGATTGGTATTGCAGATTCTGGCTATGTCACCTACGAAGAATTTTCTGGAAAAATTCCAGTCTGCGGCGGTGGCTTTGATTGCGGCACGGTACTGCAAAGTAAGTGGGCAAAAATTGGCCCTATTCCTGTATCAGCATTCGGAATGCTATTTTATGCGACCATTTTTACACTCGGAATTCTAGAATACTTGGCGGTTCCT
>CAZOZK010000102.1:0-3242 GCA_964584245.1 uncultured Pseudomonadales bacterium | reverse complement strand
ATTGAAGTGATAAAGTCCGGTGAGATATTCATATCACGTAGATTGAAGTATTTTTCGGTGGTTAGGTACCGACCCAAAGCTTCAGGGATTGCTACGCGTTTCTTGAATTTTTTATCTAACTCGTAGATGTCGTCAGATTTTTCTGGTGTCACGACTCCGTTCTCGATGAAAATAACTGAGTAAGCAGTTAAGAATCCACCGGTTGGGCGAAGTTCATTGTCATTTTGGAACAACACTAAGTATTTCTTTCGTTCTCCACCATTGCCTGCAATTTCTGGCAAGTATTCTAAAATTGGTCGGTAATCTGCCAAAAGTGTCTGTGCATTATCGAGCGTATCTTTTGCTTCAATTAATTGACCACGGACTTCGATACCACGCACCGTTTCTGGGTAGCGATTTGGATCAATAGTAGCAAGTGCATCTGAAGCAATAGTTAGATCCTTATTAATTTCATCAATCGTTGGCATGATAATTTCAAGTGTATCTAAAATAAGTTGTACGCGATTTGCTGCGGTACCAGCTTCTGGAGTTACCTCTTCTGCGGTAAAGCCAAGCACATCAGCATAGGGAGTAATCGCGGCAATAGCCTTAAGACCAGCATCAACTCCAGCATTTGCTGCGACTAAACCTTGTTTCCCATCAGTGAAGTATGCGTTAGCAAATGGGACCATAGAAACGAACTGCATTTTATTGTAGCTAGATTCAATTGTGCCAACTTGTGCTTTGAGGTCTTTGAGTGCTTGTTCAGTTGCTGGCAAGTTTTGGCCTTTAAAATTATCGAGTGCTGTACGTGCCAAAGCTGCTGCAACTTTGCCTTCTTCTTGAATCTCCATTGCAACCGAGTAGGTGTAAAAACCAATTCCGCCAGTTACTCCAAGAATAAAAAGTAGGATCACGAAAAAAATGCCAAGACCTCTCTTGTGTCGTGAAAACCAATTTTTGCGTTTTGGTTTTGATTGGTCTGAATCTGTACTAGAATCGGAAAGATCAAGTGGTTTGATGCCACTGTGCTCAGGTGTTTTCATTTCTGCGGTTGTATCATCTTGATTGATGAGTGATTCTGGGGATGTCATTGGATCCTTTTCATTATCTTGGTGACTTGTACTTGATTGATTTGATTGTTCTATATCGTCTGTGATTTCTACTTCAACTGTTTTATGACCAATGACTCGATTGTCCATGAGGTCAGGGGTAAGTGCTAAATCTTCGTTTGGTTGCGTAGTTGGTTTGGTATTCATATATTCACACGGCCTGACAATCATTGTAACAATATTTGAGGCGTGCTGGCAATTGGTGATATTTCACCATTTAGAAATCATGGCTTTTGGGGTACGAAGTAAGATAGCAATATCGTTGAGAATTGATTGTTTCTTGGCGTACTCAGCGTCCATTTTGGCTCGTTGCTCAAAGGGAACTTCATTTCTGCCGCTTGTTTGCCATGGCCCAGTAATACCTGGTTTGACCGACAAAATAGCTGAAACATACTCTTTAGTTTTTGGATATCTACTTGTCTGTTCATCCAGTTCTTTTTTGAGATACGCGCGTGGTCCTACCATACTCATCTGCCCTTGCATCACATTGTAGAGTTGTGGAAATTCATCAATAGTGAGTGAGCGCAAGACTTTACCAAGTTTGGTGATACGTGGATCATTTTTTATCTTCCAATCACCTTCTTTAAATTTTTTGAGGAGTTCACTGTCTTTTTGGTGCAAAAGTTCATCAGCATCTTTTACCATGGATCTGAATTTATACAGATAAAACTCTTTGCCATCTTTGCCAACTCGTTTGTGTTTGAAAATAATTGGTGTGCCTGACTCCAAAAGAATTAAGACCGGGATAATGACCCAGATAGGTAAGAAGACGATAAAAAGGGCAAAAGCCACAACCAAGTCAAGAATTCTTTTTTGTTGTTCGTACGATAGCATAGTGTATGTGTATTCTATACTGAGAAGAGGTCCCTCACAATTACAGATATTCTTCTTTGCCTTCTTCCTTGAGACGCTCGACTATTTTTTTAACATCTTGACTCAAGTTTTTTGGTGCAATCATGATGATTTCTGGAGTATCAATAACAATCATCTCATTAACGCCAATCATGGCAATCAATCTATTATTTGTGTGAATAAGATTGTTTTGTGAGTTGATGGTGAGAGTCTTGATTTGATCCTCTTCACTAATCACCACATTACCAGCGAGATCTTTTTTACCTAAGTTATAGACAACGTCCCAGTTACCAACGTCATCCCAACCAAAATCACCTGGAATGAGCACGAGGTTGTCGGCTTTTTCAGAGATTGCATAATCAATTGAAATTGCTTCTGCAGCACCATAAATATCTTTAAGACTTGCGTGGAATTCTGCACTCGACATATCGGCAAGTTTTTTAGTCAACTCGTACATACTTGGCATGTGGGTGATGAAAGCCTGTTGCAGTGCGGCTGCTGACCAGACGTACATGTTTGCATTCCAGAAGTATTTTCCAGTTGAGATAAATCCTCGAGCGGTTGCTGTATTTGGTTTTTCTGTGAAACTAGCAACTTTAAACACGGTCAATCCTTGGACTTTATTGATGTCCTCTCCAATTTTAATGTAGCCAAATGCACTTGAAGGGAATGTTGGTGTGATACCAACAGTTACCAAGTGTGTGCCTTGCCAAGCCACTTCAGCAGCTGCTTTCATAACGCGGACAAACTCTTGTTCTTTGGTCACGACGTGATCTGAAGCACCATTAATTACCACTGCTTGTGGATCCTTAGATTTTGCAAACAACGCACCAACTAACATGGCCAAAGCAGTATCTTTTTTACTTGGCTCAGCCAAAATATTTTCCTTTGGAACTTCAGGAAGTTGATTGTGAACTTCATCTCGATAGAGTTCATTTGTGACGACAATAACTCGATCCCAAGGAATAAATTTGGTCAATCTGTTTGCAGCAATCTGCATCATTGTTTGTTTACCGGTTAAGCGTAAAAATTGTTTTGGGGTTTCTGTTCTCGATTTTGGCCACAAGCGAGTTCCACCACCACCGGCTAAAATAACTGCGTAGGTATGTTCAAGTACTTTCATAGGTTTCTCCATTCTTTCCATACTGTATGTACTATGTTTTTGAATGACTCTTTGAACGAGTCAGGATCATATTTTGTAAGACGATTACTAATAATACTAGCATTCGCGGGCAAACTGGCAAGAGTCATAATTCCTGTTTTGATTTCTTGAATTGTTGGGTTTTCTAGAAGTTGTAT
>CAZOZK010000101.1:0-3270 GCA_964584245.1 uncultured Pseudomonadales bacterium | reverse complement strand
TCTATTTTGATTGATGAAGCTAGAACTCCATTGATCATTTCCGCGCCAGATACCGCACCAACCCAAAAATACTTTGAGTTTGCCAAAATGGTGACTTCATTAGCAAAAGATGTTGACTACAAGGTGGACGAAAAAGCTCGATCTGCAGTCCTTACAGATCTGGGGGTCAAGCGTATTGAACAAAAACTCAATGTCTCTAATTTATATGAAGAGAGTTTTGATGTTATTCATCAAGTGGAATCAGCCCTCAAGGCAAAAACCTTGTACCATCGCGATAAAGAGTACATCGTGCGTGATAACGAGGTTATTATTGTGGATGAACACACCGGTCGTCTGATGCATGGCCGCCGCTATTCAGATGGCCTTCACCAGGCTATTGAAGCCAAAGAAGGAGCAAAAATCCAGCAAGAATCACGCACACTGGCTACTATTTCTATTCAAAACTACTTCCGTTTGTACGAAAAACTCTCTGGTATGACTGGAACTGCCGTCACAGAGTCTGAAGAGTTTAAACAAATTTATAATCTTGATGTGTTGGTGGTGCCAACAAATCAAAATGTACAACGAAATGACAAAGCAGACGTGGTGTATAAAACGACCGCGGCCAAATACAGTGCCATCACCAAAGCTGTTGAGGAAATTAACGCCAAAGGCCAACCAATTTTGATTGGTACTCGTTCTATTGAACACAATCAAATAATTTCGAATTTCTTGAAACGCAAAAAAATCGCTCACGAAGTCCTCAACGCAAAAAATAATGAGCGTGAAGCTTTTATTATTTCTGATGCCGGACGCAAGGGAGCAATTACCGTTGCTACCAACATCGCTGGCCGTGGTGTCGACATTGTGTTGGGAGGTGCTACTCCTGAGCTCAAAGATTTCCGCAAAGCCACACTCACTACAAAAACTGAGTTAGATGCAAAGACAAAAGCGCTCGTGAGCGAGTTGCGATTGCCGCCATCTATCAATCCAAATAACTACAAATTGGCTGAGTATGCCAAAGCGCTCAAAACCTGGAAAAAAGACCATGACGAAGTTGTGGCCGCCGGTGGCTTGTACATTTTGGGTACTGAGCGACATGAATCTCGCCGTATCGACAATCAGCTACGTGGCCGCGCTGGTCGACAAGGTGATCCTGGTGTATCGCAATTTTTCTTATCACTTGAAGATGAAATCATGCGTATTTTTGGCGGAGAGCAAATCTCCAAAATTATGGACTTCCTGAAAATGGAGGAAGACCAACCAATTGAACACGGTATGGTCAGCAAAGCCATCGAGTCGGCACAGGTCAAAGTTGAAGGATTTTTCTTTGATCAACGAAAACGTTTGGTTGAGTTTGACGACGTCATGAACACTCACCGCGATATTATTTACAAACGCCGCCGCCGCTTGCTTGAGGCAGCTACAGAAAAAACTGATGATGAGACAGGCGAAGAAAATCTCAAGTCTCACATCTTACAGTACGTCAAAGATGAGATTCGCACCAGTGTAACAATGCGTGCCCCAGAGAATTTTACTGAAGATGAGTACGACGCCATTATCAAAGAATTTGTCAAAATTATCCCGTTTGACGAAGCTTCACAACGACACATGCTCACTGAAATCTCAAAATTTGAAGACACCGAAGATATTGTTGAAAAACTATTTGAGGTGGCCAAAAATGCGTATGAGCAGCGTGAAAGTAAAATTGGTGAACAGCAAGCACTCATGCTCGATCGATTTGTTTCTGTCTCAAGTATTGATGAAAAATGGATGGATCACTTGGACCAAATGGATAGTTTGCGTGATGGAATTTGGTTGCGCGGTGATAAAAAAACCGTCCTTTCTGAGTACAAAAAAGAATCCTTTACAATGTTTGAGCAACTCATCGCAAGTATTGAGTCAACCATTGCACTGCGCATTTTCCGCGTACAACTCCAGCAGCAACAAACTCAGCAACCAACCATTGATTTGAGCAGAGCAAAGGAAATCAAAGAGAACATCAATGAACCACTTGCCAAAGAAGTTGCCGATGCAACCTTGCCAAGTCAAGCTCAAGCACCTCGATCAACAAAAGGCAACAGCAGTGATTTGGCTGCAGCACTCGCAAACGCCAAGGGTGGTTCAAAACCACAACCTGGAGTAGCAGTGTCAAAAATTAACCGCAACTCACCGTGCCCATGTGGCAGTGGCCTGAAGTACAAAAAATGTGGTTTAATTAATGCACCAGAGCACAAAGGTAGCTAGGGTAAGATAATTTGATCCGCTGTTAGGGAAAGTATCAAACAAACCAAGAGAGGCTGTTATGAAAATTGTACACGGTTCTTCAAATACAGCAGTTGCGCAGTCATTGGCACAACTCTTGCACATTCCAGTCGTTGCTACCGAACTCAACCAATTCCCAAACGGCGAATCCCGCGTCTGGATCAAAGAAAAAATCACCGGTGAAAACATTATTTTGATTCAGTCATTTTCCCAACCTGTTGATACGCATATTATGGAAACCCTCTTGATGATCGATGCGCTCGAACGCATGGGTGCACGCCACATTAATTTGGTGGTGCCATGGTTTGGATACTCTCTGCAAGATAAAGTCTTTCGAGATGGCGAGCCAATTGCGGCAAAGGTCATCGCCGATTTACTCTCACACTCATACGTAAAACGGGCTTTCCTGATGGACCTGCACAACTCTAGCACTCCTGGCTTTTTTGCCATTCCAACCCATCATGTCACTGCACAAAGTATTTTTGTTGAGTATGCCAAAAAACAATTTGCCGAGGCTTTTGCAGCAGATGAAGTACTGGCTGCAAGCCCAGACTTTGGTGGACTCAAACGCGCACGCGTTTTTGCCAATGATCTTGGCGTGAATTTAGTGAACATCGATAAACACCGCGACCTCAAAACTGGTGAAGTCACCGCAATTCAAGTGCAAGGGGGAGACGTTGCTGGAAAAATCGTTTTGATCATGGACGACGTGATTGTGTCTGGTGGCACGGTGCTTGAAGCGGCCAAACTACTCAAAAAAGAAGGTGCACGAGAAGTCCATTTCTTTGCCAGCCATGGTTTGTTTGTAGGCAGCGCCTTTGAAAATATGGCAGATGATGCAATTGATTCGGTGATTACCACTAACTCGGTTACTCATGATTCATTGCCATCGAAAGTTACTGTTTTGGACTGCGCCCCATTGTTTGCACAGGAGCTGCAGGATTGGGTGTAGTGTAATTTATTGATATAGTATAATGTATTAATGTCGATGGAAAGAGTTGAAAAAATACCAATAATACTTACCCC
>CAZOZK010000100.1:0-3292 GCA_964584245.1 uncultured Pseudomonadales bacterium | reverse complement strand
GGCCACTTGGTTTTTTCATCAACGAATGCGAGTAGTTTAATGTCATGAGAAAAAGTAGATTCCTTAATGCGTTTGATAATCGGATCGGCCAACCAGCCAACTTTTCCGGCAATAATAAATTGTAGTGAATCGAGTTGAGCATGACCTTTAGAGTTCATCTCAAGTGAACGTGCACCAATTTGCCGTTTAATTTGCTCAAATGCTTCAATCATGACTTCTATATTCTTGCGTGGTTGGATTGTGCCCAGGTAGAGCAGGTAAGGTTTTGCTACATCAATTTTCTTGAGCAATGTTAGCTGTTCAGATTTTTCAAGCGTAGGCAAAACAGAGAAGTCAGCAGATGGATACGCCACGATCACGTCTTTCGGCTTGCGTCTGTAGGTATCAATAATAGTTTTTTTTGAGTAATTACTAATGGTTATAATTTTTTTTGCCTGTCTTGCTGAGTACGCTGTCCAGTGTTTAAGCTGCAGAAAATCTTGTTTTTTGAATTGGTCAGGAAAAGACAAAAATGCTAAATCAAAAATTGTAATGATTGTTGGAACTGGGCATAATCTTGGTGCGTAATGACTTGGGCTAAATACTACATCGTATAGATTCCTGTTTGCAAACAAATGCAGCGGAAGTCCCCACTGTGTCCAAAATTTTGTTGGGGTGATGATTTTGTACTGCCAGCGAGTATGTTTTTCTGGCATGTCTGAAGTTGGATTTTGAGTGAGTCCAACTGTTACCTGGATGTGTTCGGAATTTTTCCACAACTCATACAAATGTGAAATAATTTGATACGCATAGACATTACTCCCAACGCGTTGCTGTGTGTTGGCTTCTCGGCCGTCAATAAAAACGTGTATGGTTTTTTTAGTTGTAGTTTGTTTAACAGGTTGTGGCATATTCTTAGGCATCTTGCAGCGCAATTTGATACACTTTTCTTGATTGAATCGCAACTTGCCTCCATGAAAACGCTTGCAGGCGCAAAATCATTTGTTGGAGTCTCTTTTTTTGTTCTGCTGGTGATTCATTGAGCAGCGCAGAGATTCCTGATCTAATTGATTCAACTGATTCTGGATTAATCAACAGTGCAGCATTGCCTGCCACTTCTGGCATCGCAGATCTATCCGAAGTTAAAACTGGTGTGCCATGATGAAATGCTTCCAAAATTGGTAAGCCGAACCCTTCATCTAGACTTGGATATGCGAGCATTTCGGCTTCTTCATACAAAACATGCAGTTCCTGATCAGAGACTTTTCCCATAAAGCGCAGTTGTGGTGGGAACTTTGCTGCGTTAGTTTCGGTAGCATCCCAGCCTTTTTCGCCAGCAATCAACAAATCAATATCTTTGGCAAATGGTTGCCAAGCTTTAATTAATCGCTCAAGATTTTTGCGTGGCTCACGGGTGCCAACGGCAAGAATGTATGGTCTAGTCAATCCAAGTTTTGCCTTACTGTGTTCATACTTTTGCTCAGTCATTGCTGCACTCGTGTGTAACGTTTCAATCGGCAGTGCCTCATGGATAACGTGTATCAAACCTGGATTGAATCCAAGCAACTGCACAATATCTTTTTTAGTACTGTGACTTACGGCAATGATATGTGCATTTCTTTTTTTGAGGATTTCCCACGCCTGTTGATGGTGAGCCAAAACAGTTGGATGCGCGGTTTCTGGGAATTTTAAAATAGCCAAATCATGAATTGTTGAAACAAGCGGCAACGAAGCATCTGGTGGTTGAATCCAATCCCAACTATGAAACACTTCGATTTTAGGCATTTTTTTGTGCACAGGATTTAAGCCAAACTGCCACATTTTTTCTAAGACTTGAATAGGAAACGCGTCAACAGCGATGTTTGCTTTTGGCACGCCTAATTTCGAAATTTGTCTTGTTAAATCCGCAGAGTTTTTAAATGAATTTCCGTAGGCATAGATAGAATCTTGTTTGAGTGAAACCAACTCACGAATTACGTTAGCGGTGTAGCGCGAAACGCCTCGATTGTACAAAAGTGATGTGGCATCAAATCCAATGTGCATATTTTTAGCGCTGTGTTTTATTATTCTTGAGCCAAGTCAGATTTTGGTAACGGTGCTTTGTGATAAATCCTTACGAAACCAATATTGGCATAATCTATCACGCCAATGCCAGTATACCCCATATTTTCTAGTTGCTGGATGATTGCGGAAGTTGGGTCAGTCAAATCGCGTAGATAATCAAACACTAAAATATATTCTTTTTCAGAAATGGTGTCCAGCTTTCCTGGCAGTTCTGCTAGAGCAGCTGGATTGGTGAGATATCCTGTTGAGACCGAGGCGAATTCATTTGGTTGGTGATACCACCGCCATGGGGCAAAAGGCCCGGTGAATCCAAAGACGACGGCAGTTGAATCTGTCGGGAAATCGGCGCTGATTTCTTGTTCCAATGCTCTCCAATTTTCTCGCTGGTAAATTGGTTGAGTCCAGTACAGTGACAAACCTGCAATTTGGATACATAAGAGGGTCATGCAGATCCATTGTTGTAAAATGGTTCGCGATCGAATCCAGGGAATCACCAAAAATAGTAGATAGAATGCTGGCAAGGCAAAAAGTAGCCGTTTTGGGCTGACCACAGGCACCCACCAAGAGACTAGCCAGCTGCTCAAAAATGGAATACCGAACCAAGCTATGACTAGTGCTTGGGCTGTGCTGATATTTACAGCTGATAGGTCTAGTTTCCATTTAAATGGCAATTTGAGAGTTGTAGATTTGGTTTGCAAAAAGGAAAGTGAAATAAGTGATTGTAGTGGATGACGGACTAAAAATCGTGTCAATACAATTGCTGCGAGCAAGCCGCTGCCAATGCCAATGCTCAAGACAGAACCCAAATCTAACTTCAACACACCAAAAAGGAATTTTGCAGGTACTAGTGCTAACGCTTTCCACTGGGGAATGCTGACCACTTGATCCCAGCCTGGTAAAGCCACTCGCAATGCTCCCCCGACACGTAGTTGTTCAAGGAAAAATGGCATCCAAGGCAAAAATAATAGTGCGCTGATGGCCAGCGGAATAAATTGGTTTTTGAATTGTTTTTTCGTTTGTTTTGTTGTGCCTTTTAAGACAATGAAAAGGTGTCAAGTCTGTGATTTTGGCGATGCGCGATGCGAATGCTTGTTTTTCGGAACTCACGCTCAACACGTCGACGCTGCATGACCCAAAAATTATGAAATTGGTGGCAGCAATGTTGGACAAGAACTCCAGTATCACCAAGCTCGATCTCTCAAATTGCGGCATCACCGACGTGGGAGTGTGTTTTCTTTTGAAAGGTGGG
>CAZOZK010000099.1:0-3339 GCA_964584245.1 uncultured Pseudomonadales bacterium | reverse complement strand
TAGGCGTGAAGTAGTATGAGTTCTTCTGGTGTGAAAAAAGTGTATAAGAATGTCCTTTCAAGATTTCTTTGATGGACTTACCTTCTCTGACTTGTATAATGATCACCAATGAAAGCTTCCCGAGCTCTTGTGCAGTTTGATCAACAACATCACACACAGAAGTTTTTGGATTAATTGAAGGAATAATAATGGCTACGTTTTTGGGGATACTCATTTCGTTTGTTAGAAAACAGTATGTGTACTGTACTTCATACTTAGAACCTCTCGAGATTCGATTTCTTTTTGTACTTCTAGGATATTTTACTGCATTATTGTTCATTCCTAGCACCAAGTTTTTTTTTGTGCTCGCATTTGCACTGGTTTTTGTACTGTTTTTTGTTTTTAAGTCTGCCCACAAAGCGTTATTTTTCTCATACATTCCAGTCTCCATTATTGGAATAGGTCAGCAGTACTTTTTTCAAGTGATACCTCCTGAGGCAATCATTAATATATCCTATCCTGACGGAAGGTTTATTTACTACAATCTCATACCCTCGCTGGTTATTGGGTTGCTCCTATTGATTTTTCTAATTGGAAAAATTGTGTTGTGGCTAGTAACTAAAACCAAAAATACATTAATTTTTAGTTTATTCCAGGCAATCAGCTTAAGTCTGATTTTGCTATTCATACTTTTGAGTTTTATTTCTTCTAACAATTCAAATTCATATCCAGGAGTATCGCTTTTGTATACACTTGGAGATTTTGTGTATGTCAGTTGGATTATTTCAGGAGTATTTATTTTTAGAACTGTTTTTGCAAAAAACTTAAAAAAATTAATGGCATTCATTAGGTTATTAACACTGATGTTTGTTATTACCTCTACATTTTTATCAGGAATCACGGTGACCCAAGCTGTAGTAAGATCAAATTTAGGTTTAAAGATTGAAACAAGACAAAGTACTCCACACTTTGGAAGAGGTAGTGATGAAAATGCATTGCAGTTTAGACCAGTAGGTTTGCAAAATCATGCAAACAATAATGCTGCAGATTTATTACTGTACTTTTCTACGAGCTTACTCTTATTTTTGATACTTACAAAATATAAAGAGAAAATATTTCCAGTTGATCTACCTATACTTTCGTTTGTACTAGCAGTTATTGCAGTGCTGCTAACGCAAAGTAGAGCAGCATACATAGCACTGGTGATTATCTTTATTTGTGTTGCACTGGAGTATTTTAAAACAATGCGTGTGTATGCGATCAAAAAATTTCAATGGCTCATGAATATACGATATTTGAGATTTGGCATATATATACTTAGTTTTCTGCTTTTCTTTATTATTTTTGATAGAGCGCTCTATTCTGTTTTCTCATTTTCATCTGGAGGGGGGGTTGAAATACGAGATGAGCTATTCAAAGAGGCAATAGAATTATTTAAAGCAAATACGTATTTTGGTGTAGGAAATGGCATGTTTATTCCTGCACTTTTCAATTTTAATCCATCTGGAATAATTGTGCGATTTCCAGAATCAGTTCACAATGGATTTATGTTGATACTACTGGAAAGAGGGCTATTGGCTGCCGCGAGTTTGTTTTTATTGATGCTTTTTGTTTTTCGAAGCTTGGTTAGTAGTTATATTTCAACCAAGAATTGGTTGCCACTACAAATACTTCTCATTCAGGCATCTTTGTGTATTGTAATGCTGTTTCATCCGATATCATTACTTTTAACCCCAGTATTATTAGTTGTACTATTATTTTCTGATATGAATCTAGAAACAAACAGCAAGTAAGGTATACTTGCAACTATAGTAGATAGAATGATTCTATGCCAAAAGTTGTCAAGATTAAGAAAGATCACATACTAGCGAATTTTTTTCGACACAAAAATCGCATTTTGGATTTTGTTATACTCGCATTTCTATCAGTTGTGGCAGTTCTATTTCTATTTTTTATTCTAAGAAAATCTGAGTATGTGCAAGTCACAGTGCGCGTGACAAGTTCAGATTCGCTGCGAGACCATGATTACAATCGAACTCCTCAGTGGTATTTAGAAATGCTAAAACCCGGTAGAAGCAGTAAGGATTTACTTGGTAGACCAACAATAACTGTTGAAGATGTCTACTATTATCAAACCTATACAAATTCTGACTCGGTATTCGTTAGATTAAAAGTCAAAGCGATATATAACACTAATACCAACGAGTATAGCTACAATGGGAATCCACTCTCGGTCGGGCAGTTCACCGATTTTAGTGTTGATGGTGTACTTATAAAAGGAGTAGTACATGAGATAGGTGATGATGGAAGTGATGATGCAAAGCGTACATCATATAAAATTTCTGGTGAGTTTGAATTTTTGAATAATGAGAAAAAAGAGGAAAATACTGTTGAGTATGAAGGGATTAGGTCATATTTTTATTCAAATATTGAAGAGGATATTTCGCTCGCTGATAGCAAAGGCAGAAAATATCTGGAAATTATCACTGTCGATAAAAACCCAGCATATAAAAAATTTCCTTACTTGAATACTGTCGTCACAGCACTTGATCCAGATAGAATGAAAGTTTCTGCAGAGGTGATTGTCTCTGCTGATATGATTAATGGTGAACCCTATTTTGCGGGGATTCATCCAATGAGAAAAGGTGAAGTAATTCCATTTTACTTTGATACTTTTACCGTTTACTTTACGATATATGATCTTGAATTACTTGCAGAGTAGCACACTGTTCGTGGTTATTTTTTTGTCTTCAGGGCAACAAGTTTCATAGTAAGAAATTAATTTTTCCTTTTCATTATTCTTTGTGAAAAATGCAGTGAAAAGTGCAAAAGATTTTTCTTGAGTAGCCGAGCAATTTTGATTATCACTTAAGATATCTGTACTAATTTTTTTTGACGTAGCGATTTGTGAAGCTAATTGAGAATGAGTAGTCAGATATGTTGTATCTGAAATATCCAGGTAGTGTATCCATTCAGGGAAAATAAGTTCACTTTCTTCGTGAGATTTTTTTAGTTCGGTGTGAGCTGCCGCAGTTTCTAGTCGTAGCGTATAGATTGATCCAATTGTAGTGATATATATAGAAAGTAGTAAAAATACCGAGAGAATGGGCACAATTATTTGTATAGTTTTGTGTAAATTCATCATATGTAGTTTTGAGAATAATCTGAAAATAACAATCGATAGTACTATCCAAAACAATGGTAAAAATATAGTGTGGATTCTTGGTAAAAATAAAGAAATGTTTGGGACAAATGTATGAAAGAAAAATCTCTTAGATAGAAATGGTAATAGGAAGCTACCCAATAAAATTACAGCAAAAGGAAAAATGAATAGTGCTAGGTATAATTCCTGAATTATTC
>CAZOZK010000098.1:0-3352 GCA_964584245.1 uncultured Pseudomonadales bacterium | reverse complement strand
TCTTGTGAACGAAAAGGGGGAACTTCTTACCGAAGACAATTAGTATAGCATAAAGCGGCCTATAAAACAACAGGTATGTATATCCAAGCAAAATTGAGTCTGATATAGTGACCCTATGACCATTTTTATTTCAGGTGCTGGTAGTGGGTTTGGATATGATGCAGCGATTGCACTGGCGCAAAAAAATCACACTGTGATTGCTGGGGTAAAAACAAAGAATAGTCTTGAAAAATTTGCTGGGCAAAAGAATATCACCGCTATAGTGTGTGATATTACCTCTGAAAGTGATCGTAAAAAAATTAGCCAATTCCCTATTGATGTTTTGATCAACAACGCCGGAGTTGGCGAGTCTGGCCCAATCGTGCATGTTCCACTCGAGAAAATTGAGAATAATTACAAGGTGAATGTGTTTGGCACAGTTGCGTTAATCCAGCAGCTTGCACCAAAAATGATCGCACAAAAATCAGGGAGAATTATTAATGTAACTTCTGTAGCGGGATTGCTTTCGCTTCCGTATCTTGGGGTGTACAGTTCTACTAAACATGCGCTTGAAGCTATTTCAGACAGTTTGCGCCTAGAGCTCAAACCGTACTCCATTTTTGTTTCTGTGATTGAACCTGGCCCAATTGCAACTGGGTTTAATGAAAAAATGGTAGATACAAAAAATAAGTGGCTTAATGCATCAAGTGTAGATACAGATGAGAAAAAAAGAATGGAAAAATTCCACACTAAAATGTTTGCCAAGCAACATTCCACACAAAGTGTAGTTGCAGCGATTATCGATGCGGTTGAAAGTAACAACCCAAGATCGCGATATATTGCCCCAGCTATGCCCTATGGCTTCTTGATACCCCTGGCTAGAATGATGCCTGATTTTTTGAGAGATCGGCTATTTAAAGTCGAGTGATTTTTTGCAAAAAAGCTACGCGCAAACTTTAAGCTTAATAAATCTCGTACTTGCTGAGCAGCTTTTTATTGCCCTCAACTTGGTACTTGAGCAGCTCAGAGTACACGCCATCACGCTGCGCCAACTCACTTGGACGGCCGCTATCCACAATAGTGCCCTTATCCAAAACAATAATTCGATCCACATTTTGGATGGTAGAAAATCGGTGAGCGATAATAATGACCAAACGATTTTTAAATAATTTTTCGAGAGCATCCTGGACCAAATGTTCTGATTTTGAGTCCAAACTACTTGTTGCTTCATCCAAAATCAAAATAGGTTTGTTGTGCAAAATAGCCCGAGCAATCTGGATGCGCTGCTTCTGGCCACCAGATAACTTGACGCCTCGCTCCCCAATTTTTGCGTCCAAACCTTCAGGAAGTTTTTTAACAAAAGAGTCAGCATTAGCCTGTTTGAGCGCCTGCCAAATTTCTTTGTCGGTTGCCTTTGGCACACCATAGGCCACATTTTCACGCACCGTCGAAGAAAATAGCTCATTGTCCTGGAAAACTAGCGCAATGTGATCGCGCACCCAGGCATGATCAACATCGGCATAATTTTTTTCAGAGAGATACAACGAACCAGCAGTTGGCTCATACAATTTTAAAATCAAATTAAGCAAGGTTGATTTCCCCGCACCAGAATGACCAACTAACGCCACAGATTCTTTGGGCGCAAAGGTGATATTGAGGTTTTTGAGCACTTTTTCTGACTCAATTTTTCCGTCTTTCTCACTACTTGTGTACGCAAAATCGACCGCGTCAAACTTAATAACTGGTTGTGATTGCAATGCTGGCAATTTTTTGGTTTGAAACACTTCGGTACTCTGAAGATTAAGTACTTCAAAGAATGATTTAGAGTCTGCCTCAGCACGCTGGACTTGCTCCAAAATATAACTCATGCCATAGAGTGGCCATCTTAGCTGATTGAGGATCTGGAAAATCAAAACCATCTCACCCAAAGTGATCTGTCCAAAAAAAGTGTTGCGGAACACAATAAAAAGAATCAACACAAACGTTATTTCCAGACCAAATTCACGGATAAAATTCAAGACATGATATTGAGTAGATTGTTTGTCATACAGTTGATTGATGGTGTTGTACTCGTTTGAGACAAATGACCATTCGCGCTGCTGGGTGTTGTAGGTTTTAACCAGCTTGATGTTACTAATCGCCTCCTGAATTCGTCCGCGACTTGCATCTTCATGCACATTTTTCTTTTCTTGAATCTTGCCCCAGCGCTTGGTTGAATAAGTAGAAATAGCAATATAAACTGGGAACACTGAAGCAGCAAGTAAAGCAATTTTCCAGTCAAAATACGCCAACACACCAATACCAAAAAATGCCTGCAACAGTGCGGGCAAAATAAAGTTAGTACTCGACCCAATAAATCCTTGGATAGATAAAATTCCACGGTTTAATTGATTCACCATCTTGCCAGAAATTTCAGAATCAAAATAGAGTTGAGGCAGAGTAAAAACTTTTCGATAATACAACTCAGTCAAATATCGACCAAGGCGTGAAGAAATAAAATCACCCAATCGTTGGCCGATTGCGTTGAGAGTAATACTTGAAATATTGATAGCCAACAACAATAAAAAGAGCAAAATCAGCCGATCAATAGCACCATTGCCCGTGCTTATCTGGAGCGTCAATTCATCCACCACGAATTTGAGGGTGATTGGCGTAGCTTGCTGTAACAGGGCTTGAATCAAAATAAGCACACCCGCCACGGCAATATAACCATGTTGAGGTTTTGATAATCTAATAATATTAAGAGTGTTTTTCATTTTTTGCGTTCCTATTTTCTACGTTCCAAAGTATTCAAAGTGAAACAATACTTACTTTTTACCCCAGCCATGTGGATTTGTATACCACTCTTGTACCGTCTCTTTTTGGTGTTGATCAATTATACCTTGCTCAATCGCTACATCTAGAATAACGGGAAAAGTTGTTAAACTATGGAGTTTGACTCCAGCTGCAGCAAATTGTACTACAGATTCTTCAAAACCATAACTGACTATTACCAAACAATCTTCAACCACCGCACCTTGCTCACGAAGCGCCTCAACACCCGCCAAGCTACTGCCGCCTGTAGTGATTAAATCCTCGAGCAGCACGACACGTTTGCCACGCACATCTCCACCCTCAACCCGACTTTTTGTGCCGTGATCCTTGACCTTTTTGCGCACAAAAATAGATGGTTTTTGCAGAAAATAGCCAAGCGCAGCACTGTGTGGGATACCTGCAGTCTCAATTCCTGCCACAATATCAAAACTAATATTGTTAGTCTCTAGGAGCGTTGCAAAGCCTTGAATTACCAGCTGCCATTTTTCTGGATGATACGGCAGTTTTCTATTATCAACATACACTGGCGAAATAATTCCTGACTTAAAAGTAATCGGTT
>CAZOZK010000097.1:0-3362 GCA_964584245.1 uncultured Pseudomonadales bacterium | reverse complement strand
TATAATCAAAATAGAAAAAATTTATATCATGAACGTGATCATTTTTTAATTCAAGTTACAGAAAATGGTTTGGAAATTCCTACAAACGATCGTAAACATATTTTTGACAAATTATATCGAGCAACCAATGTCATGAAAAGCGATACTGAAGGAACTGGACTTGGCTTATATATCATCAAAAGTATTGTAGACCAATCTAATGGCTATATTTGGTTCAGTTCACAAGAAGGCAACGGAAGTAGCTTCTATGTTGTGTTACCTTTATCTGGCATGCTAAAAAAAACTGGCTCAAGAAAGATAGAGTCAGTAATTCAATAATCTGATATACTCAGAACCTATGAAACAACATACACACACCATATTAGTTGTAGAGGACGAGCGACCATTGTTAGATGCTATCAAAGTTAAGTTGGAAAATAATGGCATCGAAGCTGTAACAGCCCGGTCAGTTGCACAAGCTATGACGTATCTTGAAGACTTACAAATGGTGAGTGCTATCTGGCTAGATCACTATTTAATTGGTGAGGAAAGTGGTCTGGAATTGGTGGCAAAAGTGAAAGCAGCTGATTCAAAATGGAAAAATATTCCCATTTTTGTGGTAAGTAATACAGCTAGCAACGACAAAGTCTCTGCATACATGCAATTCGGTGTTGAGAAATACTTTGTAAAATCAAACTATAGACTTGATATGATTATTGAAGAGATAAAACAAACTTTGGCAACCGAAAATGTACAATAAAGCACAAAGTTTTAGCTGCAAAAAAATAAATAGTAAGAAAATAAAAAAAGGACACAAATGCCTGATGCCATAAAAAAAATTCTTATCGTAGAAGACGAACTCGCTATGGCAAATGCATTAGCAATTAAATTGACTAAATCTGGTTATGAAGCTAAATCAGTATTCAACGGACAAGAATGTATGAATGAGTTACTAGCAAATCATTATGATTTAGTACTCCTGGATATCATGATGCCTGTTATGGATGGCTGGCAGGTTCTAGAAGAAATTAAACAAAAAGCTGTTCCTGTAAAAGTCATTATTACATCAAACTTGAGTCAAGAAGAAGATATAACAAAAGCGAAAGCATTGGGAGCAGTTGATTTCTTTATTAAATCAAATGAATCCTTAGCTGATATTGTTAATGAAGTTGGTAGAGTATTGGCAAGTTAATTATCCAGTCTGTTACCTATTTGTAGCTTGCTATGTAGGGCAAAATATTGCTACGATGTGTTCATGCTTTCTGCCCCATATGATTCTCAAGTTCTGTTTGACGTTCTCAAAGAAATTAATGTGATTGAGCAAAAAATACTTGAGTCATGTTTTTCTGAATCAACTGATACAAAAACCCCTTTGGGTGAATTAATTTTGGACCGAGACCTACTCAGTGAGTCTGCCCTCGGTACAATAATTGCAGATGAGCTCGAAGTCCCTTATGTAAATTTAATTGAGCTGAGTATTGCTGATGCTGATCTTCATATCCTCCCAGAGCAGGTTGCTAGAGCAAATGAGGCTATTGCTTTCAAGCAGGATGAGGCATTTGTACATGTTGCGACTACCCATACCGATAATAATTTGTTGTGGGAGTTTATGCAGAAAAAAACCGGATTAAAAACTAAAGTCTATTATTCAACCAGCAGAGCCTTAAAAAACACATTTGCACTCTATTCTCAAAATATTGCCAAAGCATTTTCAAAAATCATTGAAGAAAGTGTGGCAAAAGCTGTGGGAAATAAATCTGCACAGCCACCTGTTATCCTTATTGTCGAAACAATCATGCGCTACGCAGAGCAAAATGGTGCTTCAGATATTCATATTGAACCACTAGAAAAAGAAACGCTTGTCCGTTTTAGAATCGATGGCATTTTGCACGACATTGTTCGTTTACCACTCGATTTAAATGAGCAGATTGTTACGCGCATTAAAGTTATGGCAAACTTGCGTACGGATGAACACCAAGCAGCCCAAGATGGAAAAATTACTTACATTCTTGATGAGAAACACGTTGACATTCGTGTCTCAATTGCCCCAATTACCCGTGGCGAAAAAATTGTGATGAGATTATTGTCAGAAAAATCTCGCCATTTTTCACTTTCAGATCTAGGTTTGTCTCCGCAGGATCTCAAAAAAGTTGAGTATGCATACTCATTACCAAATGGCATGGTTTTGAGCACCGGTCCAACAGGTTCCGGAAAAACCACAACGCTCTATGCCATGTTAAAACTCATAAATACTCGAGATGTAAATATCATGACTATTGAAGATCCAGTTGAGTATCAAATTGATACAATCAACCAAATTCAAGTCAATCCCAAAGCCGATTTGACCTTTGCAAAGGGTCTGCGTTCTATTGTTCGTCAGGATCCCGATGTTATTTTGGTTGGAGAAATTCGAGATGAAGAAACAGCAGATATTGCCGTAAACAGTGCAATGACAGGCCACTTAGTTTTGTCTACTTTGCATACCAACGATGCCGCGACTGCATTTCCACGTTTAATTGATATGGGCGTAGAGCCATATTTAGTTGCATCCACCCTCAAAGTAATAATCGGTCAACGTTTAGTCAGAAAAATTTGTCCAAAATGTCGTGTGTCATATGAGCTTGATGCAACTAGTATTGATGAACAAGTCCATGCACATCTTTTTAAAGAATCAAAAAGTGTAACTGTCTACAAAGGCAAAGGGTGCGCTGTTTGCCGTAACTCTGGATACCTAGGAAGAATTGGTATTTTTGAAGTGCTTGAACTTAACGATGATATCCGCGAAGCAATTGTAGCCAAAAAAAGCGCAGGGGATATTTCTGCACTGGCCATAAAAGCTGGCATGACCACAATGATGCAAGATGGATTAGAAAAAGTCAAAGAAGGAAAGACAACTATTGAAGAGGTGATACGCGTCACCAAAGAGTCATAATGAAAATCAACCTACACGCTGAATTATTTTCAAAACCTTCACACTTAGATGTTTTGCTATTTACCAAACACTTAGCAACAATGATTAAGGCAGGCATTCCTGTTGGAGAAGCACTGGCAACATTATCAGATGATAGTAAATCAGATTCATTTCGCACTATTTTGCGAGCGGTCGAAAAAAGTGTTCAAAATGGCCAATCACTTTCAAATTCTCTTGCAAAACATCCGCACGTATTTAATGAATTTTACGTTAGTTTAATTGCAGTAAGTGAAGAGTCAGGCTCGTTAGATGAAAACCTTGATTTTATTGCAAAACAACTTGCCAAAAATTATTCTCTGCGACAAAAAATTCAAGCAGCCTCGCTGTATCCAAGTGTGGTCTTCACAGCAGCAATTGTGATGGGTGGATTTATTGCTTTTTTTATTCTGCCCCAACTAGTTAATTTTTTTGA
>CAZOZK010000096.1:0-3446 GCA_964584245.1 uncultured Pseudomonadales bacterium | reverse complement strand
AGTTGGCATTTATAAAAAAGAACTCTATGATGAAACACTGGTGGTCGATTCATTAGCTGCTCTAGATTCCATGAGAATTTTGAATAGATCTTGTGGAATTTTAGCGGGACCAACTTCAGGAGCTTCTTACTTAGGTGCCCTCAACTATTTACAAAATATTGATAATGCTCTCGATCAAGATACACCAATTTACCCTGCAACACCAAAGAAAAAAGCAGTCTTCATTGTCTGTGATCGCCTTGAATGGTATGTGTCTTACATCGAAAAAAGAAAACCTGAATGGTTTGGGGGTACTCAAAAAGAAAGTTCAATTCGGTCATACAAAGCTCCAGTAGATATGCAGGAGTTTGAGATTTCTGTAACTGAGGCTCAAGAATGGATTGGCACACACAACCCTCTTATTATCGATACTCGTGGAGCACTCGGTTATAAAACTATGCAAATAGCAGGATCAATCAATATACCAGACAAAAAGTTAATTGAGCTATTTGATGATGGCATACCCCTTCCTCCAAACAAACCAATTTTATTTGTGTGTCCCTCAGGCAATATCTCAAAACTATTTGCAGGGTTTCTACTTGAATTAAATAAGAAGAAAAATAATAAACAAGATTTATATGATGCAAAAAGTTTGCAAGGCGGCTTACTTGCATGGAAACAAGCAGGATTTCCTCTAGAAAAATAGACAAGTATGAATACAAAAATTTCAACTATTCGATCACAATTTTCTGCTTTAGTTTCGCATCCCGAAATAATTTATTTTGATAATGCTGCAACCACTCAGAAACCGCAATCAGTCTTAGATGCCGTTATGCGATATCACCATCATTTCTGTGCTAACCCACACAGAGCACAACATGATTGGGCTACACAAAGCACTCAGGAGGTAGAAAAAGTCAGAGAACAAGTTGCACGGTTTATTGGTGCTGAAATCCTAATCGATGGACAGGAAAATAAAGGCAAAAAACATGCTGGGAAAATATTTTTCACCTCTGGGGCCACCCATGCCAGCGAACTACTCGCAGAAGCTTTTTTAAGCAGAATTCTAGCGGAAAAATCAACAATTATATGTGGCAGTCAAGATCATGATTCACTAAGTAAAAGGTGGAATAGTGTTGCACAAAAATTCCATAATGAGTGTACATTTCGAAAAATCCCAGTAAACCAAGAAGGATTCTATAGCCTAGAATCAATTAATAACATTAGTGACACAATCCGAGAAAATGATTCATTTCAAGCAGGAACGGTTGAGCAAAAAAGTGGCTCATTAAACACAATTGCACTGCTAACCCATGTACACAATGTTTTTGGCATTGAGATGGGTATTAAAGAAGCGAGAGAGAGTATCCCAAAGCATATACCAATTATTTTGGATGCCTCGCAAAGTGTTGGGCACATGCCAGTTTCTATTTCTGAGCTTGGAGTCGATGCACTCTACTTTTCTGGACATAAAATGTTTTCATTTACAGGAGTTGGTGTACTATGGGTAAGTGATAGGTATGTAGATTTTTTTCAAGAAAAAAATATTGAAGCTGGTACTCTCAATGTAGAAGGTATTATTAGTTTAGGTGCAGCAATATCATTTATAGAATCAGTAGGAATTCCCCATATTGAATCGCAGTTACTTGAACTCACTCAATACTGTATCCAAAAACTTCGATCGATTCCTGATATTGAGTTTTTGCCAGGCCCTGCATTCTGTCGATGTGCATCTGGTCATGGAATCGTCTCATTTCGTAAAGAAGGGGTTTCAAGCGCTGAGGTTTCTGATTGGCTCAACACACACCATATTTTTACCAGATCAGGTAATCACTGTGCCGCTACGTCATTAACCGAAGACTCAGTAAGAATTAGTATGCATCTCTATAACACAAAAGATGAAATTGACAGTATGTGTGCAGTTTTAAGAGAAATATAAGACACATCTAATTTTGTTGCTGCAATTACATCACTCTACTCAAACAATCCAGCCAATTCTTTTGCAAAGTCAGTCACTGATGCCCATTCGATTCTTCGATACTCTTCATTGTCTGCCGCTATACCACCTGACAAAGTTGTCTGTGCTTTTTCATTATGCGCTTCACCTTTTTGATTGTAGTCATATTTCTCAGGGTTACGTATATTAAATGCTTTCCCAAAAATCACAACTATTTTTTTGATGTTACTCTCCTGTATACCTAATTCTCTCAGCCTCTTTGATAAATTTTCAGCAACTTGAGACCATAGATTTGGAGTCATTTCATCTATTGGTTTATTTGCGTGTAAATTCCAGAGTTTTTCACTTAACGAATTATATTTTTGTGATGATCCGAGCTGTCTTTCTCCCATCAATAGCTCAAAATAAACTGTTGCCAACGCATATATATCATCTTCTTCGAGGTTGTACTCACTTCCATGTAACCTATGCATAGAAAGATAAGCAGGTGTGCCATATGAAACTGTTGTTGGGATAACTGTACTAGCCATACCAAAATCAATTAATTTTGCAGATCCTGTATCATCAATCAAAAAGTTAGCAGTTTTAATATCTCTGTGAGAAACTCTTTTATTTGCACGTGCTACCGCATCAGCAGAGGTTTCAATAAATTTTTTAAAGAATTTCTTTAATTTATTTGGATCATTCTCTTTATTATTTATCTCCTTAACCTTTTCATATGCATCAATACTTTTTTCATCATATTCCATAACAAAATATACATTATTCTTTTCATCTTTAAAAATATCATAAGCAGCCACGAATCTTGAATTCTCATCCTTAGTGTTAAACTTGGCTTGAGTTCTTGCTTCAGCAATTAGGCGTGTAACTGAAGTTTGCCATGTAGTGCCTTCGACATATCTAATTTTTTTGATAACAACTTGTCTCTTAAGCTTTTTATCATTACAAATAAAAATATCACCAGTTACTCCCCCATCCAATCTTTCAACATTCAAATCATATCTCTCACCTTCAAAAAGTGGATCACCCTTCTCCCTGATCTCCATAAGAGGAATTTCTTCAAGTGGATTTTCCAAATTATCAGGCAGTAACATATATTCAAATTGTTTCTGGTGCAGTTTTGTTTCTAGTTTAACTAGTTTTGTGTATAGATCACCAACCAAACTGTCCGGATTATTAGAACCTGAGAGGGTAGATATTTTTTGCTGTTCGATGATTCTCTTTCTTACATTGAAGATATTTTCAACCAACAATTCAATTTCTTGAGCCAATACTTCTCTTTTTTCATAGTTCTTTACACTAGAGCTCTTCTTTCTTCGAATTCCCTTCCAAACCCTATTGATGAAATCTAATGGCTTTAGATTTCGTGTACGCACTTCTTTATCTCCAGATTGAGTATTACTATTTGGTAATTCTTTTTCAACATAACTAAATAATTTGTTTTGAATGATAAACACTCTATTTGCAGCATCTTGCAAATAGGCTTCACCAGCATAAGCTTTATCTAATA
>CAZOZK010000095.1:0-3461 GCA_964584245.1 uncultured Pseudomonadales bacterium | reverse complement strand
CATATCCACAACTTGTTTAAAAATATCTCGAATGCTTAGTTCTGCAGATGGAATGACTCCTTCTTTTGCTAAATGCACCTTGGCTTGATCCCACTCTTTGAGTACCGTTTGGCGAACTTTACCGCCTTTATCAGTGCCAAACAAGAAAAAGCCGACAGCTCCAGCAAAAATGCCGACCGTGAAGCCGTTTAAAAATGAACCTTGTGATGACGATGAATTTGATGACATATCTTTTTGCATACTACTACAACTGATAGTATTATCTATCAGAAGTATCTTTGTTTCTTTGCAACCAGCCGACAAATGACTCAAATACTTTGAATCCCGTTTGCATTCCAGAAGCCATACCACCCAAGTTTTGAAGTGGGGCTACGATCGCGTTGATGCGGTGTTCTGCTGTATCAAGAACTGCGTTAAATTTACTGAGTGTCTTTTTGACTTCAAGCAAAACCAACACGAGCTGTATGCCAACGACCGACAAGATGATGGTCAAAATAATAACGATGACTGAAAAAACGATTGGTAATATTTCCATAGGTCTATAGTATCACGTATCTTGGATTAAAATTCAACAACTACCGTGCGTTGCTCAATTGTGGTGCGCCCACGTCGATCCGCTGCCTCGATAGTAATGGTCGAGATTCCTTCGCGAGGAATGAACACTTCGGTCTCAAACGCGCCAGATTGTTGGAGCGAGACAGGTTGCAAATTAACCAAAACAGTCGCCTCGGGATGTGTTTTGCCGGTAACAATTACTTTGGATGCCACAATTGCTTTTTCCTCAGGGGCAGTAATAGTTAACTCAGGTGGTTTATTCAGTGTGTACCACTGAACCCCAACGTAGCCAAATAAACTAATAAACACGCTGGCTGCCAGCAACGCGACCAGCGTAACGGGCGACCAAGCCAGCTTGTCACGTATCACTGGTGTTAAAAATTCTCGGGGAATTAAGGCACCTTTGGCACTTTCCTTATAATCACGGCGAAGTAAGGCCACCAATGGTTGATAGGTCAAACCCAACAGTTTGGCATAGGTTTTGATGTAGCCTTTTACAAATGGAGCAGCCGGTAAATCTTGAAATCGACTTTCTTCCAACGCCAAAATATACTCTGAACGAATCCGGGTACGTTTTGCTACTTCATCAAGAGATAAACGATATTTTTCACGCTCTTCTTTGAGCATCTCGCCAACCTGCTTTGTTTTCATGAATTAATCTCCACAGTCCAAAGTCTAAGTGCTTTGGGTACAAGTAGGTAGTGATTACAACTGGGCAATGATTTGAGCAACGCGCTTGCCATCTGCTTGACCATTTGTTTTTGCCAACACAGCACCAATCAATTGACCATTTGGTAATTCTGGTGATGCGGCTTTGACTTCTTTAACAATAGCTTTGAGATCTTCATCACTCATCTGTTGAGGTAAATAAGATTCTAAGACAGCGAGTTTTTGTTTCTCTTCCTCGACAGTGTCTTCACGGCCAGCTTTAGAAAATTCTTCAATGCCTTCTCGAAGCTGCTTTGCTAATTTTGCAACGACTTTATGGAATCCAGCTTCATCGAGCTGTCCAAAATCAATTTCAGTATTTTTGACTTCAGAAAGTAACAAGCGAATCGCGCCAAGTTTGATGGCTTCTCGAGCCTTCATGGCTACTTTCATGTCTTCTAACAGTAGTTGTGGGTATGTCATACCTGCCTTCCTTACTCTATTTGGGTATCCTAGTTGCTATAGTATACTTGAGAGACCGCGAAGATGTAAGATGCGCAGAGAGAAAACCATGCAACAAACACCCCAAACTCGAACACCCTATGAACAAACCCAGTTAGCCCGCTATGGTGTTGCTCACCCCGAGCTACTTTTGCAAGAGGATGCGCCAGTTGAGTACATTACGGGCGTTTGTGAAAGTAATGGCCTGTTATTTCAAGTATCGCCAGATGTCTTAATTCCGCGCATTGAAACACAAGAACTTGCAGATTTGGTGGTAAAGAAATTTCTTTTTGATATAAAGAGTCGGCCGGTTTCAAAAATCTCGATTATCGATATCGGCACGGGTTCTGGATTTTTGGGTATTAGCGTTGCGCATATGATTAGCAAAGCTCTACCGCAGACTCAAAATATTCAGATAGCACTCACGCTTTGCGATATTTCTCCAGCTGCACTAACCATTGCGCAGAAAAATGCAAGCACTCTGCTGGGGAATTCAGTAGAAGTAAAGTATATTGAAAGTGATCTACTTGCATCTGTATCTCAAGATAAGGCTCCACAGTTCGATATTATTTTGGCCAATCTCCCCTATATTCCATCCGCACAGATTTCAGAACTTGAAACAAGTGTAAAAAGCTACGAGCCACTGCTTGCACTTGACGGCGGACCAGATGGATTTGCTTTGATTTCTCGATTACTGGGACAAGCACCTAGTTTTATGAACCATAACTCTCGGCTGTGGTTGGAAGTTGATCCAACGCACACGGTTGATATGTGCCAAAAAGCGCAACCAAATCTTGAGTATCGTGCCCACAAAGATAGTTTTGGCAGACATCGCTTTATTGAGGCAGTTGTGCAAAAAGACAGCTAGGCAGCTAGTAAATGTAGATCAAGATATTCAAGAACCTGCATTGAGGCCGTTTGAAAATGACCGGTAAGCAATAATAGACCTGAGATAATAATCACTACTCCAGCTATTTTCATAACTATTTGGCCAAATTTTTGTGATTTTTTTAGGTAAGGAAGCAATTTCTCAAATAAAATCCCCACCAATAAAAATGGTGTGCCAAGTCCAAGTCCATACACAAAGAGTAAAAATCCTCCCTGCCATGTTGAGTCTGCTTGGCTTGCCCAAAATAAAATCACCGCGAGTACTGGACCAATACAAGGTGTCCAACCAAAGGCAAACCCGATACCAACCAAAAATGCATGCAGGAGCGCGTGTTCCTCAATCCATGTTTGGATACTGCTCACTTGTTTTTTGCCCAAAAGTCTATCAAAAAATTGTTGCCAGGCTGGTCTTCGTTCTTGAATCAAAAAAGAATTTTTGAAGAAACCAAGCGTAAATAGTCCTAACAGTATAAAAAGCACCCCAGCAATTCTTTCAATGACTGGTCTCCACTGATTAAGTGGAGAACCAAAATGATTTACCGACAACCCTAACAACACAAATGCCAAAATAAATCCGGCTACAAATGAGAGTGCAATCCTAAATACGTAGAAGCGTTGCTCAGATGCCTTGCTAGATTGCAGTGAAACTCCAGACAAATAGGCCAAATAACTTGGCACTAGTGGCAGCAAACAAGAAGCAAAAAAAGTTACAATACCAGCAACATATGCTACTAATAAGGTCACAGATTGACCGCTTAAAAAAAGCTCAAGATTTTGATTAATTGTAGTTAATAATTGCATTTCAGTATACGAGCATACACCAAAAAGCCGGAGAGCAACATAGTCTTTCTCCGGCTTTTTTTAGATTT
>CAZOZK010000094.1:0-3573 GCA_964584245.1 uncultured Pseudomonadales bacterium | reverse complement strand
AATAATTTTTGGCTTTGATCCGATTTCGTCAGGGCGTTGCCAAAAGCCACCTGTATGCTCTAACACTGGAAATTTTTTTCTATCTCCATTTATGATTTCAACCTGATCAAGTTCTGGGAACTCAATCAATATTTCTCTAAATAGTTCACGGAAATGAGGTTCCGCAGATGACAGTGCTTCTGAATTCTTTACCACTTGTCTAGCTCTCCATTCTTGAAATGGCACGCGTTCACCATTCGAGAGCTCAATAAAAGGTGCCCTTTTATTTTGCCCTGTATTTCTTATTTCAATGAATCTCTCATCTTCTGCAAAGGGGAAAAACCTGCCATCTGGCGCTGTCACACCTATTTCTTTTTGTTGACCATCAACTAGTTTTATCACAGGAAAAAAGAGACTATTTTCATGCTTGCTGGTAATCGGGCGTTGTTCATCATCGTATCTTTTATTCATAGCTCAAGTGTTTTTATTACTTTCTATTCTTACTCGTCATTTTCACTCCCCAACACCAGTAATCTTTTTAATGTTGTTCCTGGTGGATAACAGGTCATCAAAATGACATCCTGAGAGGAGTGCTCCACAAGGTTAACTTGGTTTGGCCAAACAATTTGAATGTCATCCACTTCAAAACGAAGAACTTTACCTTCATTTTTTACATAAAAATGATCACCTGGGTGGAGTTTGTGCAGAAGGAAAAAAACAGCATTATATTGCGAACGGAAAAAGCTTGAGCCAGCCGAATGAGCAAACAAAAACAGCGTCTCACCAGTATAACTTTCATCAGCTAACGCCACACCTTTCTGAAGTGCCGGCAGATACTCGCTTGCATCAGTTGGATCAATAGCGGGGATGACAGTGCTGAGCGCATCAATTTTTGGTACGTACACACCGTACTCAAAATCTGCTAGTTTTTGTGTGGCAGTACTCAGTGACTCTTGAGAATCATCAGTAGCAATTAATTCCAGCGTAGTTGCAGGATTAGCACTCATTTTTTGTTTCCAAAAATAGAGGAATTCCTGTTGTACCAAAGGGGCAAAAATATAGAGTAGGCCGGCTAGCCCAGCTAAAAATAATACTAGACCGGTAATTCTCAAACTTTTTGCAAAAACATCCATGTACCTATGGTATCACTTTTGTGTTTTTTTAGCCCGTGAAGCCCTAGATTTTTTTGCTGTTTGTGAAGGCTTAATCACAGCTAGCTGACTGCTAGTGAACATAAATACTCCACCAATGCTCATCATTGTTATAAAAAGTGAGAGCAGAGAAGTAGCTATGCCTGTTTTAGGCAGCTCAGTCCAAGCACCAAGTACTGCTCCAACAACTTTTTCTGCTGCTTCTTGAGCACTCGATTTATTTTCACTCGTTGAGTTAGAATTGCTGTTAGAGTTACTGGAACTTGTAGAACCAGTGTTTCCCTGATTAGTAGATTGAGTTCCGGAAGTAGTCCCTGTACCTGAACCACCAGTCTGTCCTGCTTGTGCAGCAGCTATGACTTCAACCTGAGTTTCAACATAGAATGGATCTTCATTTGCGCGAACGATTTGGTTTCTGGTCATTCCTTGTGCTTGACTTCGATCAACATAGATACCAGGAGTTTGACTTGCATCAATGTGTGCACGCAAGGTCAAGGTGATTGTTTCACCAGCACTCATAGTGCCAATAGTCCAGTCACCAGGAGATGCATAGACTGCTTCGGTCATTGCGCCGAGAGCTTGTAAGTCGCCTCGCACTGAAGAGATAGCGGTCCAGCTGCCAGGTACATAGGTGAAACCATCTGGCAAAGTATCAGTAATAACAACCTCAGACACTGTTTGGAACGGTGCACTAATAGTCAAGGTGTACTCAACTTCTGTGTCAGCTACAACAGGATTTGGTTTGTTATTTGACTTTTCAAGTGTAAGCAAATGTTCACTTGCTGGGATGGTTCTTGATTGATTGACAACCGTACAACTGACAATTGATTCTCTGTCTAAAGTGATTCCGGCAATGCCATTGTCTACCTTAGTACCGATTGGTTCATTATCACGGAAACACGTAGCTTGCTGAAAGGTGAAAGGACTATCAGTTTTGATCACTTCAGCTAAAGAATAGGTGCCAGGATCAAGCGTGAATTCAGTAGTTCCAGCCATATCAGTCGACTGCTCACGAGTTGCGTTGCCGGTCACTGACATCTGCCAGTTAGCTAGACGACTGTCTTCAAAACTGCCATCACTATCGATTAAATCAGTGACGTCACCATCACCATTTACGTCAAGTTGTTTTTTGACCATTAATTTTCCAGCACAGAGCTGATTGGCAAAGTCTGATAAATCTTTGGCTAATGTATCAAAATCAGTGGTGATAACATCTGAATTAATGCCACCAGTATCTTGATTTGGTCCAGAAATTTTTTGTAGGTTTTCTGGTGCTAAGTCGGTACCAATGCCAAGCGTCATAATACGAACATTATCTTGTTTGAGTTTGTTTGCTTCTAGCACAGCCAA
The DNA here is from genome assembly GCA_964584245.1 of uncultured Pseudomonadales bacterium. GTDB lineage: Bacteria > Patescibacteriota > Microgenomatia > UBA1400 > PJMF01 > CAZOZK01. The sequence goes on along the minus strand of CAZOZK010000094.1, from coordinate 1,093 downwards.
TCTCATATTTTCCTGAACTTGAGACTCACTTTTTGGTCTTGTTGGATGTCCATCAGACGCAAAGATGACTAAGTCAGGTTTACTTGCACGAGGAAAGTTGAGTTTATCAACTTCTTGCAAAGCTGATTGCCAGTTTGTCCAACCGCCACTTGTACCCGTATTTATGGCACGGATAACCGTGTCTTTGTCATTGGTAAAGTTCTGTACTAATTTAGCTTTATCATCAAAATCAATCACCGCAATTTGAGTTGCAGTTCTTGGTAAAAATGATTCAGCGAAAGACGTAAATGCATTTCTCATTTGTTTGAGTTCAGAATTATTAATACTTCCTGAACTATCTAAAACCAAGACCATATCTAAACCACAAGTGTCAGCAAGTTGCGGGTTTTGATACACGATTGGGTTTGCTGCAGGATTCTGTATCCAAGCTTGTTCACTCTTTGTTAGATCTAACTTTGGAGTAGTTTGTTTGCTCAGTTCTTTGAGAGTGTTATTGGTAATCTCAAAATAAATACTTGATACACTTCCATTACTTTGAGTTTTGAAAATACCTCGTAAAGGAATGTGGTAAACACAAGAGCCGGAAGAACATGTTCCCGCTGGAATTGTCTTAGAAAATCCGTTTTCATTTTGATCGCTACCTTGGATAACTTCAGTTTGTGTAGAAGTTTGATACGCCAAAATATATTCAATAGAACCCGTGGTTGTATTTGAAATTACAAAATCGGTACCGGTATACGATACTTTGCTTTGTGATACTTCAGCTGCCCAAGCAGTAGCAGGTACTATAGACCTAAATATGTTTAGGTTTTGATAGAATGCTGAAGCCTGAGTTAGGGTGAGTGCTGCCATAAAAAGCGCAGCTATACTTGATTTAACTGTTTTAAAAGTCTGTTTCATAATTTTTGTCATCAGAAATGATCAAAATAGGTCATATCTGAATCGCGAAGAAGAATTATACATTATTATAGGACTAATGTCAATCCTATAGTAAATAAATATCGGATATCAGACCACGCATGAAAGCTCTCAAACCAGTGCAATAGATTTAAGAAATTGGAAACAAGATTGATCTGCTACACTATCCTTATGA
>CAZOZK010000093.1:0-3720 GCA_964584245.1 uncultured Pseudomonadales bacterium | reverse complement strand
CGGTTGAATCGAGATTGCCGGTTGGTTCATCGGCAAAAATCACTTTTGGTGCGGTTGAAAGTGCGCGAGCAATACTCACACGCTGTGCTTCTCCGCCAGAGAGCTGGATAGGGAAGTGAAATGCTTTGTCGGTGAGTGAGACTAGATCGAGTAAGTCGGTGACGCGGCGCTCAATTTCATCATCTTTGGTGCCAATTATCGACAACGCTAATGCAATATTTTCCCAGACGTTGAGCTCTGGTAGCAGCTTGTAGTCTTGAAAAATCACGCCAATTTTTCGTCTGTGGTGGTGGATTTGGCCAGCACTAATTTTTGACAAAGGAATCGAATCAAACAAAATTTCGCCAGTAGTTGGCTTGTACTCTCGAGTAAGCAGGCGCATGAAGGTAGTTTTGCCCGAGCCTGATGGTCCGGTGATCATGACTAGTTCACCTGGCTCTACAGTTAGACTCACATCTTGAAGTGCGTACTCATCGTCGAATAGTTTTGAAACAGTGCTGAACACAATCATATGCAGAGTTCATTAAACCATTTTTAGGGGGGGTGATTCAACCGCAGTATTAGTTACCTGCAGGGATTTCACCTTTGGTGTTAACAACTTCAACTCGGCCAACGTCCATGAGCCATCCAGCTTTTTGACCCTTGAAGGTTTCGCCAGAGACTTTGACCTCCATGCCTGCGAGTGGATCAAGATCGGTAATAGAAGAAGTAAGATAGACGGTCTGAGAAACTCCACCTGGGCGGAGTAATTTGTGTGAGCCCTCGCCATCAATACCACCCATTTCGAGGTATCCTTGAGCTGAGTCAGTGAAAGTGCTTGAGTCATTGACTCCAAACACATCTCCAGCTTTGACTGAAGTACCTGGCAACTGTTGAATGTTTGCGTTTTGAGCTCCACCGGCACTTTGTCCACCAGATTTAGCTTGGAGTTTGTATCCCCCAAATCCAGTTGCAACGCCAGCTACGATAGCGATACTGCCAAGAATAATATAGAGTTGAAGCATTTTTTTCATAGATGTTTGACTTTTGCTTTGGTTTAGATCCAGACCTTGAGCCTGAAACGAAGTTGCTCTTTGTGGTTGCTCCGCAAATTGTTGTAAAACCTGATTTTGCCTGACAGTGTTCATTGTGTCAACAGGAGTATTTCCAGCCACAGTGTGTGAGGTTGGAGCGTGTTGTGGTACTTGAGGAGTCGAATCGAGTGATTCAACGGACATATCAACTGTATCTGCAGAATGCATACTTGTTTCTGCATCATCTAAACGGGAAGTTTTATTTTGATCAAACATATCTATTAATGGTACTACAATTCTTTAATTGCAGCCATAACGAACATGTCCAAATCTCCGTCGAGTACTGCGTTTGTATCACTGGTTTCTACTTTCGTTCGTGTATCTTTGACTAAGTGGTAGGGGTGGAGGACATAATTTCTGATTTGATTTCCCCAGCTGGCGTTGGTGTGGACACCTTTGATTGCTGAAATTTCTTTGGCGCGGTTTTCTTCTTCGATGAGCGCGAGTTTTGCTTTGAGAATTTTGAGTGCGCGCTCCTTATTTGCGACTTGCGTGCGTTCTTCTCGACATTTTACTACGATTCCGGTTGGAATGTGAGTCAGCTCAACGGCGGTGTTCACTTTGTTCACATTTTGACCGCCCGCGCCGCCAGCTCGAGTAAAATGCCAATCAAGCTCGTCTGCTTTGAGTTCAATATCGGTATTTGCATCCTCAATTAATGGTAAAACTTCGACCAACGAAAATGATGTCTGGCGCAAACTATCAGCATTAAATGGACTCAGGCGCACCAAACGGTGCGTGCCGCCCTCATGCTTGAGATAGCCATAGGCGTATGGAGTGGTAACTTCGTACGAAACTTCTTTGATACCGGCCTCTTCGCCGCGGATTTCGCTGACTAATCGATAATTCCAGCCCTGGCGCTCAAAGTAGCGTTGGTAGGCACGTTTGAGCATCTCGGACCAATCCATAGCTTCGGTGCCACCTTGGCCTGGATGAATTGAGACGAGCGCTCCTGCCATGTCGTAGCGCCCATTTAAGAATTGTTTGAGTTCAAGTACACCGGTGACTTTGTCCAGTTGCGCTAGTTTACTGGGGATTTGCGCTTCTAACTCCTCTATATCTTCTGGAGATGTTACTTCTTCAAGGAGTTCCAATAGTGCTTCCAGATCTGCAACTTGTGTTGCCACCGCACTAATTTGGTTTAGTTGTGTTGAGATTACAGCAATTTTTTGCATAGTAGCCTGAGCATCTTCGCCTTGCCAAAAATCTGGGGAAAAGGTTGTCTCTTCGAGTTGGGCTTTCTGGGTGGTCAACTCTACTTGGCTCGTTGCCTCGAGTAGGCTCTTGGCTTTTTCTAAGCTGGTGGTGAGTTGTTCTTTGAGTGCTTGTTGCATGGTATGTGTTTGTGTCTGAACGCCTATTATACGTCCAGTTGTATAGTGGTGTCTGTATCAAGAATAAGTGAGTGGGTTTGCTCGTGGCTGGGCAGGGTTGAAGAAAAGGTAAAAGTGCTGGATGGGACGCCAGGCTGCTTGATGATGCTCACGTTTTTGGCTGGATCGAGTGGGGGATGGCTGAACTCGATGGTTATGGTACTGCTGGTTTCTTCGATAATGGTGCTCAAAAAGCCAATTTGGCGGAGTTGCTGATTTTGGCCAGAAATAGTGATTAACTCATCATCCCATGTTTCGATTTTGGTTCCGTCTTGATAGATTGCGGTGATTTGCGCTTCTGGATTGAGCAGCAGTCGTTGGTAATTTACATAATGCAGATGATTCGCGCCGGTCACCGCAGGGTTTTGAGTCTGTTTTGCCACGCTAACCTTATTTTCATTGGTAAAAGTGATGTTCAGCGTGCTGGTTGTTTCATTGGTTGTCAGATTAAAAGTTCGGCTCACCGCTTGATTTGCTTTGTTGATGCCGACATTTGACTCGACTGGGTAGAGATAGAGTTGAGTTTGGGGTGAAATTGCCAGAGCTCCACTTAATCCTGCATCTTGAATCTTTTGCTGCAATTCTGGCTGCTCGTGATACATCAAAATATACTTATTGGTGAGCATGTTGTCTACAAATGGCAGAATACCAGACTTATTTTGTTTGACTCCTTGGGCGAACTGCAGTTTGAGTTGGGTCAAAAAATGATTCAAAAAAATGGTTTTTTGTTTACTGCCGGGGAAAAACTCGTCTCGATCTATGCGGGCAAGTTGGGCAAAATTACTGGCAGAGGCGTATTCATTAAAATCTGGCAAGTAAATTGGTCCTGTGAGTTCTAAAATTGAGATAAGCAGGGATGAGTTTATGGCTACAACTCCACTTAAACGCTGTTCATCTCCTAAAGAAAAGAATCGCAAGGTAGTTTGTGCGGTTTGGGGAAAATCAGCAAACCAATTTGTATCCTGGAGTTTAAGGCCTTTTCCTTCGCTCAAGTACTCATATGCGCCTGGAGGAGCCTGGATAAAGCCCTGGAATTGGCCGGCTGGCTCATAAATGTCTTGAATTTTGGAAATGGTGATGTTTTGGCCGTCATTCGAAATTCTCACGTAAGATCCAATAAATCCTCCTGTAGCCCGTAGTTCATCGGCATTTTGGGGTGAACGTTCTAATTCTAGCCATAAGGGTGCATCTTGATGATAAAACCCACGTTCTGGGTTAGTAAAATTCTCATCGCTAGGGGTATATTGTATGTTTTGGTTCTCTTGTGCATGAAC
>CAZOZK010000092.1:0-3787 GCA_964584245.1 uncultured Pseudomonadales bacterium | reverse complement strand
AAATTACTACTTCTTCCTGTGAAAAATCAATAATTGTAGGGTTCACATATACACGCAACTCGTCAACTTGATCATTCGAGCGCGTCTTGGTTTCTCGTGGCTCAGTCACAAAAACGGTATAGTTTTCTGCAATTTGCGGTGCTGCCATACCTATGAGGCCTGCATCACGCATAGTATCAACTAAATCTTGCACCACTTGTTTTAATTTTGGACTACTAAAGTCGTCAATCGCTTGATTTTTAGCCTTGAGAGCTGGGTGGCCTATTTGGATTGAATCGCGGATTGGCATATGGTCATTATACCGCAAGCGAGCATTCATTGTTCTATTCGAATCAATACACCTTTTCGCTTCACGATATTTTTGTAATCCCACTGGATTTCTTTTGATTTTTTAAGCCAGCGCACTAAATCATCATGATTAATTTGATCTACCGAAGTGTACCATGCTTCAACTGCTTTGAAACTGCCTTCATTTTGTAAACCTGGTTCATCAAAAGATTGACCACTCCAAAAGAGCAAGCGTACTGAGTCTTTCAATTTACTGTATCCCACAACTGGATTGCCGTCCAAAAACCAAACTGGATGCCCATGCCAGAGTTTGCTTTCTGCAGATGGGAGAGTAGAGGAAATAACTGATTGCAGCGCCTGACAAATGGCTTTATCTTCCTCAGTTTGCAAATTATTGTAGGATTGAATGTCGAGTGGTTTTTTTGGTTGCATATATGTTGTTGATAAAGAATACTTAGTTTTTAAGCAATGATTGTTGGTACGTTTTTTATCTACAAAATCATCACTTCCTCACAAACAAAATCGCATTAGGAATTGCCCTGCCGGGACCCACTTTATATCCGCCGGACCAAAGTGCGGTTGAACCACCGCTGTCTAAGTTCAAAGCGTTTTCCATACCAAGGGTTTTGAGTGCAAGTGCAGCTTCTGCAACTGTAGAACCATGCACTACACCGATATACACTGTGTTCCCTTTATTCGCAACAAAACTTCTGTTTCCTTTTGAACCTTTTTTAGGATCACCATCACCTGTGAAACGAACCTCACCGCCACTTACTAATAGTGGATAATTTGAAAGCAAACTATCAATACCTGTATCTCGTCCCCATTGTGAAGCTGCGCCAACAAATGAAACCGATCCGCCATGAAAAATTACCGCTGGATTGGTGCTATACACATTATTGTCAGAATTAAAATAAACTTTATCCTTGTTCATGACCAACAGATCATAACTATTTTTCTTCTCAGCACACGTTGGATAACTTGCTGGGCAAAAATAGCTGCCATTGATGCCAGCATATGCTCCATTTCGAGCCACGTAATCACCAAGTGCAAGAACAGGGCAGTCATTTTTACAATCTGAAGCGCTTGCGGTATCCACAATCACTTTGGTTGAACTCAAATCACCAGCAATGAGACTAATAACCACCGGACCAGCTGTTGTATCCACGCTTTGTCGCTGAAAGCCAGACGCGGGTGCAGTGTTACTTGCGGTTGCTGTAGGAATATTTAGTGCTGATTTAGCTGCCAATTGCTTCTCGATTACTGTTATCTCACTGGCAAGTTCTGTAAGTTTTGTCAAAGCTGATTCATATTCATTCTTACCAAGCAACGCGAGCACCTCAGCCCATTTTTTTTCGACATCGTCAATCTTTGCACCATCTTCTCGAACATTCAGAATGCGTTCATATTGCTTGACTGCTTCAGTATTGGTTTTCTTCAAGTTTTGAAGATGCAGTTGCAGTTCATCATTTTTGAGTTTCTGATCTTCATTCTCTAGAAAAATAAGCTTATCGTTTGTTTCCTCAAGCATCTTAGTGATTTCGGCCTTCTGTGTAGTGAGCTGCGAAGCAATCATTTGGTGTCGCTGCTCAGACTGCTGCCAAAACATAAAAAGTGCAACTGAACAAACTAGTAAGACTGGTACTGCAATAAAAAATCGAATATTTTTACGAGTGAATTTTGTAAAAATCAACAAAGTAGTTGGAAATGAAATCTTATTTTTGAGATGAGGTACTATACCCATGAATCAATGATAGCAGGAATTGATTGAATTACCTATTATTTGACTTTTGAGTAGAGTAAGTTACAAATATACCATAGAACTTTTCTCACTCCCCAAATCCGTGCTCAGATGGGTAAAGTTCTATTTCATCATCCCGATCGCTATCATGTATGATTTTAACTAGTTCTTTTACAAGCCAATCAACAGGAAAGTATGCTTTACCATTTGCTGCAGCTTTTTGTTTTTCTTCAACTGTCATAGATCCAAAGTTAGTAAGCGTACTACCCAAAGTAATTAAGCAAAAATGAGGTTTTTTATCTGCATACTCCCGACGCAAACTCAAAGAGAGGCCGCGAAGTGCAAATTTACTCGCGCAATAAATACTTCTTTCTTTCATAGGCGTTACACCCGCGCCGGATCCAAGTGAAAGAACCAAAGCACCATCATGATTCATCAGACTAACAAGTTCCCTACTAAAAATTGCAGGCGCAATGGTATTAATCATAAACTCCGCCTGAATATCTTGGTCGGTCATGAGCAAAATTGGTTTGTAGGTACCAATGCCTGCAGCGTGAACTAAAAGATCAATGGTCTGAACTTGCGTTTTGATTTTTGAAATAACATGATTAATCTCAATGTACGAAGTTAAATCACACGCGAACTCACCAGACCTTGAAACTGCAATAACAGTATATTCATCTGATAATGCTTTAACTAATGAACTTCCAATTCCACCTGTTGCACCAATAATTACTGCGGTTTTTTTCATAAAAATTTAAAGAAAAATACGTTATTTTACTGATAAATCATACTCCACAATTTTCTCACCACCACCATGCAATCATCTCTTTTTCTCCCCGAATTGTTCAAGAATTGGTCTTTGCAAAAACTTGAGAGTCAAGCCGTTGGCAAAATTTAATTTTAAATGAGAAAATGCATCTCTATTCAGAGAACTAGAATCCCACTTAATATGCGGATACTGTGAAATATACGATTCCAAAGGCTGGCTAACCACAAACTCTGCATGCTGAAAATCTGACTCACAGATTTGACCTTCTTTTGGCTCTACTAATTCGAGTGCCGGAATTGAGTAGTTTTTATAAATAAGTGGCTCTGCCAATCTAAAAGCAGCAACACGACGACCACCTATTACTTCTTCACTTACTAGTTCACCTTGATTTGCAAATTCTAGCAAAATCTGATCATATTCTTCTTTTGATGAAGCTTGATACGCAATATGATCTAACGGCAACCCAGAAATATCCAATGCAACTTGTTTAATTTGATCAAAAAATGAATCAAGAAAAGGGGAGAAATTGAAGCTTGATTTCATATATCAATACATTTCTTATTAATCGTAGCAGTCTATCAAAAAACTGAAATTTTCTTGACAACTTTAGGAAATCCATTAGAAGTATCAACTGCAAAATAACTCGGCAGTGCTGATTGACTTACACCATTTGGTAAATTTGTAATCTCTGTTGTAAAAAAGTAGGTATTTTTCCCATTACTTTTTTTAACACAAAGATACTGAGCTTCATTTTTAAATACAATCATAAATGGGTTTATTTTTAGTCCTTCTTTCATGGGTCTTTTCCGTTATTTATTTTTTAGTTAACATATTTTAACAGCCTTTTAATAAAGTGTGATACGAAATAGAAAAAGTATACCCGAAGCTATCCTGCTTACTCTTGAATTAACTCACACCCACTCATCCTAAATTCTGGCTCTCTTTCCCAAAGGAAATTGCAAACATCAGAGTAAATGATTTCTGCA
>CAZOZK010000091.1:0-3915 GCA_964584245.1 uncultured Pseudomonadales bacterium | reverse complement strand
GTATCAGCGGACCCATCGCAAAAAACGCCCCTTTCGGTTTTGGAGGACATTTTAAAAGAGAGTGAACAAGAAGTTAGTAATGAGGCGGCGGCGGAAGCCGCCGCCGCCCAAGCTGCAGCTGCTGCGGAAGCAGCCAAGCAAGCTGAGCGTGATGCAAAAGTCGCGCAATATGAGCAAGCCATGGCCGATCAACGAGCCAAGGATCAACAGCGCATTGAGCAGCAGCTCCAAGAACTCAAAACAATCGAAACCACTCCAGAAAATCAGGCTCGCCTCGAACAAATTGCTGACTCAAAGCAGCAGCAATCCCAGAATGTTCTCGACTCAGCGGGCTACGATATCAAGCAAATTGATCACGCAAAAATACCAATTTCTGAATAAGGCATATGAACTCCTCACAAAAAGTGCCAAGTGGTGGATCAGCGCAACCAATCGGTGGTGGATTTGGCGAAGCTTTCGATGAGCAGGCCATGAATCAAGCTATGTCTCAAAAAGCTAGCAGCCAACAGGCCGCAGCCCCTCAAGCACAGGCACTTGCCCAGGGCCAGGGTGGCACTGCAGCAGCAAATGATTTTGGATCAAATGAGGCCGCAATGCAGCAGTTGCAAAAACAGATGGGCGGTACAGCAGGAGCAGGAGGAAAAGGTGCTGGTGGAGCAGGTTTGCCAGGTGGTATAGGAGCTCCAGGTACTGGCCCAGCGCAAAAGCCTCCTCGAGAAGTTGGCACATTAGCTGAAGAATTAATTACGCGCCCAATCAAAGATATCGCCGAAGGAATTAGGTCAATTTTTAGTTTGAATGATCTTCTCAATATTAATCCGCAAACAGATACACCAGAACAGCAAGCAAAAAAGAAGCAGATGCATCAACGATATCAACAGTTAACTCAAGATGAGCAGGCTGAGGCCCAGCGTCAGTATCAAGAGGAAATGGAACGAAAACAACAGGAAGAACAAGAAGCCCAAGAGAAAAAACGCCGAGAACAAGAGGCGGCCTCACAAGACATTCAAGCGCCAAGCAGTCCTCAAAAAGGGCCGGTTGGTCCAAGTGGTAACTCAGGTAAAAAACGTGCGATGACAAAGTTGACCAATGATAGAAAAAATCCAATTGGTAGTTTGTCAGATAACAATTAACCTCAACGAGTTTCTAATATCCAAGTCACTCCAGAAAATACTTGCTATTGGGATACAAAGTCTAGTTTGTTCTTAATATAATTGATACTGGTCACTTGAGTCCCGATATTTCTTGTCGCGCACTGATCATATTAAGTAGCAGCTCGCCATGGTAATTGAACTTGAGAAAAAAGGGCTGTACCTTTGTTGCTGAAATCGATGGCTTGCAAAAAATCACTGTTAAGTAGTTAAATCATCTTGCATCACCTCCTATCAATCCAATCTCTGCTAGAGAAGTATATCTTTTCGCAGTCTGGTTTTGTGTGGATATGCCTCCCACAATGAGATGGTCAAGTAACTCAATCCCAAGCAAAATACCAGCCGCATGAATAGTTTTGGTAACTTGTATATCTTCTTTGCTCGGTTGCGTATTACCTGATGGATGGTTGTGCACCAAAACAATTCGGGCGCACGGCAGTGCGAGGGCTGGCGCAAAAATATCTCGTGGATGGATATTTGAGTAATTAAGCCCGCCAATTGCAACGGTGTTTTTTTTGATCAGTTCATTGCGCGCATTGAGGTACAAGCACACTACTTCTTCACGGTTTTTTTGCACTAAATTGACGACTTGGGCATACACATCCGCACTAGTCAGAATAGTTGGAGGAATTGGTGGCACAAACACTCTACGTCCAAGCTCAATACATGCGGCTATTTGTTGTGATTTTATTTTGCCACAGCCCGAAATGTTCGAAAAATCGGCCATAGCTGTGTGTTGCCATGTTTGTACTGGATAGCTGCTGACTATTTCTTTTGCTATTTTTTCAACTGGCTTCTTTTTTGTTCCCGAGCCTAACAAAATTGAGAGTAATTCATAATCAAGTGTATTGTCTAAGCCGAATAAGGTAGCTTTTTCTCTGGGGCGGAGGGTGGTTAACATAGTGTATTAACCATTATTTTAAATAAAAAAGCTTACATGAAGATTACACAGTAGTCGCACGTGATCAATAGTTGATCAGTATCTATCACTGAATAGTATCTATTCTTGATGGGAGTGAATTTAAAGCAGCAGGTAAGTCGACTCTTAGGAATTCTAAAATTAGTTCGTCGATTTTTCCATTACAACAGTTACTATTAGATACGTCAATACTTTTGGCTGGAATGATAATTTTACTCTGATTGCCAATTACTTGCATTTGGCAAGATAACAAAATTTTGTGAGGTTGGTATTTTAGAGTAATTTTAATTGATGCTGCAACAGAGTTTTTTTCGATAGGTTTTTTTCTAGACCCTAGTATAGGTAATGGTAGTTTATGCTTCATTTTCTCAGGAAGTGGAATGCTGTAGAAAAATGTAAGAATATGTTCAACTGATTCTTCATTTTCCTTAAGTAAGCTGTTCATTTCCCGAACTTTAAATAACGTATTAATTGCTAATTTCAAGTTTTCTGCAGCCTCAGCAACTTGTTGTGATATGTTTTGGTCTAGCTCACCTATTTCTTCTGTAAAAGTTTCATGCATTTTTATATTTTTAATCTAATGTATTCTCAATGTTTTCATCGGTAAGATAGAATACACTTTGTTTTGAAATTGTCCAGATATAGGAAATGGGGCACAGAGATCACTAGATACCTTCTGATTTTGTTTACAAATATATTTACAATAAAGTTTACAATTATCCACTCGTAAGATATACTTACGGCATGTTTAAGCCCTCATATCAACTTACACCAGCGCTTCTAGCAAATTTAATTGCCATAGAGCGTTTGTATGGGCAACTTGAATCGTTGCAAATTCCCCAAAAACTCGAGCTAAATCTAGAGCGAGATAACTTGGTGCGGTCTTCGTATATTTCGAATAGTATTGAGGGAAATCCTTTGTCTTTGCCCGAAGTCACCAATTTATTACTCGAAAATCGAGTCCCATCAAATAGAGATGAGAAGGAAATTAGAAATTATTTTGATATTCTCAAATCACTGAGTCAGTACGTACAGACCCCTTTTTCAATACACACAATCCAAGAAATGCATGCGCGGTTGATGCTGGGCACAGATGATGCGATTGCGGGGATAATCCGAAATAAAAGGGTGGTGGTCGGGGGATACATCAAAAAAAAAGGCATCCCAAAACTGAAAGTGAAGCATGATCCACCATTTCATACCCGATCAAAAATCCAACGAGCCCTCCAAGAAATGATCGTCTGGAATGAAAAAGATGGCACAATTCCCGCAGTCCTCAAAGCTGGTATTTTTCATCATCAGTATGTGTATATTCATCCCTTTGAGGATGGAAACGGCAGAACTTGCCGGTTGTTGACCGCGCTGTTTTTACTCAAGAGTAATTATCAAATTAACAAATATTTTGTGCTTGATGATTTTTATGATATCAATCGATTTACCTACTCGGATAAGTTGAACACGGCGGATAAGGGGGATGCGACAGAGTGGCTGAAGTATTTTACCGATGGCATGAAGTACTCTTTGCAAAGTGCGTTGAGTAGGGCGAATGCCGCTTTGAAGTCGGTGAATGTTGAGGAGAGACCCACGAGTCGTGAGTTGGAGGTGTACCAGTTTTTGCAGCGGCAGGTACAAGCTACTTCGACCGATGTTGCCGATGCTTTTGGCTTTTCTCGCCAACAGGCACACAAATTGCTCAGCGGCTTAGTTGATAAAGGATTTGTGCAGAAAAAGGGCGGGACCAAGAGCAATTATTATTTTTTGAGGTGAGATTTAAAGATAGTCAAATTACTAAAAGAGTTAATAAACTAATTATTTCGATTAACTTTTTTTATTCGTCTTTTTTTC
>CAZOZK010000090.1:0-3953 GCA_964584245.1 uncultured Pseudomonadales bacterium | reverse complement strand
AGTGAAGCCCCGCCGCAAGGCGGGGCTTTTTGTTGTGTCACCTCCACATCAAGAAATTGCTCAAAATCTAGTCTGTTTTACAAAGTTATCCACAGTAGAAATATTATAGGATTTATGAAAAATAACTATAGGATATTTTTGTGGATATCCTCTTTCGGAAAATTTTTGTTTCATAACTACTCGCAATTGCATCAATTTAGGTATTGACCACGTTGGTACTACTCTGCTACTTTGATTTCAGATAAGAGGTTTTTTGACATAGAAAAATCGTAGTTACATCTTCACCGGATATAACTAGTACCAACCAATTATTGAAAGGATATAGGATATGACCGATCTTCATACCACAACCACATCAACCGATGACAAACGCACTGGTCGTGTCGATGACGCTAGTAAATTAGACATCAACAATTTGCCTGATTTGCTCACCGTTCGAGAAGTTGCAGATTTACTGCGTGTCTCACCGCTTACCATCAAACGATGGGGCAAGCGAGGCAAATTGCCAGCTATTCGCATCAACTCTCGTGGTGACCGCCGCTACAAAAAAGAATCCGTTTTATGGCTCCTAGGCGTAAATCCTGATGAAGGTGACGACGCTCAAGGTTAAATAGCATTTTATTACCAAGCAAAAGTAAAAGCCGGGATGCAAATCCCGGTTTTTTGTTGCTATTTGAAACGCTATTTTGAATCCTTTGAATCTCCAAACAGCACTAATCCTAGAAATTTCACCAAACGCAGTTGGCGCATAATTCTCCAAGGTTGCAGCACCAATCGAAACAGCCACTCCCCTCCCAAGGCCTGAATCCATCTTGGCGCTCTTTGCACAATCCCAAACAGATAGTCAAAACTGCCGCCCACGACCATGGCCAGCTTCACACCAGCCTGTTCTAGTTCTGCTCGATGCTCGATGAGCCAGCGTTCTTGATGTGGTGCCCCAAAAGCAACAAAAAGTACTTGAGGTCGGTACTCTGATATGACTTTGAGAATTGTCTGGGTTTCTTGAGCTGATTGATTTTTTACATCCTCATATCCTGAAATCCATTTGATTTCCGGCGCAGATTGCATTTCTTTGGATGCTTGTTTGACTAATGAGCTACGAAACTGATCAATTGCGCCGTCTGTGTATCCCCGTCCCCCTAAAATAAGTATTTTTGAATCATTTTTGGGAGATGCGCTGCACAGTAATCTGCACATATCTACAACTAAGTCAGCACCGGCAATTCTTTCTTGGATTGGTTGCGTGTTTGCAGGGAGTTTCCCTACCAGGCTAAGAAATTTGCTTGACCAGACTAACCCAATGCCGTCAGGAAGGAGTATGTCTGCGTCCTGTAAGTCTCTTAGAAATTGGCGAGATTTTTCACTATTTCCTCGAGACTGAATAATCTGTTCAGGGTTTGGTGTAAATATATAGGATAGTTTACTCGAGTTGTCAATTGCCGTCTCGATTTGTTTTAGCAGTCGTGACTTATCCTTGCTAAAAATGGCAAGATCAAATAAATTTATTGATATATCGCCGTTTTTGATCATTTTGCCCTATTTTCTTTAGTAAGAGTAAACGAATAACACCCTAATACATTTTGACCTACATTCGCCTTTTTGTAAAATCACAATTTTTTGGACGGTGTCGGCTTTGAAAAATTGACAAAAATACACATTCACTACGCACTTTTATTCGGCAAATGTTTGTGTTAATGATTTTTATCATTTTTACACCTGACTTACACACAAACATAAGGCAAATCAGTAGTACTTTGTAATATTTTTGGGAAAATTGCAAAAAAATAAGTAGTACCGTTTTTTGAACAAAAATCAAAAAAAATGCGCTAAAATGGCTTTTTGGGTATAATTATTCTTGAGTAAGAACTACTTTTTGACCATATTTTTTGACATGAGTCATTGGTCGTTTTTTTATCCCCTGTAAAATGTACTCAAAATTCAAAATACGGCTTTATGCTTATATCTGCTTTCACAAAGTGAAATTTTATTCACATACTACATGTATTTTCGATGATTCGATGACGTGATGATAAGTTACTGATTATTATTTTTGGCATTCTTTTTAAAAATTGTGAGATTTTTTTGGTAGTTTGACGACCTTTTTTTTCACTTTTTTTTGAAAAAATTAACACCAAATTTTTAATAGCTGGATGATTTTGCTAACAGTTTTTTGCTTCAAACTTTTAAAATTTTTACAACAAACACTGATTCTGTGTGCAAGTTTTATATTTAAACCGCTGAAATTTTTACAATTATTAAACTGCCACCACCCTCATCAAGTCAGCAGATCTGCAAAAAAAATATGAAAGTTTTTTATGATTTCTAAGTTTTGATTGCTATTTAAATTGTAAAATTTGTACATAAAATCTAACGAAAATGATGCCAATGTTCTACCTACCAATCCCTTATCATTTTTGTCAGTATCTTGTCATTTTCATGTATCAAAATATACATATATATTCATAATGTATGCTTTATTACTCAAAATGTTAATAAAGATATAGCAATGATTAGAAAGGTTAATATATGAATCATTTTTAGCCCATTTTGAGTCCAAACTACCACATAGGCAACAAATGGCTAGACAATACAAATTCAATAAACCAGGTATAATGGGTATATGAATCTAGCTGATTTACGTGCAAAGCATACCAACTTCACCTATCGTCGCTTTTGGCATGAAATAACCGGAAATGACCTTCTAGTGAGCTTTGAGTTCGTACTATCTGGCAATGTGGCTGCTGACGATGCAAATGATGATAATTCAACGCAAAAATCATTCTTTCCAACCCTGCGAATAGAAAATTGTGCGAATGCTTTTGCCGCTATTCCTGTGGATGAGCAAAACACATTGTTGTTTCACTTAGGTATGGCTGAGCTACTTAGCTACTGGAAACTTGCTTGTCCCGCAACAATTACTATTGAAGCCGCAAACGCTTTGTCCAGGCCAATGACAGTAGACCAACTCCGTTGGTGGCATCACTTGCTTGTTTTTGGCATGAGCGAATTTTATTTCGTAAACGATATCACGACTTTTGGCGAACAAAAATTTGTAACGTGGAAAGTTGCAGATACTGCGGGAGCTGTTGTTCAAACCTACGAATCAGAAAATCTACGTGAGTTAGAAGCACATCAAAAGAGCTGGAGAGCTAAAGAAAATAAAAAATCGGCAGGAACGACCAAAAATCAGCAAACAAATCCAAAAACTCTGATCCCGGTAGGTGGTGGAAAGGACTCAGTAGTTACGCTGGAGTTCTTCAGTTCGTTAAAAAACTCAAGTATTTTAGTGCTCAATCCTATTCCTGCCGCACAAGCAATCGCCAAGGAGTACAGCAAACACCACGATATGCCAATTGTGCAGGTTTTTCGCACGCTGGATCCGCAGCTTTTGGAGATGAACACAGCTGGATATCTTAACGGGCATACTCCTTTTTCATCCTATCTAGCATTTTTGAGCTACTCGGTTGCCCACCTCACTGGACACGACTCAATCGCACTCTCAAATGAACAAAGCGCCAATGAAGGCAATGCTTTTTTCCACGGACTGGATATTAACCATCAGTACTCAAAAAGCAGTGCTTTCGAGTTTGATTTCCAGGCTTATGCACGCCAGTATCTTCCAGGTACTACGCAGTATTTCTCGCTGTTGCGGCCGCTTCATGAACTTTCCATTGCGCAGATTTTTGCAAAAGCTGTCTATAAAAACCCAGTTCTGGGCCAGTATTTTTTGAGTTGCAACGTCGGCGGGAGGAAAAATGAGTGGTGTGGAAAGTGTCCAAAGTGCCTATTCAGCTTTAGTCTGCTATTTCCTTTTTTTGGGGATAGAATTTTGGACCAAAATGACGGGAATTTGCATAGATTGCAAAAAAACAACCAACTTCCACGAGTATTTACCTCAAATTTGTTTGAAAATGAAAATCTCATCCCTTTAATGCAAGATTTATTGGGCAAAG
>CAZOZK010000089.1:0-4123 GCA_964584245.1 uncultured Pseudomonadales bacterium | reverse complement strand
AGGCGCGTAACTTTATGAATCTTTTGAGTTTTTTGTGCTGATGTTTGTACTGCAGCTCGTTGGATTTTGCTTGATTTTTTTGCGACTGCTTTGTTGCTAGCCTTGTTGATTTTTGGGAAAGTTAATTTTGGAAGAGTAGGCAATGTAGGAAGCTTTGGCAATGAAAATTTAGGGAAAGAAATCTTTGGCAGAGAAATTTTCGGGATAGAAATCTTTGGAATTGAAAGCTTTGGCATACTAAGCTTCGGCACAGAAACAGCAATACTTGGCAACGAAAATGACTTACGTACTTTTTTAGATTTTTTCTTTTTGCGTGCCTTATTTTTGAAAGTGTTCTTGAAAAGACTTTGAATTGTTTGAGGCAGCGCTCTTAAAAAGTGCAAACCATTTTCTGCAAAAAATCGAAAAAAGCCCAGTAAAAGCACTGTGCTGAGAACTAAAGAATGTTGTGAAAGAGTCTTTTGAGAATCTGGATATAGGTTCCAAAAATTACCGCGGTACCACGTACTAACGAGTTTTAGTAATTTTGCATAGCGCTCCATCCCCCTATGATACCATATGATAGCTTTTGTTTCAATTGCAATCAGTTTTTGCCTCTTAATCACCCAGAATTACTATAGGTAAGTTTTAAATTATAGGCTGCGGCGGTACCGCTGCCTAAAAAAGCCAAAAATCAGCAAAATCTACAAGAACCTGTAACGATCTACAACTTCCTCCCAATCACTTCCCATAGTTCTCGAGAATCTCCTTCATATCCAAGCGCCCAAATGGCGATTCCGCCCAGATCAAGTTGATTCACAAAATCAAGTTTATACGAGAGCGACCGACTGTTCTCGTAATAAATAACGAAAATATCGCCATCCTCTTTATAACTAATATAGGGGGACAGCGCGGCCTCGTTCCAGTGCTCTTGAACCTCAAGCTCGTCGGCACGTGAGAGCACTTCTTGAACACGTTTGTAGGTGGCCGTGGAGCCGGTGTCGGGGAAAGTGTGGGCTTGTGCATTGCGCGAGGTTGTCTTCCACTCGTAACCATAAAATGGCACGCCCAACAGGATTTTTTCTCGAGGAATGTGTTTTAAAAACCCCTGCAAATGGACGCTAATATCAGAATCCCAATACTCTTTGCCGCCAAAAAGTGGCGCTACTGGGCCGGCAACGATAGACTGTCGGCGGTGAAAATCGTAGGCCATGACCACAAAATAATCGGCGTGCGGCTCGAGTGCTGCAATATCCCAAATAGTGTATGTGGTGCCAGCGCCAGCGTACATATCAATCGAAAGTGACACATCTTCGTACGTTTCATCCAGGTGTTTGTGCAGATCAGCCATGAACGAAGTCAGGCCGTTTCGCAGGGGATCGGTGACCGGGCCGCTGTACTCAATGTCTATATTTACTCCCGATACCGGATAGGCGAGCAGCAAGTTATCGAGCGCGGTAATAAACTTTTTTTGTGCAGGTTTTGAAGTCACAAACGCCGCGATGTCATCATTGGAAAACTGGGTGAAGACGAGTTCAACATTCTTTTTTGGAGCTCCAGAAACGCCAACAGTATCAACATCACCCACATGCTCCTCAAAAATCTCAAACCATCGGTCATTTCCCAGTCGATTGTAACCAGGTTCAGCATTGCCATCGGCATCGCGAGTCCGAATCGATCCATCCGCAGCAATATCCAGCGCAAAATAGCCGAGCGTGGTCATTTCAGGTTGGATAGTCACAGAGTTGGTGTTCCAGTAAGGCAAAAATCCATAGACCACTTTGCCAGAACTGGCCGGGGTTTCTCTGCCGGTCAAAAAGCGAAAGGTGGATTGTTCAGTAATTGGCGAGACAAGATCAACATCCCAATGCAGCCACCAGCCGATCGCCAATAGCACGCTGCCAACAACCATACCCACTAGCCAGAGCCACCACGGCATGGTCAGCAGCAGGCTAAACAGGGAAGTGGTCAGGCTGGTTACTTTGCGAACGAGCCGCACAAAAGGTTTCATATGTGACTATAGTATCATTAACGAAATAGGTACTGGATAGGTACGGGCCAACTCTATCAATTATTTGGGTTGACGCGTACTTTTTGAGGTTGATAGCTGGCTTTGCCCTCGGCATCAACAGTGTAGCCACAGTCCAAACAGAATAATTCAGTGGTTGGATCTTGATACATGACTTGTTTTCGCAGTTCCAGGTTAGCTTCGCTTTCGCCCGGTTTGAGTGGTTGGCCGGTTTCGCGATTAATCCAAATTTCTTGGGTGATTGTCTTGGTATTCGAAGGTTGGCTTTGGGTCCAGTACAGCTCGGTGTAGCGAACTTGACAGTTTTCTCCAGGCTGTGGAGGAAAACCAGTTGCACACACACCAGCAGATGCCACGTCGTCTGGCTTTTCTTGCCATACAGGTTCTTTACCTTGCAAAATATAGCTCATGATGTCGTTAAAAATTGGCGCTGCGCCGGTCACACCAGACACGATATAGCGATTCATTGGCGAGCCGTCATTGTTGCCGACCCAAGTTATGGTCAAGTATTCTGGCGTAAATCCAACGGTCCAGTTATCTTTAAGATCATTAGTAGTTCCCGTTTTGACCGAGACCACTTGATTTGGAATCACCAGCTCAGATCGTGAGCCAAAGGCTGCGGTGCGGGCACTATTGTCTTGCATGATGTGGGATGCCAAATATGCTGGTGCGCGGTCCATGACACGCTCGAGTTCGCCAGCTTGATCGTCGTCATAGGTACTCAAATACTCGAGGTCATCGAGACGTTGCTGACGGTCGAGCGAGTACAGTGTATTTCCTTGATAATCTTCAATTTTCAAAAATGGAGTAAGCGGCACTTTGACACCTTGATTGGCAAGTGCTCCAAATGTTTGTGCCAAGTCAACCATACGAACCTCACCGCCACCCAAAGTCAGGGAGAGGCCGTATCGAGATGGATCAATCCAACTAGTGATACCCATTTTTCTGCCTTGTTCAATAAAATTAGTTACACCAATAGTGTAGAGGGCTTTGACGGCAGGAATATTGTAGGAATTTCCCAGTGACTCACGAATAGTCACCGGCCCACGGAATCCGCCATCATAGTTACGAGGACAGTATTCTTTTTGACCAGGATTCTCGAAACAAGTGGGGA
Organism: uncultured Pseudomonadales bacterium; assembly: GCA_964584245.1. Classification (GTDB taxonomy): domain Bacteria; phylum Patescibacteriota; class Microgenomatia; order UBA1400; family PJMF01; genus CAZOZK01. The sequence goes on along the minus strand of CAZOZK010000089.1, from coordinate 1,001 downwards.
CGTCGAGCACGATGGTGCCTGGGTTCAAGGTTTTATTTTGAAATGCGGTTGCATAGGTGATTGGCTTGATGGAACTTCCAGGTTGGCGTTGAGCGAGTGTCACGTTCACTTGGCCATCATTTGCTGTATCAAAATAATTTTGGGATCCCACCATAGCTAAAATTTCACCAGTGTTTGGTTTGGCAACCAAGGCCGCGCCGTTGCCGACATTGTGGCGAGAAAGCGTAGCAAGTTCTGCCGAGACAGATGCCTGGGCTGCTTCTTGAAGTGGCAAGTCCAGCGTGGTGGTCACGCGCAGACCTCCGCGCTCAACAGTTTTCACTCCATATTGTTCGTACAAAATATCACGGACAAAAAACACAAAATGAGGCGCTTTGATATCGGTGGTTTTCAAGGCAAAGGTTAAGGTTTGATTTTCTGCTTCAGTGGCTTGGTCTTGAGTAATGTAGCCGTCGCGGACCATTGCTTTGAGGACCTCTTTTTGTCGATTTTTGCTTGCCTCAGGGTTGGATCCAAATGGTGAGTAGCGTGATGGTGCTTGAGGTAATCCTGCGAGCAACGCAGCTTCTGCCAGGGTTAGGTCTTTGGCAGATTTATCGAAATAGCGGTTTGCAGCGGATTCAATACCAACCGCAGTTCCACCATAGGAAATATAATTCAGATACATTTCGAGAATTTCGGCCTTCGAGTACAACACCTCAGTAAATATAGATAAAATGCCTTCTTTGACTTTTCTATCTAGGGATCGCTCTGGTGAGAGCAGCGCATTTTTGACTAACTGTTGGGTAATAGTTGAGCCACCTTCGACCGATTGGCCACTTAAATTATTTCGAATAGCTCGAGAAATACCAATCAAATCAAAGCCAAAATGACGATAAAATCGTTGGTCTTCAATTGAAATTGTTGCTTGCAACACATGTGGGGGAAGGTCTTCGATCTCGATAGGGATACGATTTTCATCTCCAAAAATTTCGTACAGCAAAGTGCCATTTCGGTCGAAA
>CAZOZK010000088.1:0-4225 GCA_964584245.1 uncultured Pseudomonadales bacterium | reverse complement strand
TTCTAAAATTAAAGAAAACATTAGTAGGTATTTTCCAGAAAATGGTGCAACCATATATTTTGTTGATCTAATCATCCATGGTCTTTCAAATTCACCTGAGTCAAAGCGACGAAAATCATCATCAATTTTGTCACACACTTTACTAATTGCCGCTATTAGTGAATTACAAAAAGATGATCAAGTATGGAATTCACGCATCGTTTTTCTAGATAAGTTTTTAGTATAAAAAAATACTCTGCTAAAATGTATACATGAATAATCAAGAAAAAAATGTACACAACAAAGTCGATCTTGATGACATTGTAAAAAATTTTAGACTCACTGGAATTCCCAAACTATTGAGCGGGGGACAAGGCCTGTCGTACCTGTGTGGAAATACAGTCATCAAACCTGTGGATGATGCAGAAGAATCAACCTGGACAGCAAGTGTGTTTTTCAATCTCTCGAGTATTTTTTTGAGAATTCCTAAACCGGTGAGAGCTACTGATGGAAATTGGATATACAAGGGCTGGTGCGCCTATTCATTTATAGATGATGAAACAACTAAAAAAAGGTGGAGTGAAAAAATAAACGTCGGACGGGAATTTCATTCGTTATTGCAAGATACAGAGAAACCATCTTTCCTTGAAAAACGCACACACCCGTGGGCTATTGCAGACAAAATGGTTTGGGGAGAATCAAAACTAAAATACAGCAAAGCGTTAGCGCCTGTGGTTTCAAGATTACTCCCATTTGTGCAGGAAATAACACTCCCAAGCCAAATTATTCATGGGGATTTAAGCGGAAATATTTTATTTCATCTAGATTTAAAACCTGGTGTTATTGATTTTTCGCCCTATTGGCGACCAGCAGAATACGCCACAGCAATTATTATTGTTGATTCAATGGTCTGGGAACATGCCCCAATTGATTTGTTGAATGAAATGCCGGACACAGAACAAATGAACCAATTGCTCATACGAGCAGCATTATGGAGAATAATCACCACAGAGCAATGCAGTATCCAGTTTGGAGCCGGCAATATAGATGACGTGCTTGCATATCAGCCGTTTATTGATGAGTTGCAGAAGAGAAAGAACATATAACTAAGTTTTTAGTCAATATGCAGTGAATAATTCTGTAGCAAAACGCTGTACATCAGAAATTTTTCTGCTTGTTCAAGAGTATGATCAAGTTGAGTATCGGAGTTAATATCTTCAATAATATTTTTAACATGTTTTTTAGCCTCAACATTCGAGAGTTGTAGTGACCATTTTTGAGCTTCAATAAAAAACCGAGAAGCTCCTGTGTTTGATCCTCTCCCAATTAAACTAGCAACACGATATAAATCACTTGAAAGAGATCCTATTAACATTTTTGTATCTGTCATACTATTTTTTCAAAGAAATATTCCGTCAGTTTCTTATAGATAGCTTTAATTTCCTCACTTTGAATTTCATTCTTTGGATTGTTATCTCTTGGCCGAATGTTAATGAATGAATTAAAGTCAATTTCTTTGGTATCAAGATCTATTCCACCACCCCAGATAGTACTTTGTTTTGATCCGTGCTGCAAAAGTATTTGTTCGCCCTCAAAATGGCGACTCATGCCAGCAGAACAAATCTTTTTTTCTATATCTATCACAGTTTTGATATAAACATCAAACTCAGCTTGAAGTTGAACAATTTCCTCAGGAGTAAAAGGCTCAGATTTAGTAATAATCATTAAAGTGATCTTATCAGATAGAGATAAAATGTGAAAGTGATTATCTTTTTTTAATGCCTCTTGTTGTAATGCCCGACTTGGTCCTCCGCCCATGCTCCGGACACTCCTTCGCATTAGCTCAGTCGGATTCTCAATTGGCCAAATCTGCTAGTCCAGCATCCAACAAAAAAACCAGCTTTCGCTGGTTTTTTTATTGGATGCCCGACTTGGATTCGAACCAAGATTGACGGCTTCAAAGGCCGCTGTCCTGCCATTGGACGATCGGGCAATACAAGAGGTATATTCTAGCAAATAATTTCCAAAAATACCAAACCAGAACTAGATCGCCATAAAAGGTGATACAATTGACATCGAGTGTAAGACTGCCTCAAAAGAAAGAGCAAAGCCGATGTGGCGGAATTGGTAGACGCGCATGCTTCAGGAGCATGTGGACGCAAGTCTGTGTGGGTTCGAGTCCCACCATCGGCACAAAACTTTTCGTTTGCTCAGTACGCCAAGACAAGGTATAATTGGTCCTCTTATTGGAATATGTGCCACAAGCACATACCACCTAAGCCCAGGTGGTGAAATGGTATACACGTACGCTTGAGGTGCGTATGGCGAAAGCTGTGGAGGTTCGAGTCCTCTCCTGGGCACACTGGTCGAAAGACCGCAATAAGACAACGCACATTCAAAATCAAAATAAGCACACTTTGGACGCTTAGCTCAGCTGGTTAGAGCACCGCGTTTACATCGCGGGTGTCGGGGGTTCGAATCCCTCAGCGTCCACAGTAGGTTGGGTATCTGGTTTTCACCCAGATATTAAAATTGATTGACTGTTTTGGTGGTAATAATCAAAACAACAAGGTACAATCAAAGCCAATCCACTTGCCAAGCTAGCCAAGTCGGTCACGGCGCATGTCTGAAAAACATGAGATTCAAGTTCGATTCTTGAGCTTGGCACACAAAAGTAGGATATAATAGAGAATTGTTAGAGATAAGCCAGAAAAAAGTGCGAGAGTAGCTCAGTTGGCTAGAGCGTCTCCTTGCCAAGGAGAAGGTCGCGGGTCCGAGTCCCGTCTCTCGCTCAAAAGAAATGTTGTTACAGTAATAACAGCAAAAAATCCCTATGGTTCTAAAAGAAAATAATTCCTCTCGAGAATACATCGAAGAGACAGCTGATGGAGAAATAAAGTCATACGTAAGTATAGATTCCATCTCATCTAGAGAAAAAAATAAGTTTAATGATAAGTTAAAACTTCCAGAACTTTATAAACAAACTATTAATTTGCTCTATTGTTACTACTTTGGGTCAACATTTTTACATGCAGAAGCATATAAACTTTGCAGTATCAGCAAAATTTGGCCTGATTTTGTTTTCCACCCAGTAAATAAAAGCTATATTCTAGAATTTAAATCTATTTACGGTGACTTACGTAAAGATGAAACAGGTAGGAACCTCCACACACAATTTGAAGAGTGGTTTACCATCAATGAAAATAGAAAAAGAGTAACAAAAAAAGCAATTGAGGAACTTGGTCTAACAGTTGAACGGGTCATGGAAGTCTCAGGATAAAATTACTGGTTCCTTTTCCTACGTCAACAACGCCTTATACCGATCCACAGCTGGAAATTTTTGGTAAAAGGCCTCGAGAATGATATTTCGAGCCTGTTTCACCGAAAAGTACGACGTGTTGAGCACCAGATCATAGCTATTTTTCTTATTGATATCACGATCCAAAAACTTGCTCACAAAATCAGCGCGGTCCTTTTCAACAGACGCGATAACCTTTTTCGCCTTGCTCTCAGAGTGACCTTCATACTCAATTGCCCGCGCAACGCGAACAGAGTAGGGGGCAGTTATAAACACGTGCAAACCTCGAGGCGCAGGAGTCATAAAATTCGCACCGCGGCCAATAATGACCACATTGCCAGAGTTTGCATACGCCAGCACAACCTTGACCAACTCGGTCACATACTTGGATTCATCAATATATTCAGGATTGAGCAACGAATGGACCAGCTCACCAATCATGGTTCGCGACTTTTCATCCACATCCTTAATAATTTTCGCGCGTTTCTTGGTGGATTTTGCAATCTCCTCAATAATCTGGTCATCCACAACCGTATACCCAAGCGCATCAGCCACCGCCTTGGCAATTGGCTCACCACCACTACCTGGCTCACGTGCAATCGTTATAAACGGCTTAGAAAAAGTCTCAGGCTTACTAATCGGGAGATGCGAGGTAATTTTTTCGCGCAGTTGCAGCTGTGTTACTAATTTATTGATATAGGGATAGTAATGTGGCATATGTAGGATAGTAATACAAAATATGAGAAATGGTAAGGCGTAGGCGGTGTGTAAAATAAAATACTCAACACAATCAGTTCCGTGTATTGATGGTATAATAATCGCTTGAAGCGGTGAGTGTGCCGATGACTTTGCAAGACACCGACACTATCGCGACCGCACCTGCGCCAGTAGCTCAGCTGGATAGAGCATCTGTCTTCGGAACAGAGGGTCGGGGGTTCGAATCCCTCC
>CAZOZK010000087.1:0-4300 GCA_964584245.1 uncultured Pseudomonadales bacterium | reverse complement strand
CAGAGAAAATGGTATCAATCCTTTTCATATCAACAGCACTAGAGAAAACGACATTCTCGACCACATCTCGACACTCAAAACATTTTTTAAGTTTTTTATTCCTCAAGATCACTACGATGGAGCTGTGCTTGATGAACATTTAATTACCCTCTACGACTCTGGTACGCCAAACTTTGAAAACTTACTTGAACTATTAGATACGCACCCTATGGCAAAAGATTTAAGCGTATTGTCTACGGGAAGCTTGCGAGGAATATTTAACTCAAAGCGAAAACTAGAGCTCGATAACAATTTCATTGTTTTTGATCTGCATGACCTCAAAAAAGACGAAAAGCGTGAGCCTGCTATGTATCTTTTGACTTCACTCATATGGAATCTGATCAATATACAAAATGGCAAAAAGCGCATGCTTTTTATTGATGAAGCTCATAAACTACTTGTTGATCCAGAGGTTGCAGTTTTCTACAGAGAACTGGTGAAGCAAGCACGAAAAAGAAACACAGGGGTAGTTTCAATCACTCAGGATGTTGAGGACTTTTTGCATAACGATTACGGCAAGGCGATTATCACAAACTCCGAAACAAAGATTTTGCTCAAGCAATCGTACGCCGCGTTATCTGAAATAGAGACAATTTATCCTATGACCGATGAAGAAAAGCAACAGCTCGGGCATCTGGGCATTGGCGAAGTAATTCTTTTTAGAGAAGCAGAACATCTACGACTCAACACAATTGTACTTCCATTTGAAAAACCACTTGTTTTTACTAGTGATTAATACCGCATGAAAGCACTCGATTACGCACATGCTTTTAAAAAGCTCAAAGAAGACCCGTTCGGATTTGCTGTTGATGCTCTAATTACTGTTGTAGTGCATATATTTTCGCCACTTCCTATACCGGGTGCACTTGTGGCACAGTTTAAAGTTCCCATTCTTGGATTTTTAGCATCTCTAGCTATTTTATTCTTCTTCATGATTATGCTTGTTGGTACGGTTTTTATGTCGCCACTGATAGTAAGCTCTGGGTACTGGACGCAATTTACTGCACTTTTTCAGGATCAAGAGGGAGAATATCAAGCCGATTCTGGATTTACTCAAACACAAATTCCAAAACAAAGCCCACTCGGAGGATCGGGAATGAGTTTTGTTACAGTAACTGCTTATTTTTTAGATCCAAGTTACTATCTGCAATTTGGGAGAAATCATACAGGTATTGATCTTGTTCCATCAGATTCTTACTACCAAAATAGCCAAGCATACAAAGACACGGGTGAAGTAGTAACCTTTGCAACGATTAATGGAAATGTTCGTTATTACATCGATCAATATGGTGGGAATACCGTTGAAATTACTAGTGATAACGGCTCAGTTCAAGTTCTCTACATACATTTTAGTCGAGTGTTGGTTGAATCTGGTCATGTAACGGCTGGTACACCTGTTGGAATTATGGGAGATACGGGCAATGCAACAGGCGAACATGTGCATTATGAAGTGCGTACAAAAAATGGTAATAACTGGCAGGCGGTAAATCCGTTAAACTATATAGAGTGATATGAAAAAAATAGAACTTAATCCATTAACCTCAAATCAAAGAAGATTGCTACAACTTGGCGTTGTACTCGTACTTGGCATATTTCTTGTGGGATACTTTTTAACTCGAAAGAGTCCTACACCAGAACCAACAACCAAAAATGACACTGTGTATATCGAGAATTCAATCTTACATGTATTTGACGACACCATATCTATTGCAGAATATCCAAGCAGAGTTTCAGTACATTATCCTTACTTGCTGGTGATCTTGCCAAAGAAACAAGTCACTCATATATACAATCTTGAATCAAAATCTAAAGAAAAAACCATCAATGAGACATTACTTGATTATTCCAATGGAAAAATCCTCAAAAATAGTGGTAAAACAACATTCCTCGATGAACTAGATCTGCAAGTACTGTGTGAAAAAGGGTTTATAAAAAGTGAAACAGAAGTTTTGTGTCTCACTAAAGTAAATGCAAACACTGTAGAAAATAAGCTTATTTCAATAGCCATCCCAGATGCCAAACAATAAGACATCTATGTTTCAAAAGATATCATCACCGACTTTTCAGTGGTGAACGACAAAATATACATTGGGGAAATAAATCTTCATAACAAGCAAAACTACTTCCTAATTGATGGTGCAAAGGTAGAAGTTCCAAGTGTTGTTAGTTTCATCTATGAACTAGGAGGAGAAGCTTACTATGCAACGCTGAAAGGGGCTCTTAGTCAAGAAGAGAGTTGGTACAAGATTGAAAATAACACTGCAAATAAACTCGATGGAGGGAAAATTTTTCTCAGATATGCTCTAGAGAATAATAAGTAACCTTTAATTTTGTTGAATTATTTCAAAAAAACTTCGATTCTCTTGTCTACATCTGCTTCTGCATCAAGTATAAAAGTTTTTTTAGGAACCATTTTATACAATCTGTATGGAGAAGGAGCTTTTAAAGATTCGACAGTCATTTCTATAAAACTCGTGGAGTAGTACTTTAAGCCCTCTTGAATCTGGTCACCTTCTAATAATTCAACTTTTGCGGATCCTTGCACGCCATTTCCTTGGCCTTCTTCTTGGTGTGAGTCAAAAATCGCGAAAGCAACTTCATTGGTATATTTCAAATGCTGTATATGCAAGCTATCTGGTTGAGAGATAAAATAAAAATTGTATTCGCCATCTTTACAGTAAAAGACTGGAGCTATCCAAGGTTTCGATCGATCTGTTGTGGCTAAACTCAAATATTTATTTGAATTGATAACATCTTTTGCTTTTTGATTAAGATAGTTTTGATTCATATTAGTAGTTATACTCCGCAACCTCCCAAACATTTCCCCATTCGTCTTCAATTTGAAAATATTTGTACAAAGCTGGTTGTGTTATTGTTTCTATTTCTGTAATGGATTTTGGCAAAAGCTCTTTAATTCTTGCATGTTCTTTTTCTATATCGTCAGTTTTTAAAGCTAAAGTTGTATTGTCTCCAGCTTTAAAAGAATCTCCATCAACTGTTGTATTTAAGATTCCAAAATATACCTCTGAACTTTTTTGAAAATCTGCCCATCTATCTTTTTCTCTATGAGAAATTTGCATTTGAAGCAGTTTTTCATAAAAGCTAATTGCTTTATCAAGATTTGTAACTTTTATATAAAAATGGTCAATTTTAATCATTGTTGTTTTAGCTTATATGCTTCTACTGCCTCAGTATAAAACTCGTTCTCTGCCAAGTAATTAAGTAAATCACTTGTTTTTTCTATTGGATCATGGTTGAGCTTTGAACAAAGCTCTGCAATTGTCAGCCTATCTTCTTCATCATAAACAAATTCTTTAATTTCACCATCTGGCATTTTGAAAATGAAGTAGATCAAATCATCACATACAAAATCATTCCAGAAACCATTATCAAGTTTGTTTCTGACTAAATCTTTGTAGGCTTCTATAGAAGTTGCTGGAATCGTTAACTTTCTGCTTTCCGAATCTTCACAATGCTCAAGCTTTATGTTTAGTGCAATTAGTTCCTCATCAGTAATTGGACTGGCTCCCATCAAATAACTCTTATAAACTCTTGTTAATTGCTGAGCGATCCTCCTCATCATTTCGATTAATTGAATACCAAATTCAGGATTTGCATTTTTGGGATCCACTGACTTCAACATTTTCAATACAGAATCAAGTACTTCAGAATTACGTCTTTCATCAAGTACTAGCTCAAATGTCTTTGGATCCAACTTCCTAAAAAATTCAGTATATTTTGCATCCAAGACTAGTGGTTCAATATCTGCCCAAGTAATTGGCTTAATATTGCTGGTTTTATCGTTCATAACTGTATTTTATCAAATTCTGAAGGTATTTATACAAACTATCTCTAAAGGATGTATAATTGTAATCAGAGGTAACTCTATATGGAATCAAAAAGTCAATTCGGGAAAATTCTCAAGTCTGCACGCCTTAAGTCAAAAATGACTCAGGCTCAAGTTGCAGTAAAAGCAAATATAACAACTAATTACTATGCCCGTATCGAGCGTGGTGAAGTGAGTCCTACTGTTGAGGTTATAGACTCAGTGGTCAAAGCTTTGGGAATTGAACTAAACTTTCCTCTTAAAAAGACTAAATAATTTTTGAGTAATTCAAAAAATCCATCATTGATCGAGATTCTTTTGCGTCATCAATTCTTCTCATGATTTCTAGACTATTTGTTTGAGATAAAATATTTAAACTTCCTTCCTACAATATTTTCTTATCAATAATTGATAATTTTCTATGGTTAAACCTAT
>CAZOZK010000086.1:0-4416 GCA_964584245.1 uncultured Pseudomonadales bacterium | reverse complement strand
TACTCAAAAGTTTTCAAAATTATTTGACTCAAAGGCTTGACATCGAAACAGTTCGAAAAATTTCTTATGATAATTTTTTTAACCTACTTAAGCAGAGCTTGTAAAGATTCTAGTGTGGAAGATACATTTTTGATGTCTACATGAGATTAGAAACTCTCAAGCTCTTTGAATAGCAAATTATTTTAAAGTATAAAATGTTCAAAAAAAAGATATCTTCAAAGGAAATTAATTTTTATAATTTGCTACAAAATAATCAAAATTTTGATTGTATTTTATTTCCATCTAAAATTGAAGAGAACACCGCGTACTATCCACATTTAAGTTCAGGAAATTTACTTGAAAAAGACAAAAAATATTACATTCTAGCAATGCAGGCCATTGCAAAATTTCACCATTTTATTAAGTCAGAGCAAGTTTCATTTATTACACCAGATGCTGATTGGTATGCTCGATCTTTAGAAAATACCCTTAAATATGCAGACGAACAAAGTGTTGATTTACCAAAGCAAAAAATAGAAATGCTTCGTAAATCATTAGAAATGATTAAGTATAGTTTTCAACTAATTCATGGTGATTTTTTACCCCAGAATGTTATGGTTTATGATGAAAAAGTGAAAATTATTGATTGGGAAAATTTAATGTATGGTTTTGCAGAACATGATGCCGGCAGATTTCTCGGTGATTTGCATAATGAAAATCCTCGATGGAATAAAAAATATTATCCCTTAGAATGGCGCGTATCATTGATAGATGCGTATCTACAAAGCAGATCTAAATTGGATTCAAAATATGATGTTCAATTAGGAAAACAGTTGATTCATTTAGGTGAGATGTGGAATTATTTAGGCCCTATTGAAATGTGCTTAATGAGAAAAGATAGTACTAGTGATTGGTTTTTACAAAATCTGAAGGCTTTAGAGAATTGCTGAAATTTGTATATTATTTTTAATTTCCAGTCCCTCATTGTAAACATCACACAAAAGATTCATACTGAACCTATGGAAAATGACCAGACAATTTTTAGTCCTGATATGTCCACAGTTGAATTAGAAATTGGCAGAGAGATCACCGGGCCTAGTGATAATCGATCCCAAAAAAAAGTGTTTATACTAGCTGCCCTAGCTGTTTTTATTTCCTCAGTTCTTATTGGTCTTTGGGGCTACTTTTTAGGCAGTCAGTTTGCTGTTTTTCAAAAAAATCAACTTGACTCATACAATCTTTCGAACTCAAATGAGAATTTAATGCCAATTACAGATACAGCAACACTCTCTTCACAGCTAATTACCTACACAAGCCCAACTCAAAAATTTACCTTGAAATACCCCAATTCATGGGAGTTTAGGATAAGTGAAAATGGTTATTCTGAAGATGCAACCTATTTCACTAATAAAATTGGAGATGAAGAATACATGACTTTTGAAAAACCTACAGATCATATGACTGGTGAAATAAAACATACTAAAGCCGCGAGTATGCGTGGGCCGGCCTGGAAAAATTTAACTCAAGTAGAATTTTTCGACCCACATAGTTCTTTTTGGATAACAGGAAAAGGAAAAGGTGGAGGGCCTGGGACTGATCACGAGTTACCTCAAAAAATTACAATTGCTGGCTATGAAGCTATGATGCAACGCACAAATCCAAGTACACAATATGAGTGGTCCTACCCGGAACAACGCACTGATAATTATTATTTTTATTTGGGTGGGCCTCAAGTAAATATCCTTAAGATTGATGTAACATATGATAGCAGAGCTGAGAATCTTCAAACAAATCTTGAGGAATTTAACACTATACTTGCTAGTTTAGTCCTGACTTCTGATCAATCCTCTGTCCAAAAAGTTTTATTGTCTGATGTGCTTTCGAAGTACTGCCTAGATAGCAAAATTGCTTTAGATTCATTGCCTTTTAGGCTAACTTCATCCCTAAAAAATGACTATAAGTTAGAAAATACTGTTATTTGTTTTGTGCCTGAGCAAAACTTTGCAAGTATTTCAATTGCAACAGATTTTACTAACTCTGATAGAAGCATCTACTTTTTTCATAAAGGTTCTGTCTGGCAAGGTATGGTTGATAACTTTCAATCATTGGAAAATTACATACCAATTACTATCGATGAAAAAACCTATTATTTGGAAGTAATGGAACCTGGTCCATATGGAATTAGTACCTATGGTGTGTGGGTACGAATTATTGGTGAGAAGACTGATAGTGAAAGTGGCACAATTGTACGAGCAGTAGATTTTGAGGTTCTAAGTTCTCAAGAGTTTATAGATTTAGTTAAGAAATATGGCGAAAAATATCCAGATTCAGATGGTCCTGAATATTCAATAGGTGATTCAGTCAAAAAAGCTCAATTTCTTAAAGAACTTGCTACCTTGGCTGAGAGTCATAGTGCTTTTAAAAATGCAGCACAAAATGTAACAGCAGATCTAAATGGGGTTTCTTTTTAAGATACTCAATAGACTGAATTAGTCGTGATGCATGTTGCAATTTGTTTTGATTTTTTTTACAAGCATATTCATTTGTGCTATTTAAAAAGCTCCTTTCTATATGTATATGAGAATTGTTGCGGTGTATATGAACCAAGGTGTATAATTTATCTCAGTAAAACAAATGGAATGAAACTGATTAGTTTTTTTTCATATTTCCCACGCTAATACCAATATTGGGAGTAGTTTTATAAAAAATATGGCAGAATTTTTAAAAAGACTAGATAAGTTTCTTGGAAGGGTTACCTCAAGAAAAGGTAAACAAAATAATTCTGGAGCCTACGGCGACCCTTATAATGCAGGCTACATAGATACTAATACTCAATTTCATCAGATTCAGACTCCTATTATTTTAAGCGGTTATGACACATCATATCCAACTGGCTCCACTCGTACTGAAAAACAAAAACCAAGACGTATAGGACCGCTGTATAAAATTGGCTTAGTATTTTCAGGTATTGGATTAGCAGGTGCAGGAGGAGCAGCTATAATTAGCAGTGTAAATAATTCGAGTAATGGTAACGAAAATAAACCTAGCTCTTCTACAGCAAATGTTATTTCTGGAACCCCAACAGAAGCCCCTAAAGGCATAACGTTCGGATCTACTCAAACTCCAGCTCAATCTCCTGCCCAAGAAATTCAAAATACACCGCAACCACAAAATACACGATCAAGTGAAACGCAGGTACCACCATCCCCAACCCTCCCAACTGTTCCAGTCACACCTGAAAATAGCACTGTTACTATTCCTGAAAGTCAAAATAATCCAGTTCAAACGGAAATTAGTGCTGAAGGGATAACTGTGCATCTTGATTCTAGCGGACTGCCAACTAGTTACACAACTGAAGATGGTACTACCAAAGCGTTTACTGCAGAAGAAATTGCCAGGATGAGAGATCTTCAACGTGATGCTCTTACAACAGGTAATACAGTTATCGGTGAAGTGATTACTATTACTGGTGAGCCTCTTGTAGCTCCTGATTTGATGCCAGTTACTGGAGAAATCGACACACTCAGTGACGAGGAACTTGCAGAACATGGTATTAGAATCATCAACGCAGATCAAGCCGGAATAATGCTTACAGCTGCTGCTGTGGCAGAAGGTGGACCACTGGATATTTTCAAGGTTGGTGAGAATGAAATGACTGTTGTTGTAGTAACTGGCCCATTTCTTGATCAGGCTTTCATGGCTGATGGTAGGTATGATGGATTTAGGGATAAGGTACCTGCAATTTCAGAAGATATTACAGCTGCGTATCGTGCTGAGCAAATTACAAATTATGAGAATACCTTACTTGCTTATGACTCAGAGTCAATAGACAACGTAGATATTTTTGCTTATGTATCTGCTGAACTAAGAAGATATGAAAACATGACTCATGCAGAACTGCTGATTGAGATGTACAACTCAGGTTTATTGGCAGATCAAGCTGTAGTATATACACAGTCAGATACTGTAGCATTATATGAACCAGGAAGCGCAGATGCTGCAAATTACCCAAATGCAACTATGTCATCTGTTTTTCTAACAGAATATAACCCCACTACAGACAACCAGTATGTTTTTTATTTTGACAAGTCAGGACAATTGCGTATTTACAAGATGCCTGGGCAGCGATTTAATAATGTTCCAACGGATAATCTTGCTGGCACAGGTCGTGTTTTATTTCAAAATTTAAGGGCATTTAATTCAGCAGTAGGTAGTATATATCTTGCTCGTGGCATATCTCAATCCCAGTCTCTTTCTTTTGCTCCAGATGGTGTCCAATATATGTTTGGAAGTTATGGTAATACTACTTACGAATTTAAGCCTTAAATTTCCAAGAGTAAGGTTGCGATGTGGCTTCATTGCTGTGTTGTTACTGGTTTTACCAAATGAGAATTTTGCAATGTATTGATAAATAGTCTGTAAGCCAGAAAAAAGCAT
>CAZOZK010000085.1:0-4424 GCA_964584245.1 uncultured Pseudomonadales bacterium | reverse complement strand
ACAAAAAAAACTATCCTATCTTGAGCGTTTGGTGTTTGATCCAAAACTGTTGGTGGGTCCTATTGCGTCGTACCTGAGCAATATCCGCTTAGTGATTTTGGTGGTGATAGCAATTGTGCTGTTAGGAATTACAAGTTTTTTGAGTTTGCCAAATCGATTAAATCCAGAAGTAAAAATTCCAATTGTAACGGTGGTGACAGTACTGCCTGGAGCAGGACCCCAAGATATTGAGACACTCGTTACCAAACCAATTGAGGATTCACTGCGAGGACTCAAAGATGTCGACAGCATTACTTCGGAAAGTCGTGAAAATGTCTCGGCAATTACGGTCCAGTTTTTATCCAAAGTCGATCGAGATGCAGCAAAAGATGATGTGCAGTCTGAAGTAGATAGTGTCAATACTTTGCCTGATGATGCGACAACACCGACTGTGACCGCGCTGGATTTTGAAGATCAGCCAGTATTAACGTTTGCTTTAACCACCAGCAATCAATATCCAGATTTGATGCGTGGTGCTAAAGAACTCCAAACTAATTTAGAAGATTTGAGCTTTGTGGATAGAGCTATTACTTCTGGCTACGACGAACAAGAAATTGCTATCGAAATTGATCAAAATAAATTGAGTAGCTATGGATTGAGTCCATTTGCTCTCAGTCAATTACTCAAGAAAAATCGCGCTTCATATCCAGCCGGAAATATTACAACAGATTCAAATACAATCGCACTTTCTATAGATACTGGTGTTGAAACTATTACAGATATTAGAAATCTTACGTTTACTTCAAATGGATCAGTCTTTTCACTTTCCGATGTGGCGAGTATTTCCGAAAAAAGCAAATTAACTCATAAAGATTCTTATTTTGCGTCACCTCAACAAGAAGCAAAGCCAACGGTGATTTTTTATGTCTACAAAACTGTGACTGCAGATATTGCAGATGCGGGTAAACAAGTTGAAGAGCGAATTCATGAATTTGAAAAAGAGTATGAGGGTATTTACGATGTGGAAGAGTTGTCCAACACGAGCGAGGCAATTTCCGAGCAGTTCAACGATTTATTGGGCGAGTTTAGATCAACAATTATTTTGATTTTTGTTACTTTGTTACTATTTTTGGGACTTCGCCAAGCGATCATCTCTTCATTCACCGTGCCACTGACATTCTTGTCGGCATTTATTCTCATGCAAGTAACGGGAATGTCACTTAACTTTTTGTCATTATTTGCACTATTACTTTCATTAGGACTATTGATTGACGACACCATCGTGGTCGTATCAGCCATGACTAGTTACTATCGTTCAAACCGATTCACACCACTAGAAACAGGGCTGCTGGTTTGGAAAGATACGATTGTGCCAATCTGGTCCACAACCATTACTACGATTTGGTCATTTGCGCCATTGTTGTTGGCATCTGGAATTATCGGTGAGTTTATCAAGCCTATTCCAGTGGTTATCACCATTACCATGCTTTCATCCACCGCAATCGCGGTTTTAATTACCTTGCCTGTGATGATAGTGTTGCTCAAACCAAAATTTCCAAAAAGAGTCATGTCTCTATTCTATATAGTAGGAGGAATTGCAGTTATTGCAGCCTTCGCATTTTTAACAAATGCTAGTTACCTTGTTTCATTACTTTTGATTCTGCTGATGACTGGTGGCTATATTTTGTACGGAAACAGAAAACGAGTTACACCTTTTGCACGTGCTCAATTTGAGAAACTTGCTGCGCGATTTCCAAGACTACTTTCCAAAAAGAATCGAGAAACTGTGAAAAAAGTACAGTCTAAAATCACTTACTCAATTGTGCATGGTGTTATTACCTTAGAGCCATTTGCCGCTTGGTACAAACGGCTTATTTTGAATGTTTTAAAATCAAAATCAAAACGAATCCAAGTTATGGTGGGTGTGTTTGTGTACGCGGTTGTTTGTTTCTCACTCTTGCCATTAGGCTTTGTTAAAAATGAGTTCTTTCCAAAAGAAGATGTAGATGAGTTATTTGTTGAGTTAGAGCTTCCTAATGGAAGTAATGAACAAACTGTTACTTCCACTGGTTTGCAATTTTTTGAAGAATTACGAAGTACTGAGCATTCAAAATTTTCTACAATGGAAATTGGTCGATCAACCGGTGGATTTGGAGGAGGAGTAGGTAATAATAGCATCTTGTATTCAATACGACTAAAAGATGCTAAAGATCGAGATGTCACATCAATTCAAATTGCAGAAGATTTGCGTAAGCAGTTTGCAACCTACAATCAAGGTACTGTGTCTGTTGTCGAACAGGCTGGTGGTCCTCCAGCTGGTGCAGATATCCAAATCACTTTGTTAGGTGAAGATCTTGATCAACTTGATTCCTATGCAAACTCGATCATGAACCACTTGAAAGAGAGCGGTGCAGTCACAAACATAGATAAATCGATTAAACCTGGTATTAGTAAAGTTGTGTTTGTGCCTGACATGACGAAATTTGCAGAAAATGGTGTCACACCAGATATGGTCGGGTTGTCTCTGCGCACATTTGCCAGTGGATTTACCTTAGATTCTTTCCCACTTACCGGTTCTGATGACGAGGCGAAAGATGTAGTGCTTAAAACACAATCTGATTTAGCTACGGCTAAAGATGTCTCAACTTTGCAGATAACTACTCCAACAGGGCAAACCTTGCCACTTAGTAGCCTTGGATATTTTGAGCCAAAAATTAATCCAACTAGTATTACCCGCGATTCATACAAACGAAGTATCACCGTTACAGCCAGTATCAAAACTGGCTACACCATTCCTGAAGAGAGCAAAAAACTTGAAGCATTTGCTGAGTCTTTGCAACTCAATAGCGGCTATGAGTGGAAAACAGGTGGTGCAAATGAAGAAAATAATGAATCCGTCCAATCTATTTTGAGAGCTATGTTGGTCTCAGCAGTGTTGATTCTGATTACCATGGTGATTCAATTCAAATCGTTTAGACAAGCAATTATCGTTTTGATTGTGATTCCGTTGGCTGTGTCATCAGTATTCTTGATTTTTGCCATTACTGGCACTCCATTATCATTCCCAGCTTTGATCGGTGTGCTGTCATTGTTTGGTATTGTGGTGACGAACTCAATGTTTATTGTGGATAAAATCAACTTAAATCAAAAAGAGGGCATGGAGCTTGAAGAAGCTATTGCAGATGCCGGAGCGTCTAGAATGGAACCAATTATTTTGACTAAACTATCTACAGTGCTTGGACTTTTGCCGATTACGCTCTCTGACCCATTGTGGCGAGGACTCGGTGGCGGAATCATTTCCGGTCTGCTCGTTGCTAGTACCATCATGTTGTTGTTTATTCCAGTGCTGTATTACTCGTGGATGAAGGCAGACACAAAGTAGCACATTTGTTACGAGTATGTAGATTATTTGCCTCTTGTGTATTCTAGATGTACTCTGTGCTTATGCGTTATTGAAAATACTTTTGCAGTATTTGTCCCATTCTTTCCTAGCTCACAAAGGACTCTATATGGCCATATTGTGATTTGCATAATTTTACCTTTACTGGGACTCTTTGCAATGGCACTAAATACTTTAAAATTGTTTGTAAGTGAACCGGATAGGTATGCTTCATTAAACCTCTTGATACCTTCAAGTATTCTATTAATTTCATGTGGATCAAACTGCTTTGACCACACAATCGATTCAATATCAATTAGTTGTGCAAATCTATGGGCATGCACAATTTCTAGCATACGACTATCTGTTTGTGCAGTGAGGTTCTCATTTTCATTTTCTAATTCTTGAGGGTCGTGTTTTTTTCTTTTTTTGGATTTGTGATAACGATTCCCATTGTGTTGTGGCTGATCTTCGTCATCAACATGTTGAGCTTTGTTGCCATTACCACTTAATGTATTAGTAATAGTAGTTTTAATCAAAGGTTTCGGATTATGATTCTGCTTTGCTATATTTTTCTTCTCTAATTCTTCTTTGCGCTCGGTTTCTTTTTGATTGTTCCAAATGTTAAAAGTCTCAATTGATTTATGAGCAATGTACACAAGTACATTTGTAACATCTGTATGTACTCTAATTATTTCTGGATCTAAAACTGTGGCATGAATAATGTAGGGTACTGTGCTTGTGTCAATGGTATATCTAAAAATGGTTAGATCGTCAATTCCGATAACAATTTGAACGTGTACTAGTTTATTTAAAGAATCCGGCACAATAGAAATATAGAGACCATTGTTCTCACTTGCGGGAAATATCTGATACATAAAATCAAGACCTAATTCTTTGAGCATATTATGTGTGACGATTATCATACGTTCATCATTTAAGCTTAAATAGTTTTCAAGCTGTGTAGCACTTGCATCCAGGTCTACTTTTGTTGGGTCATACTGTGCTGCTTCATCCTCAGGTACTGGAAATTTTAATAACTTAACTATATCTCGCGAAAATCCTA
>CAZOZK010000084.1:0-4429 GCA_964584245.1 uncultured Pseudomonadales bacterium | reverse complement strand
AACTTTTGGGTGGCTGAAAAAAATATTTGTAGAAAAAAATGCCAGACAGGGCAAAATTGTTTTGTTCACTGGAATTGTAACAATTATACTGTGCTTGCCTTTGATACTCTCGTTTGGCTCACCACAAATTGAACAACGCTTTTTAGAAACAACAATCTTCAGCGATTCACAACCGGTCATCAAAAGTAATGAGTTGCGTGAAATCAACAATTATTCACTGCTATCGCGCATTATGTATCATCGTTACTGGTTCTACGGCCAGGAAATTTTAACCAATTATTTTAAACACTTTTCACTTTCATTTTTATTTGTGTCAGGAGATTTAAACCCACGCCACAGTGTGCAGTTCATCGGCCAGATGTATTTACTTGAGATTTTTCCTTTAGTAATTGGAATTGGATACGTAATATATAGAGCAAAAAAATTGAGAACTATCTTCTTTATTTTACTGGGCATTACTGTACTGCCAGCATCCATTTCATTTGCTGCACCACATGCACTGCGAACCTTGGCATTAGCACCATTTTTACTCACACTGACTGGTATTGGCTGGGTGGCGTGTTATGAACTAGTAAGTCATCAAGTAATAAACATAAAAATCAAACAATTTCCATTTGTACCATCAGTTGTAAAATCGGGTATCGTTTTAATTTTTGCATTCATATATCTGCTTTCTGTCATCCAATTTTTTCAATACTACTGGGTTATTTATCCTATCAGGCAATCGCATGAATGGCAGTATGGCTACCAAGAAGTAATAACAGCAGTCACAAAATTACAAGAATCGTATCCCAAATCAAACACTCTAATTTCAAGAGAATATGGCAGACCAGCCATGTACTACTGGTTTTACACCAAGGCAGATCCGAAAGTAGTCCAAGCTACAAGCAAGAGACTTAGATCAGATCAAAAAGATCAATCAGAATTACTCGAATTTGAATCAGTATTTTTTGTAGACGATTCAACACAATTATATGAATCACTAGTGCAGAATTCTGGCACATATACTATAGTAGGTGGATCACCTGAGTTTGTTAAAAAATCGCTTGAGCATCTCAATGCAAAAAATATGACCTATACGCTCGATCATGAGCAATCGTTCATAGACCCAACAGGAAAAAATACATGGAAAATTATAGTTATACACATATGAAAAAAGCAACTTCTTTTATCAAAAAATACTGGGCACTACTTGCTTTAATTACTATCGTTTTTGTTGCGGGTTTTTTTAGATTATTTTGGTTGGGCACTGCCCCAAAAGGTGTTTTGGTTGATGAGATGCACTATGGCTACATTGCCTATTCAATTTTAGAAACTGGCAGAGATGAACATGGAGTTTCCTTTCCACTCATTTTTAGAGGATTTGGCGACAATAAATTACCAGGACAGGTCTACACGTTAGTCCCGTTTATAAAACTCTTTGGACTCCAACACTTTGCTATTCGTTTACCAAGCGCGTTGGCAGGTACAGTATTGGTGGCAGTAGCGTATTTTTTGGCACGAAGTTTGCGTATCAGTAAAGGCATATCACTCACTGTCGCCCTGAGTGTTGCGTTTATGCCATGGACTTTTGTTTTGAGTAGATTTGGATTTGAATCTAATTTGGCACTACTATGGTGGAGTATTGGTATCTTGACCGCACTCTATTGGTTACAAACTAAAAAAAGTATCTGGGCTTTGATCACTGGAATTACGTTCGCCGCTACATGGTATTTTTATATATCATTTCGACCATTAAGTATTGTAATGCTCCTGGTCTTAGTTTTCTTACAATCAAATTGCTTGGGCGAGTTTCAAAAGCTTTTGAACAATCCTAAAAATTTTCTCAAAGCAAATTCATACAAAAAATTCATACTTAATCTTTTTACCAAACAAATTCTAGTTGGTAGTACAGTTTTGTTCTCATCATTTTTGATATTCATTGCACCATTTTTATTACCACAATCATTGAATGTGAATACTACTCGATTAAATCAAGTTGGCATCATGAACGATCCAATTATTGGCATGGTTGTTAATGAAAATCGTACTTTTTGTGTTGAGAGATTTCCAACAAAAGCCTGCTATTTAATCTGGAATAAAGGCACCGTTTTAGGAACATTATTAGTTCACCGTTATATTCATTCATACTCACCACAATTTTTAGCCACTACTGGAGAAGGAGAAATTCCTTACCTAACCATTGCCGACACCGGCCAAATGCAGTTGCTCCTGTATCCATTTTTTGTAGTTGGAGTTGGAGTGTTGATTGTTTCATTAATAAAAATCAAATCAAAACAATCAGTTTTACAGCCAATGACAAATCAAGCCGAATTTATTATTGCGGGATTACTACTCACACCGATTCCTGCGCTGTTAGTTGGAAATCCTCAGCCAGTACGTCAATCTGCGTTCGTTCCATTTTTGATAGTAGCACTTGGGCTTGGATTAACATGGGTGTGGAATATCATACCCACACTTTATAGAAAGCTTGCTGGATTTGGTTTTTTTGCAATCCTTGGATGGTCTGCGATTCTATTTCTGATCAATTTTTATTCAATTCACACACTTAAAAATGATCTAGCCTATGATTCACATCTTCCAGCATTCTTTGCATTTTTAGAAACGATTCCACAAGAAACAATCATTGCTTACAATCAAACTATTTCTGATCCAATCATGTACTACGCATACTACACAAAAGTACATCCAAGTGAGTATCAAAACAATGTAGTGTTAGGGCCTTTGGAAGAATCTGGTTTCCAGCACGCGCTTGGACTTGGAAGATTCATTTCAACACAAAATGATCCTATTCAGGCAGGATGTGATGCCAGTATGCAAGGTAAAAAAGCCGTTTTTGCTACCAGAGAGAAGTTTGATTTTCCGATACTCTATGAAGCAAAATCACATCATGGTGTTCATACCTATATTTATGTGTACGATATTATGGGAGCGGTAGATCCAAAAGAATGTCAAAACAAATAATCATTGCTTGCATCATACTATTGGCAATTGTTGTTCGATTCTGGGGATTAGGTTCAAATCCAGTTTCACTGTATTGGGATGAAGTAGCCATTTTACTCGATGCAAAATCAATTTCACAAACGGGCATGGATATGCACGGATTGCCCTGGTATCAAGTCATTTTCCCTTCATACGGAGATTACAAACTACCAGTATATATTTGGTTTACCAGTATTTTTGTGAGTTTTTTTGGTACACAGGAATGGGTTGTTAGACTGCCTAGTGCAATTGCTGGCACACTAACTATACTTGTCGGAGGGTATATTGCGTGGGCAGTAGCTATTCGTACAAATTCCAAACACTTTGCAAGTTTGGTAGGTATAGCTACTCTTGCAGTTCTTGCATTTTCGCCATGGGGGATCATGTTTTCTAGAACTGGTTTTGAAGCTCATCTTGCGCAGTTTTTTGTGGCACTTTCGGTTGCAACTTTGATAACTTCAAAAAATTACATAGCAAAAAAACATACACAAAAGATTTCTCATGTACTATTTATAGTTTCAATCATATTAGGCGTCACTGCAATCTACACCTATTTCTCTGTGAGATTTGTCTGGCCATTTGTATGGGGAAGCAGCGTGATATTTTTCTATTTTGATTCAATTAATACCAAACATGTAGTAGGTCTGCTTGGAAGATTGGTTATTGGTGGAGTGCTAACTACATTACTACTACTGCCAATGTATAACTCCGACAAATACCAAATTAGCAACCAATTTAGATTGAGCTCCGCATCTGTTTTGACACAGTATGATTATCCTATCGAATCAAATATACTTCGGGAGCAATCAGGAAATACAATACTTTCGAGAATTTTTTATCATAGACGATGGCTGATGACGCGAGAACTACTCCAAAACGTAAGTGAGCATGCATCCCCAATCTTTTTATTTGTATCCGGAGATAAAAACTTGCGACACGGCACTGGTATGCATGGATTATTTGTTTTGCCTTTATTCTTGCCGGCTATAGTTGGTCTTTTTGCACTTGGCAAAAAAAATCCTCTAGTACTTATTTGGCTAGGGATTTGGGTTGGCTTTGCATTTGTCCCAGCATCTGTACCGCTTGAGGTTCCACACGCACTTCGATCAATCAATGCATTTGTTCCATTAGCAATTATCATTGGATGGGGAATAGCTGTTTTAATTGAGCACGTACAACTTTCCCAGAGGAAAATCGACAAAATAGCACTAGGCATTTTTGCTGCTTTAACACTTGTTTTTACCTGTCAATTTTTATTTCACTATTTTTTCAGTTACCCAATTCAGTCCACAAAAGAGTGGCAGGCTGGCTATGACCAAGAAGCCAAGATATATACATCACAAATCCGTACAGATAGCAGTGAGTTTATTCAAATTTCTCATCACGATGACAGACTATACTTATGGATTTTACTTGAGGGAAATATCTCCCCAACATATATTCAATC
>CAZOZK010000083.1:0-4465 GCA_964584245.1 uncultured Pseudomonadales bacterium | reverse complement strand
TTGCTGATTATAGCATGCGCGGGGGGTATCGGAACGGGAAAGTATTGATAATTAAATTAATTTACTACTATATAAATTAACTGATCATTTCGCGATACTGAAATAACCTGGTGATAAAAGACTCAATATATGGCTGTTCTAGAGTTGGTCTAAGTGTTGTGCCAAGCACACCTGCCTCACGAGCCGCAATTTTAACTGCTTCCAACTCACTATCCTCCCCTGATTTATTGCCCTTAACCGTTGGTTTAACTATCTGAAAGCGTTTTGGTCTATTCTTCATAACAATTACCAATGCCACTACTAATTTTTCGAATATTTTACTGCAGGAAGCTGAACCTAGTTTGCTATTTTCGACTTGTCTAGAAGGATTTGACGTTCCAAAAAGCAAAACATTAACAACTTCAGCAGCTGTTAATCCCTGTATAGGTTCTGAGAATTGTTGAATAATCAAAAATCTAATTGGGCCTTTTTCTTTTATAAAAGCTCGCCTCTTTGTATAAAAATCAGGGTTATTATTGAGATAAAGTCGTAATTGTTCACCAATCTTTTGAAATGACTCGACAAATAATAAGTACTTTTCTTCAGTAAGAACATCTTGTGCTTCTAATACATCTCGCTTCTTTGAATGATGCACATTGTCTGGTTGAGCGGCAGGTGCAGCAATCACTTCTGTTTCTGTTCTTATCATAACTTCACTCTACTTCAATACACGGCCTATATAAAGAAAAATAGCTTTAGCACAATACAACTAACTTAATGGATAGTAATTTATTTACTCAACTCAAGACTACCAATGAGTTTTTGGTAACGCTCTTCACTTCTGCTGAGCAAGAAATTAAGCAAACGTCGTCGTTTTGCGACTTGTTTGAGTAATCCACGTCGAGAGTGATTGTCTTTTTTGTGTTTCTTCAAATGCTCAGTGAGCTCTTGAATTGAAGCGGTCAATAATGCAACCTGCACCTCTGGGGAACCGGTGTCTCCAGCTACGAGTTGATATTGTTCGATAATTGCTTGTTTCTGTGCAATTGTTAATGCCATGGTATTCCTTTCTTAGTGTATTTCCTTGTTCTGTTCGTTCAAAAACCAACAGACAAAGTAACCATGATGCTTATATTAAGATGTAGTATAGCATATTTGGGGGGATTAGTCAGCATCTTCATGAAGAAGCCACTTGAGAAAATCAAGGCGACCTTCAGGGATAGGCATAATTCGATTTTTAGCATACTCAGCTGCAGAGCCGCCATCTACTGCTAGTTGAGCAACATTGGGGTTTGGATTCTCATCTTCTGTCTTCATTTCATAGTCATATTTCTTTGTTTTGTGCCATCTAAAAAATAAGTCTCTCATTTTATTGCTATATCGCTGATAGAAATTAGCCCCTTCTTGCAATAATCTGAGATCTTTCGTATCGCTATTTGGGTTTTCATATCTTTCTTTAAGTAAGCTCACGTCATCTTCTTTGCCTTCAGAAATATCATGAAAAATGATTGTTGTCTGTTTTCTTTCAGCAATACGCATTAGTGCCCGAATAAGAACATCTGAACAAAAAAGATCTTTATAGATATCAAAATGTAATTCAGTTTTATTATTCTCATCATCAAACCAAGGCTTTCTTTTTCTCTTCTGGGTGGTTTCAGAATCAGTAACATACTCAAAATTAATAGGATATCCTTCTTCTTTAAATTGTTTTGCAAATTTCATAAAATAACTACGGGCACTACTCTCTGCTTTAAAAAAGGTAGCTAGATGAACCTCCAATATTTTAGCTAATTTATCTTTATCTCCTTCATGATTTGGCTTAATCGGAATGAACTTATCTCCCATCCAAAAGACTATTTTTTTGCCTTTGGCAACATCGCGAATAATTTCCATCATGGTCACAAAACTCACTGTGGTATTTGCAATTTCATATATGGCGATTTCAGACAAATCTCGAGCAAGTGCTTCAGTTGGTCCATCAATGTTATAGTTATATTCACGTCCATGAGTATCTAAATGTATTTGCGGATCGTAAAAAACAATGGAATCATCATCAGATTTGCCATCACCATCAATATCTTTATCTGCATCAAAGAGTCGATTGAGGTAATCTCTCCCTATACCTCGTTGACCTACTCCATTTTCATCTATGTAATTTGATGATCCACCACAGAAAATAATTTTTTTTCGATCCAAAACCGCTAGTGCTAACTCAAATGGACCACTGATTAGCTTTTTCCATTCTTTTTTTACTTTTTCACCACCATACTTTTCTTGAAGCTCATAAACTAATTCTTTTAATTGAATACGTCTAGCTACAGTCATTGAACTGTGACTCATATCAATCTGTGCAATTCGCAGTGCAATTTTTCTAGCTAAACTAGCTAGAATAGCTTCAATGGTAAACTTACCTTCAAAAATCACATTATTATTTGCCAGGTGCAATAATTTATCATGAAAAAATTCAAGAGAACTAAGAATATCTCCTGGATAGAAAGAAACAGCACCTTTACTCAAATCAAAATATTTTGCGCACAATGGAATAAATTCAGCATCAACAATTTTATCTACTAATTCAAATTTTTCATGTTGAGATCCATCCTCTTCGTTCTCTCTTTTATATGAACTAGCCCGACTAAGACTAAAGAGAAGTTTGCCAATCACAGATTGACGGGATTCAAATTCATGAGTAAATTTTTGTTGTGACAAGATGTCATCGTCAACACCAACGCGTACCATACTCACCTCCACTGTAATTAGTTTACTCTTCGTCGATGCGGTAGGCTACGATCAAATCGCCGACCTCGAAGGGAATTTGTTTGCTTTTCTTTTGTGGGCGAAAAGTAATTCCGCACTCATTTTTGGCTTTGACTGAATCAATTTCTTCTTTGCCGTGCATGATGCCCTTGATGATTGGATCATACAAAATTTCTTCGCCCCGCTTTAAATGAATTAAATCAGTTTTTTTGATCTCGCCGGTTTTGACACGACAGCCTGCAATTCGCTCACCGCGCATCTCAAAAATTTGCAAAATTTCGGCCACACCAACCTCGACCTCATCGATAGTGGCATCAATTAATTTCAGAATTTGCTTTTGCAAATCTTCAATCAATTTATAAATGACATCGTATTGTTTGATTTTAATTTTAGCTTGTTTGGCAATGTCCTTAATTTTATTTGGCACTTTGGTGTGAAAAGCAATGATTGTTGCGCTACTCGCTTCTGCCATTTCCAAATCTTGTTCGGTAACTTCACCGACTCCACTACTGATAACCTCAACTTGATCTTCATCCAGATTTTGATGAATGACTTCGAGTGTGCCTTCAACGTCAGCGCGCACAATCAACTTTAATTTTTCTTTGTCACCAAAGACCATGTCAAAATCTAAATTGGCAAAAGGATCGTTGGCTTGCTCCGCAATTTTGGCGGCATCAGCCACATCTTTTTCTGCTTTGGCTTCCTGCTCCAGCACATCTTCGTCCGCCGTGTAGGCAACGCCGACTTCATGAATAATCGATCCAACATGAGGCACACCACCCAAACCAATAATTTCAATTGGTTCGCCTGGCACCGCGGTTTGTTGAGGTACACCATTTTCATTAAACAGGGCGCGAACGCGACCTTGCAAACCATCAATTTCAATATCTTGGCGAACTTTGAGTGTACCTTGTTGCACAATTACACTGGCGGTTGCACCTTTTTTTGAGTCACGAGTTGCTTCGATAACCACAGCTTTGAGTGGCGCGGTTGGATCTGATTTGAGTTCTAAAAGTTCACTCATCACCACCAAATTTTCGAGTAAGTCATCGACACCTTTACCTGTCATAGCAGAAATTGCCACGGTATCAATATCGCCCCCAAAATCTCTCACAATTACGTCGTGCTCGGCCAAGCCAGCTTTGACATTTTCCAAACGAACATCTGGCAAATCTGTTTTGTTGATTGCAACTATAAAAGGAGCGCCACTTTTTTTGATGTGACGAATCGACTCCACAGTTTGTGGTTTGACACCATCGTTTGCAGCCACCACCAGCACAATCAGGTCGGTAATATCTGCACCGCGCTCGCGCATTTTGTTAAATGCAGCGTGGCCGGGTGTGTCAATAAAGGTCAATTTTTTGCCCTGGAACTCAACCTGATACGCCCCAATGTGTTGCGTAATTCCGCCAGCTTCACGCGCAGCAACGCGCGTCTTTCGGATGTAATCCAAAAGAGTTGTCTTACCATGGTCAACGTGACCCATAATGGTGATGACTGGTGGTCTTGGTATAAGTGCCATAATTAATTCGCCTTTTTCTTGATTACTCTGCTTTTACTTCTTCGGTTTTAGCTGATTGTGCATCTGCACCTTCTGCTTGATTTGCTTTAGCTTCCATCGCGCCACGTCGTGTTTCGCGTGATTGATTGAAAGCGACTTCAGTTGCTTCAAACTCGGCAATTGCTTTTTTGATGAGCTCTTGTTGTGACTCATCAATTTCTGCAAATG
>CAZOZK010000082.1:0-4542 GCA_964584245.1 uncultured Pseudomonadales bacterium | reverse complement strand
TGAACCAACCGGCAATCTCGATTCAACCGCCTCCAAAAATATTATATTGCTCCTCAAAAAAATCAACTCACTTGGCACAACCGTCTTGATCACCACCCACAACCATGATGTCCAGAAATGGCTTGGCGAAACTCGACATATTCACATTGAGAATGGCAAATTGGTTAAGGATTCGGGGATGAAGGAATCTAAGGTGAAAAATGATCAAGATAAAGATGATGAAATTAAGGAGAAGAATCTAGAAGAAAAATCTGAACCTGAAGAGAAATCACATCATAGAAAAGATGAAATAGAAAAGCCAAAAGGGAAATCACGTTTCCACCTGCCAAAGTTCTCACTTTTCTCGAGAAAAAAGGAAGATAAACCTGAAAGTGAATCAAAAGAATCATCAAGTGAAAAATCCGAAGAATCAATCGAAAAATCAGACAAAGTAGAAATTGAAGTCGAGAATCTCTAACAATACTCACTATCACTATGAAAAGCATCATCAACGCCCTAGTCACCATTCGCCGCTCTCCATACCAGTCCTTGGCAGCGATTTTGCTACTTAGTGTGACTTTTTTTGTGGGATACAGTCTGTCATTATTTGCACTGGGCAGTGAACAAGTGCTGCGCTATTTTGAATCTCGGCCTCAAGTAATCGCTTTTTTTGAAGTTGATACTCTGCCCGAAGAAATCGATAGCACCAACGAGCTCATGAAGCAAAAACCCTATGTGACCGAGACGACCTTGGTATCCAAAGATGAAGCCTTGACCATTTATCAAGAACAAAACAAAGAAGACCCGTTGCTTCTCGAGTTGGTTACGGCAAATATTTTGCCGGCAAGTCTGGAAGTGTCAGGGGCAACTTTGAGCGACTTAAATCGAATCAAGACTGATCTTGAAGCCGTTGATAGTATCGAAGAAGTCGTACTGCAAGAGGACGTTCTTGATGCGTTGGCGATTTGGACCACCAGTATTCGTCTAGTTGGCGCGGCATCAGTAGCTATTTTGGCCTTCACATCGCTCTTAATCATGATTATCATCATCGGAATGAAAGTGGTGAATAAACGTCCTGCTATCACCATTATGCGGATTATTGGGGCAAGTCGCTGGTTTATCCGCAGCCCCTTTATTTTTGAAGGTATGATTTACGGAGTACTCAGTTCAACAATTGGCTGGGGAGCCAGTTACGCAGGGCTCCTATACCTCACCCCATGGCTGAGCGAATTTCTTGGACCAATCGCGGTATTCCCGATCACTCCAGTGCTGTTTTTGATTCAATACGCTGCAGGCACCGCACTTGGCATATTTTTAGGTGCGACCGCAGGCTCAATTGCAGTTAGCCGCGTCATGCGAAAGTAAAAGGACCCATTTTACATGATACGAAAAAACATACTCTGGCTCACGAGCGCACTCAGTGTATTGAGCTTTGGTGTGGTGATGATATGTATGGTGTTGATGGCAGGGATGGCTGCAAAGATCTTGCACCCGACGCCAGTTTCAGCGCAGGCCGATGCCTGTACCCAATTTCAGTGTTCTTCATCTACTCAAGACGAGACGACGTACTTGGCGTGTGTCAAAGATAAACAAAGTTGTTTGCAAGGCAAAATTAATGAGGCCAAGGAATCGCAAAATAGTTTGAGTAAAACTATTAGCATTATCAGCAACCAGATTGCCATTCAGGAACTGCAGATTGATCAGACCCAAACCGAGATTAATCAACTTAAGCGCCAAATCCTCGAGCTGACGGATCGAATTTTAGGACTAAATGTGTCGTTAGATAACTTGAGTGCTGTGCTGGTGACTCGAGTTGGCGAGCATTACAAACGCCAAACTATCAATCCATTGCTGATTTTGGTGACCCGGCACAGTATTAGTGAAGCACTTTCGGATTATAAATACTTGAAGGAAGCCCAAGAGCAAACGGCACGGGCGATGCAGTTGGCGGAGAGCCAGCGCATTAGCTATGACGAGCAAAAGGTATTGTTGGAGAAGACTCAAACTGAGTTGGCAAAAAAGCAGGCGACGCTGGAGGGACAGCAGAGGGAGTTGGATAAGCAGCGCGCCGAGCAGCAATTCTTGCTCAAAGAGACCAAGCAGAGCGAGGCGCGCTTTCAACAAGAGCTGGCTAAGACTATTGCCGAGCTCCAAGCTATCCAGTCCATTATTGCAGGGCGTGGTGCCGAATCTAAAGTTGGACCAGTTAGCTCTGGGGCAACTATTGCTACGGTTATTGAAGGCTCATCTGCTTGTTCTACTGGCAGCCATCTCCATTTTGAAGTGGTGAAGGACGGCACAAACCGTGATCCTGCTGGATATCTTAAATCAATTGATTCAATTAACTGGGTAAATAGTCCTGATAGTTCATTTTCACTGACTGGTTCATGGGATTGGCCAATTCAGGATCCAGCTAAAATTACCCAAGGGTATGGAATGACGTATTACGCTAGAGTGCGGCGCGCCTACGGCGGCGCGCCGCACACCGGCATCGACATGTTCAGCCGCGGCTACAACTTCAACGTCCGCGCCGTTGCCGACGGCACCCTCTCTCGCGGTAGCATCCCTTGCGGTGGCGGCATCCTTCGCTACGTCAAACTCGAGCATAACTCAGATGGAATAGCGACCTACTACCTCCATGTTAACTACTAGTACATCTTGCAAATATCCCCAACGTCCCTATAACTATTGACAACGGCCTTTTTGTACTATACAATAGCACTTCTTATTTAATTGTGGTATAAAATATATCAAATACCATCTAACTAAATAAAACCTTAAATAAGAAAAAAATATGAAACTATTATACAGCTTCACTATCGCTACTGCACTCATGGGTAGTGTAATCACTTCACCAATTTTGGTTAGTCCAGCTTTTGCACAATCTGCAGAATCTAGCGCAACCTCAAGAGTTGAATGTACCACTGGTAGTTACGGTCAAAACGTAAACTGTGTAGCTACTGCAGAAGCTAATGCAACTGCTCGCCCACAAGTTGTGGTTCGCCAAGACGGCACTGTGCTTCCAGCACACACCCCTGTCGATGCTGCACTTGATGCAAAAACCTTATTCGCTCTCTTCTCAGTTTTGAGTTTAGGCGCAGGTTCACTCGCATACAAAGCAGTACGAAGAGCTTAATTTCCCTAGTTATTCTGTATTGAACAGAACTACTTTTTCTGATGTCAGTAGTATGTCATTTTTATGACATACACTAGCATCATGCGAAAAATGGTAAAACATACTCTTAAGAAGACTGTAAAAATTCTTACAACTTTGGAGTTTGAACTAAGCATTTCACAACAGCATCATCTTGCTGACTTACTTAAAGACACATCAAATTATGTCTTAGTTTCCATGGTGATCAGTCAATTCCTAGAAGTAAATAGCAGACTACCCATTGTTGTTTTAGGATGTATACTATTCTTAGTATTACTTATTTTCAGCACTTGGCTGGCAAAGAAAGAATCAGATGACTGAAAGAGAACTCATGCTTATATTCACTATGTCTGTCCCAGCTATTGCTGGTTTTGTTGCAATTTTTCTCATGAAGAGAGAAAAATAGTTTCCACTCAAAGATCTATATTTATAATCATCAATTAGCTCAGGAGTTACTTTAATTTCTCGTCTCGATTTGAATAGATACTATAGGTGATCAATACAGCCGTGGAGGTGACGGGGATCGAACCCGCAAGGCCATCTTTCGTAAAGGCGGCCAGGTACCAACCTCACCCCCACTTGAATAGTGTCTCAAAAAATTCTTACATAGAACTAACAAATCAAAGTTCATTTTTAGACTCTAAAATTACTGCGGAACTTACGATTATGCAACAAAAAACCCCATGATTAGTGGGGTTCTTTGTATAGCCTTGAGTTAATACCTCAATGCCGCCTTTACGAATTAAAATGAGTATAACGATTCGGGAAAAAATGTCAATAGCTTGTGTTAGTTGCACATCTATTCATTGCATTTTTCTACAATATGCAGGCGTAGTAGCCTGTCACTATCTTTTTCTAAAATCTGTAAAATATTTCCTATTATCGGAAAAAATAGGGAAAATAAGTGCTGAGTGAATTTTTAGTACAAGGAAAATAAAAAACCCACATACAGTGGGTTTTTTTCATCTGCTAAGAAACAGATGTACTGTTGGTACAGCGTTTGGCATCAGATCTACGAATTGGTAAAATAATACCGGTATTTTTTTAATACTGCAAGTACTAAAATTGGCGTGGAGGTGATGGGAATCGAACCCACACATCTGATTTCGTAGATCTGATGCTGTACCAACAGCACACCCACGATACTGACACTATAGCCAGTAGTTCTTACATGGCAATGACATTTAAAAACCCACATCTCAAGCATCCCTATAACGGAAAAACATCGCTAACTCCTCTCGACTCAAACATCCTATAACTATTGACAAATGGCCCAAATACTGCTACAATTTGACCTATTAACATATACAAATAATACTTTGTCTTCCCAAGCGGGGGGCAGCGGATTGCCACTAGTGTGCACACTGTGCTACTAGCTTTCTGCTTCCACCCGCTGTGGAAGATCTACA
>CAZOZK010000081.1:0-4580 GCA_964584245.1 uncultured Pseudomonadales bacterium | reverse complement strand
AATAAGATGAATAAAACACAACAACTTACTAAAACATTGGTTGATTTTTACCAAAAGCCAGTGGCGCAAGTTTCACTCGAACTGTTTTTGTCGATTGGCGCGGTGCTGTTTTTTATTGTGTTTGCGATTCAGCCAACCTTGATTACTATGTCGGAGTTAATTAAAGAGCTTGAGGATAAGCGCGCGCTCGACCAACAACTCAGCCAAAAAATTGCCGCCTTATCGAGCGCGCAAACAACCTATCTGCAAATCGAACCACAAATTCCATTACTTTTTGAAGCCATCCCCAAAAAACCAGAACTCAAAGAAACCTTACTTGTGCTAGAAAAAATTGCCAGTGATCGTAACTTAGTCATCGACACAATCGTAGTCAAAGAAGTGCCTCGGGAAGTCGAAGCTGATATGACCAAAAGTAGCGTCAAGCGAACCGTCGTCCCAATCATCGTCACAGTCACCGGAACGTACCCAAATATTTCTGGATACTTGAGTGATATTTTAAACATCCGCAGAACGCTTATGATTGAATCAATTGTGTTTACTCGAACCGAAGAACGCGGCAGCGAAGTGTTACGCACAAATATCACGCTTGGATTGCCGTATTTTAGTGAAGCAGCTGCAGCGACTGATGGGACGAGCAACACCGGCGGGGCAAAACCAGCAAAAACTGAGGAAACACCACTCTAACCTATGTCAACCTACACTACAAAACTACTAAATCTAAAAAGAGGCCAATATATTTTGTATGTATTAATGTTAGCTTTTGTAGTGATTTTATTTTGGGTTGGAGGAAGCTTACTAAGATCGCAACGTACTACTGGCATCTCTGTTGAACTTAAAAAGTTAGCACTGCCGCTCAATCCAAATATAGATATTTCTGTGTTTACAACCATTTCTGGAAAACGTGTGTACAATCCACAAACACTGCGCGATTTTCCAATTTACATGGTGGTTCGCAGCGATGACGGTAAAACCCAGCAAGTAGTGCCCGTAGGCAGCGGCACCAATAGACTTAATGTAAATCCAATTGTACCGGTGCCGATTGTTGCAGAATCATCAGAAAATGCTGCCGGAAATTCTTCAACTCCAACTTCATCCGCAACATCGTCGGCGCAGCAGTCCACAACCCCATCCGCTACCCAATCTACCACCCAAAATCCTGTCCAAAATGCCATTCAAAATTAAGTTGATCTATTTTGAGCAACAATGTACTAGCGTTTCGCCTTTTTTTAGCGTTGCTCTTCTGCAAATTTTTCTCTAGAGTTAATAGATATAGAATTAGTTAGCGTGCAATGATACAAAATCCAAAGAAAAAATCTGTATTACAGAAACAGATTCCAACTATGTTGGGATTATTTGTGTTGGTGATGGCATTAGTCGGCGGAGTTTTGCTCATTGGTAACGGCGCAGGCGTGTTCGCCCCAAGAGCGAGTGCCGAGACTACTCCAAAAAATATCCGTGTTTCAAATGTAACTGACTCAAGTTTCACCATTTCATTTTTGACTGAAGGCGATGCTGTCGGTTTTGTAAAATACGGCACTACTCCAGACAAACTTAACTCTCAATCAAGTGATGATCGTGACCAATTAACCGGCACCGTCGGTCAATACAAAACACATCACATAACTGTTCGTGGCATTAATCCAAATTCACAGTACTACTACGTGCTCGGCACCGGTTCTGGCGCTACATTCGATAACTCAGGCACTCCATTTTCAATCAAAACCGCACAACGCGGTGGCGCACCATCTGCAGCAAAAACTGCCTATGGAACCGTCTTAAACCCAGCCGGCTCACCAGCTGATGGCGCGATTGTCTATATTTCTATTCCAAATGTCGGCGAAATGTCATCTTTAGTGAAAGCAACCGGCAGTTGGGCAATTCCTTTGTCTAACGCACGCAATGCAGATGGATCTGGGTATGCAAGTATTTCGGATGATTCTGTCATGAGTATCTTGGTTCAGGGTTCTCCAGTCTCTGTTTCTTCACAATTTGCAGTTCCCGTTTCTGAGTCACAACCAGTGGCTTCGGTCACACTTGGACAATCCCCCGAAAATAGTGTGGCTACTGGATCTGAAACTTCTGAAACTATTATGGTTGGTGATGAATCTGGTGATATGGGTGATGACTTAATGAATGCGTCTATTGGTTCAATGTCAGATGACCTGTTAGCATCTGGAAGTGGCACTCCTTCTATCAATCTGTCAGCAACCGGAAGTTCTACAAGGAGCGGTTCTTTATCATCTTTGAGTGGCGCAGCAACGGGTGGGGCAAGTTCTGCAGCCTCACTTGCAACTGGTGGAGCCACTATCAGCGGATCGTTAGCATCAGCACAAACTTCAACAGCAGCTGGATCTTTGAGTTCTGCAACCACTACTCCAGAAAAAACTGTTATCGATTTAGAATCTACAACAAAACAAACAGTAACTACCAGTGATCCGCTCCTAGTTGGAAAAGCCAAACCAAACGTCACCATCACGATTCAGGTCAACTCTGATACACAAATTAATCAGCAGTTAGTTGCTGACAGCACCGGTGAGTTCGAACTCGACATCGCAAAATTATCTGAAGAACTAGAGCCTGGCGAACACACCGCAACCTATAGCTACACCGATCCTGATACCGGCAAAGTCGTCACTAAGACTGTATCGTTTACTGTTGCACCAAAAGCCACGACAACCAGTGGTACAAGCGGCACAACTAAACAAATCGCGCAAGCAACTACCGCACAACCTTTCGGCTCTGGCAACCCAGTTCCGGTTGGATCACAATCTGGAACTAAAACTGCCACAACCTCAACAACAGCTACCAGTAGTTCAAAAGGTGGTACCACTCGAAGTGCCCAGCCTTCAACTTCTAGTGGAATTCCAGTTTCTGGATCAGTTGGCACCACATTCGCTTTAGTACTTGGCGGATTATTCTTTATCCTAGCCGGTGGTTGGAGTTTCTGGTTGGCACACGAGATCGAACGGGTATAATCGGGCTATGGCAGCCAGTTCTAGCAAGCGACAAACAATTCATCGTGCTCATCGGATTCATCCTTATTTTTTTTCTGTTGAGAAACGGATTTTAGATTGTGTGGTGAGTTTCTTTGGATTGATAGCAGCCGCTCCCCTGTTTTTTGTAATTGGGATTAGTATCATTTTTAGCTCTGGCCTACCAATTTTTTTCGTGCAAGAAAGAGTTGGTCTAGGCGGACGGATTTTTCGCATGTATAAATTTAGGACAATGTACGTTGGAGCGCATGCAGATCAAAAAAAGTATTTGAAGAAAAATCAGGCACCGGCACCAATGTTTAAGATTTTTGATGATCCACGTTTTATCGGCATCGGCCATTTTTTGTCTGGCACGGGGTTAGATGAACTTCCCCAATTCTGGAACGTGTTGCGGGGTGAAATGAGCTTAGTTGGCCCACGACCACTTCCTATGCAGGAAGCAAAAAAATTAGGCGCTGAGTGGCAGTTTCGCTTTGCTGTTAAACCCGGAATTTTTTCGCAGTGGACTGTCTCAAACAAACGCCATACTTCACAAAAATGGTGGCTGAAATTAGAGCGAGATACCGTGCGGGAAGGATCCATGTGGGGAGATGTTATGACAGTGGTGAGGACGCTGTGGAGGTGAGTGAAAATTGATGGTTATTTTTCTATTCTTTTGTCTGCGCTGTAGTCTTCAGATAGCAATTTCTGAATAATGAACGTGAGTGCATAAGCCTGCAAAAATCCCCAAGAAAACATATGTGGCAAAAAATACCTATCCCACTTCAGTGGAAGAAAAATAGTTGTTATAACTACAAAAAATGCAATAAAAATCAGCAAAGTTTTGAGTGATTCTGTGTGACTTTTTCTCTTCGCAAACAGTACTAATAAGCTTGTTAGTATCAAAAGTATGTCCAATGGAAAAAGATATTTTTGATTATCTAGTGCATCGAACTTAAAATTAACGTACCAAGAATCAGGGCTGAGCGTATAGTCATATACTGCAGAAATTTTTGCTTTAGGGGTAATTAATTGATTCTTTTGATTTTCTTGTTGTTGACTCTCAAAAGTGGTCAATCGGAACTCAGCCATAAATTTTGTATTTACAATTGGGTTAGACCACAGAAATGGATTCAATAAATAGAAAACTCCATACGCAATACAAGTAATAAAGACAGTATGAAATACTGCCGAAAAAAGTTCAATTTTCTTTGATAAAAATTGATACACATAATGCGCAAGAAAAAAGAACAAAACTAGAACACCATTAAGCTTTGTAGAGACTGCAAGTCCAGCACAAACTCCTAATGCGGTCAAAAAAGCCAGTGTAAGAAACGACAAATCACTTAGTTTTTCTGCTACTAGAGTCTTCTTGTGAAATTTTGAAAAATACATCACTAGTAGTAAAAATAAGAAGCTAAAGAACCATAACTGTGCATCGCCCATTGCTCTTACCAGTGTTGAAATAAAAAGATGATTTGTACCTATAAGGACCATTGATATAAAACCAAATGTAAAACCTTTCGCTTCATTTCCACCCAAAAATATAATAATCAATAAAGGAATAAGAAAAACAAAAACTACAACATGTCTTACACATAATATTAC
>CAZOZK010000080.1:0-4691 GCA_964584245.1 uncultured Pseudomonadales bacterium | reverse complement strand
AGAAATACTAATTGCGGAGAAATTCTAGGTTATTTTGCTAAACTCTCGCTACATTATCTTTAAAAAAATGCTAAGCTAAAAGTCTATTGAGTAGTAACCTAGTACTTTAGCTGTTTATGGAATTCGGCTCCCTATCATTTTTATTTTTTCTGTTCATCACTTTAGTGCTGTATTGGGGTGGGCCAAAGAAATTCCAGTGGTTGGTGCTGTTGCTAGCAAGTGGATATTTTTATTTTTCCTGGCAACCTGCGTACGGTGTAGTGATTTTTATTTCGATGCTAGTTTCTTATGTGTGCGTGATGCTGATGGATGCGAAGAGCGAGAAAACCAAGAAGAGCGCTAAAACTACTGCTAACCTCAAAAACAAACTCCTTCTTTTTACTGGCATTGGCACAAACCTAGGTTTGCTCTTTTTGTTCAAGTATTTTAATTTTTTTGCCCTAACGCTCACCGAGTTATCTGCAGTCAAACTACCGCACCTTGAATTACTTTTGCCGCTGGGTATTTCGTTTTACACCTTTCAAATGGTGGGGTATTTGTTTGATGTCTATCAAGGCAAAATAGCTCCAGAAAAGCATCTAGGAAAATTCGCGGTGTTTGTTTTGTTTTTCCCTAAATTAATTGCTGGTCCAATCGAACGAAGCAAAAAACTTCTGCCGCAAATTACTCAACCGCACAATTGGAACACGAATGAATTCAAGAGTGGTTTAAAATTATTTGCGTTTGGGTTGTTTAAAAAGTTGGTCATCGCGGATAATTTGGCTCGGGTAGTTGATCAAGTCTTTGGATCCTTAGAACTGTATAGAGGATTGAGCTTAATTCTGGTGATTCTCATTTATTCTTGGCAAATTTTAGCGGATTTTTCTGGCTACACTGATATGGCCCGCGGAATAGCGCGCATGTTTGGATTTAAATTGATGGAGAACTTCAACACTCCGTATTTTGCAACCTCGCTGCGTGATTTTTGGCGACGTTGGCACATTTCACTTTCGACGTGGCTGCGAGAATATCTCTACATTCCATTGGGGGGTAGTCGAGTAGGTCTGTGGCGCGTGTGTCTGAATTATCTAATCGTGTTTGTGGTGTGTGGTATTTGGCATGGAGCAACCTGGAACTTTATTCTGTGGGGAGTTTTGCATGGTGTGGTCATAGCCGCCGAAAAACTAGCCGAAAGTTTCGTGCAGCAGGTACTCAAAATAAAAATTACCATTCCCAAAATTATTTCATACGCGTATACCTATGCCGTGGTCTGTATTTCGTGGGTGCTGTTTCGGGCGACAGATCTGCAATCCGCTGCATATGTCTACAAAAATATGGTGGTTGGTGTAAAAAACTTTATTTCACCAGCCTATATTCAAGCCACAATTATTCAACTATTTCTTTCGAATTACCTTGAAATGGCCATCGTATTTTTTGCGCTTTTTTCAATTATCATGATCGAAGCCATTTCCTCAAAATATCCGATCGGTAGCATTCTAAAAAAACAACCATTCGCGCTACGACTCATGGTGTATGTGGGCTTGGTTTCTAGTATCGTGCTGCTGCGAAATGTTGGAGTAACTGAATTTATCTATACTCGGTTTTAATATGAAAGAAATAGCACTCAAATTACTACTCGTTTTTGGACTTACCGCACTAGTGTTGATTTGTTTTGATTTTGCGTATCGTCAAACATATAACTTGGATTTTAAAATCCCCCGTAATGTTGTTAAAAATCCTCCAATTGATGAAAAATATCGAATCGTAAAATTAGGAAATTCTCACACTCAGGATGGAATTACGTTTGAAAAATACAAGACAAAATCTTTGGATCTTTCTGGTGTGGCGCAGCGGTTCGAGACTGATTTGGCGGTGCTTCGCCAGCATCAAAATCAAATTGATGAAGGTGCGGTGGTGCTAATTAATGTTTCACCAATTTCGTTTTCCCACACCAATGCCAATACCAAAAAAGGTTTTCAGGCAGGATATTATGGACGGGTCAGTCCGCTGTACATCCCAAATCTAAATTGGAGTGATTATATTGAAAGTGAGTTTTTGTCGTTTGCTCGGTCTGGACATTATTGGCGACAAAAATATGCAAAAAAGGTTTTAGATGAGAAATCTGCAGGTGACAAGAGTGCGTTTGAGCGCAACGCTGTCAAAACGGAGCCGACTCCAGCGCCAGAACTGCCACCCGTTCCGCTACCAGCCGCTTCTGCAAACAACACACCTCCTCGTGACACTACATTTGATATTGATTTCATTCTGGCAAATTTGGAAAAACCCACCAAAATTCCTGGTAAATTTGAAAACAGCGTCAATTTTATGTATACAAAGTGGTATCAGACCGATGAATTTAATCCAGATTATTTTGCAGTGAACAAAAAGGATCTCGAGCGCTTGATTGCTTTTTGTCTCAAGCAAAACTGGAAGCCGGTGCTGATCACAATCCCAATCTCGCAAGAGCTGGAGGATGGATTGCTGGATGATTATAAGCAGGTATATTTGTATGACGTCTTAAGCCAAACTGACACACAAGGGGTTGAGTACCTTGATTTTTCGAGCGATCCACAGATCAAACAAAACAACCTGTGGTTTGGCAACTCTGATCATTTAAGCAAACAAGGTGCCGCGGCATTTAGTTATTTTTTGCTTCAAGATTTGATTGAAAAAGGCTATTTGCCAGCGGAAGTTAATGGGTATGAGTATGGGGCTGTGGATAGTGGGGTGAAGTGAAGGTGAAACACTATGACAGATGCAAAGACTAGTATTTCAGATCAGGTAGTCGCCGATTTTCTTGCCGATGAAGGCATGGCTGTTACAGCGCTTGAAAGAATTACTGGTGGAGAAACTTCACAAGCCTTTTTAGTCAAAACTCAAGAAAAAGAATTTGTTTTAAGAGTCAATAAAAGTAGAGCGGGATTTGATAAAGACGCTTTTGCCGCACAGTATTTTTCATCAGCTCAGGTGCCAATTCCTCAAATCCATTTTATAAAAGAAAGTTCTGGGTTTTACTTTTGTATGTCTGATAAAGCACGTGGCGAACAAGTCTACGAAGAGTACCTAGAAAAAAATCCGGGAACTATACACTCACTTTTTAAAACTTTGTCGGCGATTCACGCCACTGATCTGACTCATTTTTCTGGGTACGGCAAATGGGATACGCAGGGCCATGGTGAAAATGTGAGCTGGAAAGAGTATTTAATTGCCATGCATGATGTAGCACATTGGCAGCAATTAGCTGCGGATGGAGTTTTGGAGCTAGATCTTTTAAATGGATTATTCAGCCAATTGGAGGAATTGCTACCTATTCTGCCAGAAGAAAGAAAACTAATTCACGCTGATCCTGCAAACGACAATATGTTTGCGCTCGACGCGCGGGTTACGGCAGTGACCGACTGGGATCAATCAATGTATGGTGATCCGCTCTTTGATATTGCATGGCTAGAGTTCTGGGCAGATACCATTGATTTTGTCGAAGAATACAAACAGTACTGTGATGCTCATGGTATTTTTCATGAGAATTATGAGGCCAGAATCAAAGCGTACCTGCTGTATTTAGCGATTACCACGTTGCTGTGGTACATTGAAGTGAACTCGCCGGATGGGTATCATTGGCTGCGAAAAAGGCTGCACGAGAAATTTGGGTTTTGAGTAGATGTGTACTATAAATGATTTTCATCCCATGCTCCATTTTATCCTCACCAACTACTATATTCACACATGTTTTTTTGCGTTGTTTCGCCGGTTCACATTTTTGAGTCAAAAGTATCCATATTTTGTCCATCGCTACAATGCAACTTGGCGAAATGAACGAGCTATCGAAGTTCCCATTATTTGGCGGCAGGTTCAGGACGCGTATCAACGCGGGGCAAGGGTGCTGGAGATTGGCAATGTTTTGTCGCACTATTATCCGACTCACCACACTGTTGTTGATAAGTATGAAAAGGCCAAGGGCGTCATCAATCAAGATATAGTCGATTTTAATCCCACAAAAAAATTTGATTTAATTGTGGCGATCTCCACTTTTGAGCATATCGGCTGGGATGAATCGCCGCGTCGCAAACAGAAGGTCAATCGCGCGGTCAAACATGTGCGGTCGCTGCTGCGTCCGGGCGGTCGCGCGAGTATTACGGTTCCAGCTGGCTACAATCCGTATGTGGATGAGCAGCTGATCGCAGGTACGCTTGGATTTGATTCGCATGTCGTGCTCCAGCGAACGACAATTGATAACCAGTGGAGAGAGGTTGACGATTCAGTGCTGAAAACTGCGAAATATGGCCATCCATTCTCAAACGCAAATGTGGCTGTGGTGGGAGAGTTGAAAGGGTGAGTAGCTGCGGAGTTAAATCCCTCTGTTAAAATATAACTATGACACATCCTTTAGAAAACATTACAGTAGTCCAGCTAGCACCAGAAGATTGGTTGCAATACAAAAATCTTAGACTCAGGGCATTGAAAGAAGATCCAGCAGCTTTTGGATCGACTTACGAAGAGATGGTTAGTAAGGAAGACGAGTACTGGAAAATGAGACTACGCGATGCAAGTACTGGTGACAAAAACTGGATACTTTTCGCAAAGCGTAATTCTGAATTGGTTGGTATGCTATCTGCCAATGCAAGTGACCAAGGAATCGCTCAGATTCATGCAGTCTTTGTTGTTTCTGAAGCCAGGGGTTTGGGAATTGGTACTTTGTTGATGTCAGAAATCTT
>CAZOZK010000079.1:0-4749 GCA_964584245.1 uncultured Pseudomonadales bacterium | reverse complement strand
TACCGTAGAAAGCACCAGCTTGGTTCCAGGAGATATTATTGTGCTGCAAGACGGTGAAACAATTTCTGCGGATGCTCGAATCATCAAAGCGCGTGATCTCAAAACTGATGAAGCATCATTAACTGGCGAATCACTTCCTATAGATAAAGAAGCAGCTGCGTTATCAGAAAAAACCCCATTAGCTGAACGCAAAAATATGCTGTTTGCGGGCACAGCTGTGGTTGAAGGTTCTGTGCACGCGCTCGTTGTTGCCACAGGTGCAGAAACTGAAATTGGCAAAATTGCTACACTCATCAATGAATCAGAACAAGCACCTACCCCGCTACAACAAGAATTAGACAAAATTGGCAATTTTATTTTAATAGCCACTCTAGTGAGTGCTGCTTTAATTTTGGGCGTTTTTCTACTCCGCCAGCAACCACTCATCGACTCACTCATTTTAACCAGTGCCCTCGCAATTGCGTTTGTTCCAGAAGGGCTCAGTGCTGTGCTCACCGTTACACTAGCATTGGCTGTTACTGAAATGGTTTCAAAAAAAGTAATCGTCAAACGACTTTTGGCAGCTGAAGGTTTGGGTTCTGTCACACACATAGCCACAGATAAAACAGGGACCATTACAGAAGGCCGAATGAAGGTAGCCAAAATCTACCTACAAAATGCGCTATTTGATGTCGAAGATACTAAACTAAGAAAGCAGCCTGGATACAAACAATTCATAGATATCATCAAATTCTGCAACAACAACAAAGGACCAACAGAGCAAGCACTTGTGGCTTTTCTTGAAAACGAAGGATTTTCATTTGAGCTTGAAGGAAGAAAATTAGAGTACCCATTTACCAGTGATTTAAAACGCATGAGCGTGATTCATAACACTGGTGAAACAATCAAATTAATGAGTAAAGGTGCGCCAGATATTCTTATCCCCTTGTGCACGAAATATCTTGCTAACTCAAAAACTTTTTCAAAAAAAGAAAAGGATTCGGCGTTAAAAATGGCAGAAAAATTAGCTAGCCAGGGTTTTAGAGTTCTCGCGCTTGCAGACAAAATTCACACAGGTGAAATTCACCAAAATAAACGAGAAAGCGCAGAGACAGAATTATGTTTTGTTGGCCTTGTGGCATTTATGGATCCACTTCGAGCATCTGTGCACGACACAGTAACTGGACTGCATGCTGCTGGTGTTGTGCCACTCATGATTACGGGGGATCACCCAGCAATTGCACGGTATATTGCAGAACAGGCTGGCATCATAACTTCAAAAGATGATCGAGTTTTAACTGGCAATGATCTCGATACCATATTTGCGCAATCTGTTTTACCAGAATCCACTCAAACACTTTTGCAAACAAGAGTCTTCGCTCGCGTCAAACCAGAACACAAAGTGATGTTGATTGATTTGTATCAACAAAATGGCTACCGCATTGCAATGACTGGCGATGGTGTCAATGATGCAGCTGCCATAAAACGAGCTGACGTTGGCATTGCGATGAGTAATGGAGTTGGACTGACTAAAGATATTGCTGACGTGGTGAT
The DNA here is from genome assembly GCA_964584245.1 of uncultured Pseudomonadales bacterium. Taxonomy (GTDB): domain Bacteria; phylum Patescibacteriota; class Microgenomatia; order UBA1400; family PJMF01; genus CAZOZK01. The sequence goes on along the minus strand of CAZOZK010000079.1, from coordinate 3,216 downwards.
CACTGGGTCATATGATGCGCTGCTTCGCGCGGTGGCGATTGGGCGAACGGTTAAGTTGCGAACACAACTGTACTTACACTATTTGCTTTCTGGAAATAGTTGCCAAGTGAGTGTGTTTTTTATTGCAATTGCTTTGAACACGCCTATTCCATTGACCTCAGTCATGTTGCTGCTTATCAATTTATTTACTGATGCATTGCCGGCTATGGCAATGGCGGTGGAGCCAGAAGACCCAACGGTGATGAAAGGTCGTGGCAACGCCACAGATGGTATTTTGTCTAGAATGTTGCTGGCAGGAATTGTGTTGCAAGCAGTTTTGACGACTATCATTTTGAGTGGGACATTCTTATACTTCCTGCCATTTGGGGTCGATGCTGCACGAACCGCAACATTCACGCTCTATTTGTTCCAAAAAGCCTTCCGCGGCATGACTGCACGCAGTTTCACTCGTTCAGTATTCCAGTACGGATTCTTTACCAATAAACTCATGAACTTTGCGGTGCCTTCAGTGTTGATCGCGTGGATGGTGCTGTACTTCATGATTCCACAAACTATTGGCTTGGTTGCGCTACCAAATCATTTGCTACTGGGATTAGTTGGACTGGGCATGCTGCCACCGCTGTTGGAAGAGATGACGAAGTGGTATAGGAGGAGAAATTAGGAAATTATAAGGTTATATAAATCATGTACAAACTTAAAATTGATTTTACTGTTCTAAATCTGACCTTCTAATATCCAAAGCATCAGAATAAAATGGCAAAATAAATGTAGTCATTAGTGGACTATCAATACCATAATAGAAAAGTTCAACAGCGAACTGTTTCGCAATAGCCATAAACTCTGTATCAGAGCCAAAGTACTTTTTATCCGTTCTATCGTAACCACGAAGTTCTCCTTTTTTTCTATGCAGTCTGATATGATCTCCTTCATGTATACCTATAGACATTAAATATTTATCAATTGGTACATCATTCTCTTCGCAAAAATTCCAAACGTATAAAATATTTAATCCAACATTAACTTGGATATTCATATCACTCTTTTCAAAACTAACATCAGCTATTGAGTCAGGTCCAAACAAAGTTGGAGGGGAGTTTTTAAATTTCAAGAAAATACTATTAAAATTTGGGTAAATCTTATTGTTTCCCAGATAAATTCCAAAAACAAAATTTGCAACTAATTGAATTAGTTCTTCAATAGAAAAAGTCTCATTTTCTTTTGAAAGAAAACTAAAATCATCAATTTCTAAAAAACCCATAACAAACAATGCACGTATATCATCGGCATCTTTTGATTCTATAAATTTTAAAATAAACTCTTCCTTTTCTTTTTCTAATTCTTCTAACTCAGGAAAAATCGTTTCACCCATTGAAATTTGTCTAAACAGATATGCACCAGCATCGTCTAAAGCGTGTTGAATAAGCTTTTCACTATCTGTGTGATGTTGAACTTCAATATCATTTAAAGCTTCTCTTATGAAGGCTTCATCATCAAAGACATCATTAACAGCTACTTCATCCTCTTTTTTTTGATAAACCTGAATCTGGTTTGGCTTAGGCTCATAAATTTGAATTTGGCTAGATTTAGGTTCATATATCTGGATTTGGCTTGGCTTGGGTTCATTCATGATAACTTAGGTAAGAAAAATCACAATAATATCAAAATTATACATAATTATGTATAGACTATCAAATCTTCAAGTACTTTTTTGAGGAAGCTGCCAGCTCGTAAAAAACATATCGGGATTCACCCTACGAGTACTAGGCAGGCTCATTGCATTCGCTTTCCGTCGCGAACCGTTTCACTTCTTTCAACTATTCTCAGCCCAAATTTACCTTCGACATACAAAAAAAACTCGCCTATGGCGAGCATTTTGAGGCGGCCAGCTCATGGGCCGTCCGCCAGGATCTCGCTTCGCTCGCTCTTGGCGGAAGGTAAGGGATTCGAACCCTTGGAGCCGTGAGGCCCTAGTTTTCAAGACTAGTGCGATTGACCACTCTGCCAACCTTCCTTGAAGCTCCTATTGTACCATTTATTTTGCTACAATACCCCTATATGTTTGAACAAAATCATCCTAATGCGAGATTAGTTATTCCAAACGAAAAATATATTGATTCATTTATTGAAGCACAAAATGAATTTTTGACCGAGCAAATGAGAATTTCGGGTGATCACAATAACTACTATCCAGAAAAAGAAACTGTTGAACAATTTATAACCAGAATCACTGGCTACGCCCAAGGTTTAAATCTGCCACAAGAAGACTGGGTTCCCGAAACCATATTTTGGCTCATTGATGGTGATAAATTTATTGGCAGAACTTCCATTCGCCACAGGCTAACTGAGTATCTCAAACAATTTGGTGGAAATATTGGCTACGAAATTCGTCCCAGCAAACGGAAAATGGGCTATGGCACACTTATTTTAAAACTCGGAATAACAGAAGCCAAAAAGCTGGGCATCAGCGATGTGCTGATTACTTGTAAGGCAACAAATATAGGATCAAGACGAATTATTGAAAAAAATGGCGGTAAATTTCTGAGTGAAATATTTCTGGACAGCGAGTCAGAACTCAAACGAAGATATAGTATCAAAACATAAGAGGAATCTAATAGCATGAGCCAACACCCAGTCACCGTCATACTTGCCTCACAATCTCCCCAACGCAAAACGATGATGGATACGTTGCAGGTTCCGTATATCGTCATGCCCGCGGATTTAGATGAGTTGGCAATTGTGTGTGAAGACCAATGCGAACGGGCTGCGCTGGTGGCAAAAGCAAAAGGCCAGGCCATCCGAGATCGATTGGCTCAAACTAAAGACCAACCAAAAACGTTGACTAATCCGCACAATGCCAGGACTATAATTCTTGCAGCAGATACGTATATAGTTGATCCACATACAAATTTTGCGCTCGAAAAACCCAACACTATCGACGAGGCACGCAAGATGCTTGCGTATCAATCAGGCAGAGATCTACTAGAACATACTGGTGTCTATTGGTTTGACTCGGGGAACCCGGCGGATGAGAGTTTTGGCGGCATTGAGCCCACCGAGGAATGGACTACCAGTACCGTCGCTGTTACCTTTCGCACGCTGTCAGATCAAGAAATCGAACAGTATATTCAAACCCAACCGGTCACGACTTGGTCGGGAGCTTTTTGTCCAGCATATCCTATTGGGGCGTCATTTATTGCTCAAATACATGGCTCATTT
>CAZOZK010000078.1:0-4764 GCA_964584245.1 uncultured Pseudomonadales bacterium | reverse complement strand
CCGGTTTTGACAAAGACTACTTTTCATTGGCATCAGAAGAACAGCTCACTTTTTTCCCTAAAAAATTGTTTAAAGAACGAGTCAATCTATTTGATCACCAAATTGGCATTATTGCTGATCCAGATCCAGAAGAATTAAAGGATGTTGATCACAAAAAAATCTTTTTGGCTCGAAATAGCAAAAAAGAGTATCGTGATTGGTTGACTAAAAAAGAAACGCAAGGCAAGTTTACGTGGACAATCGCGCTCTGGGGTGTCGAGGCAAAAGCTAAAATGGTTGGCTTATCGCTCAAGGCATATTGGGATCAAATAATTCAAGCATGTTTTTTGGATCAAGAAAATCCCGTTGCCAAATGGAAAGAAGTGACAACTTTGCAGAAAGAAATTTTAGGAAAGTTGAATTCGTTATCTATTGAGTGGCTCGATATTCAAGGCCCTGATATCGATATGCGCATCAAACTTGGTGCAGACCGAATTTGGCAAGGTGGGAGCGGCCGAAATATTCCTAGTTTTGAGTGTTTTACTTCACCAGATTGGCGTGGCACCGAAGGCACAGTCCGGTTTAATCAGCCTTTGTATCGTTATGGAAATGTAGTTGATGGGATTGCTCTTGAATTCAAAAATGGCAAAGTGGTCAAGGCAACGGCCAAAAAAGGTCAAGCAATTCTTGAAGAAATGCTCAAGACCCCAAATGCAGATAAACTTGGTGAGTACTCGCTGACAGATTCACGAATGTCTCGCATCACCCATGTCATGGCTGAAACATTGTTTGACGAAAATATTGGTGGTCCATTTGGTAACACACATATGGCAATTGGTATGGCGTATCAAGATTGTTATCGCGGAGACGCAGCCAAGCTCTCGAAAAAAGAATGGAATGCTCGAGGATTTAATGATTCGGCAGAGCATACTGATATTGTTTCAACTACCGATCGCACAGTCACAGCAACCCTCACCGACGGCAGCAAAAAAGTCATCTATCAAGGTGGACAGTTTACTCTGTAAATTTGTTTGTCTTGTTATAGGTCTACGTGGTCCTTTCAGGCAACATCTGATGGCAGACACTCTTCAATTGTGTTAAGCTGATCCGATGGAATCAATTTCACAAAAAAATCCAGTTGCCTATTTTTGTGCTGAGTACGGCTTGGAATCTTCATTGCCATTTTATGCGGGAGGGCTGGGCGTGCTTGCAGGTGATACCCTCAAGGCTGCAGTAGACGACAAATTACCGATGGTTGGCATTGGCTTGCTCTATCGTGGTTGCGATGCAAAACAGGTCATAACTCAAGATGGAGAACAGGACGAAGCCCAAATTTTAGTGGATCCGCTGACTTTGGGACTCGAGCCAGTTTTACTCGAAGGACAACCGGTATTTATCAAAGTTCATTTGACTAGTGTAGAAGTATGGTTGCAGTGCTGGCAAAAAAAGCTCAGCGACACCGTGACGTTGTATTTGTTAGATAGCGAAACCGAGCAAAATCATTACAACGAACGCGCATTGACCCACAGTTTGTATTCAGGCACTGAAGAATGGCAGTTTAAGCAGCAGTTGTTGTTGGGAATTGGAGGTGTCAAGTTACTTCACACCCTCGGGATTCATCCAGCGGTATATCACGTAAATGAAGGTAGACCGGCATTTTTACACTGGCAACTCATCCGCAGTTATATGGATTTGCATGGCATGACTTTTGAAGAAGCTTGCAGCGCAGCTAAAGAAAAAACGGTCTACACAAATCATACTTTGGTTGGTGCAGGTAATCCTGGTTATCCTGCTGGATTACTCACAACCTATGGTGCGTACTATGCCGACAAAATGGGCGTTTCGGTCGATCGACTGGTACAAGATGGCATCGAAAATGGTGATACAACTCACTTCCAAATCACTCGTTTTGCCCTCAATACTTCTCGTAAAGCAAATGGTGTGAGTGCGCTCCACTCAAGACTCTCACAACAGCAATGGCCTGAGTACGACTGGACATCAATCACCAACGGTGTGCACATGCCAACTTGGCAACGATATGATATTGTTACCGCAAGTTCAAGTGCAAATTGGAAGACTAATTTGTGGAATACACATCAATTTGCAAAGCAAGAATTGGCTGATTTTGTACACGCTCGTAGTGGGTTCAGATATGATCACACGAAGTTGGTGATTTCCTGGGCTCGACGTATTACTGGATATAAACAATTGGATTCTTTATTTGCTGATGTGGCTCGATTTAAGGCAATTTTAAGCAATCCTGAACGACCGGTTCAGTTACTCGTTGCTGGCAAAGCCCATTTTGGCGACAGCGCATCAAAATCGGTACTGCATGATATTATGAAGATTTTTGGCACTGAACTTTCTGGTTTAGCGTTATTTGTGCCCGATTATAATCTTGAATTAGCTCGCCATATGGTGCAGGGTTCAGATGTTTGGCTCAACACGCCAGAGTATGGCAAAGAGGCAAGTGGCACTTCAGGTATGAAAGCGATGGCTAATGGTGTGCTCAACTGTAGCGTTGCAGATGGCTGGGTGCCAGAGTTAGATTGGAGAAATAAAGGGTGGATTTTGGATCATACGAGGATTTCGCAGTCACTTTATGAGACGCTTGAACAGCAGATTGTCCCTGATTTTTACGATCGGCAAATGGTAGATTTTGAAAGTCAAATTATGGTTCCTGAAACTTGGGTTTCAAGAATGAGAAATGGTATAGAGGAGAGCGGGAAATTTTCTGCTCAACGAATGTTACATCAATATAAAGAGGAGTTCTATGGCAGCACAAAAATATAATCAATACTACGATTTGCTTTGGGAAAATAATAAAGAAGCTTTGGATGAATTTAAGGTGATTCACGATGCGTTTGCTGGTGGAGATACTAGCCAGGAAGAGTTATTTCACAGTGTTGGCATTAAAGTTGTAGACAAAATTCGTGATTGGGATCGTAGGCTCTGTGCCGGTATGTCACGCGGGAATTTCTCGCAATACAGTGTTAAATTATCTGAAAAGTATTGGGATCGCGTCCGCAAAGATTTTCCTTTGATTGATGAGGTTGGGATGAGGAAGAAGATCACTTAGTGTACTTGCTGGTTACAGATTCATGCCTTACAACATTTTGCGAGTTGTTAGTAATCCGCAATTCACTATTTTATTGAGAATCTTATGGCTTTTCTGTAGCACAGCTACCAGCAGGATTAATGAGTTTACATGAACTGTTTATGCATTTAATATCATCGTAAGTAATATCGGCCCCATGCAAACAATAAAAGAATTTTTCATTTTCCTCTTTGCTAAATCCTTCATAACTTGATGGTCCACAACCAAAGATTCTATTTACTTGTGTAAAGGCATTATATGCACCCATAGTACAGGTGTCGGGACGATAATTACAATCGCTATCTGCCATACAGAATTTACGGTCAGCTAAGTACATTCCTAAATTGGGGTTCTCATGTTTCTTAACGGTAATATTGAATTGTGGCGTTTTAAACGTTTGATCTTCGAGTTGATCATTATCGGTCAGCAAATAATAAGTACTATTTAACAATCCAGTACGAGCAAATTCACCTTGAGTTGGTGGATTGGTGTAAACGTCTGTGTAGCCCTTATACAAAAAATAGTCATAGTTAGAAGCAATGCCTTTGGGTGCAAGAAAAGTTTGCATGATGTTAGTAAAAGCAAAAGTATCTTCCGTAATATAAGAAGATTTTATGTCTAAATTATAGGCGATTTTTGGGTTGAGAGATTCTGGCTGATAATCTGATTGAGGAGTTACTTGTAGCTTATCTAATCCAACAATAAACTCTTGCAAGTACTTTTTACTAGCTTGTGTAGTACTTGATGTCATTAAATAATAAGCACTACCAGTTGCTACTTCACTGCTTGTTATTACCATTGTGTGTTCCGACTGTTCTTCGTTTGTATATCCTGACCAGGTAGTTTTATCTGGCATACCAATTTTTTGTAGTTCATTGATGTTTAGATCAGGTTGTCTTTCAGCAATCAATACTTCACTACTAACATCGTTCGAACGGCCATATCTAGAAATCCCCATGCTGCCCAAGCCAAGCAATTTCACCGAATATTCCTCACAAGTGTCAAGTAACACACAATTTGACAAGTATGAGGCCTCTTCTGCAGATGTGGCTAAATATATAACTGAGTTATAACCTTTTTGAGATTGACCTAGAATTGGTATCCATCCTTCTGGATAAGGAATCACAAGACCATTGAATCTTAGTTGATTTGAGTAATTTTGTGTTTCACTCAGTAATGAAACAAATTTGATATTTTCACTTTCAGTTGATAATAGTTCACTACTTGGATTTATCATGAGAAATAAAATGGAGATGGCTAGCAAGCCAATCATCATAACTAAAGCCAGTATGACTGCAATTTTTTTAGAAAATGAATTAGTATCTTGTCGTGGATTCTGTGGCTCACTATCGGAGATTTCTGAATAATTTTCAGTTAAATGATCAGCAGTATTTATTTGCATTACTTAACTATAGCACTAAGTTAGTGCTAGTAACTAACTCATTTGAAGAATTGTCTAATAATTTGCTGCCTTATGTTGATGCCCAGTCAGGATTCGAACCTGAAATAAGTGATTCAGAGTCACTTGTGATGCCATTTCACTACAGGGCAAAGTCTTAGAGTAGTAATTATATATCAAATTAAGAAATGATGGTTTGCGAATTTTTAGTTGAGTATATTGTAAAAAAAACAGCAAAATAATAGCAAAAATATAGCCATTTTTTTAGAAATTTCTTTGAATCATTTTT
>CAZOZK010000077.1:0-4832 GCA_964584245.1 uncultured Pseudomonadales bacterium | reverse complement strand
TTAGATCCAAAATAAAAAACTAATGTTGCTGTTGCTAGTGCTACTAAAAGTAAAAATAAAAGGATTCCTACAATCGTTTTTTTATTTTGTGTAGGCTTTATTGTCTCACTACCATCTTCAGAGTGTATTGTTGATGTGGTAGAAACTTGAGTGCTTTGAATATTCAGAACCGATGCATCTTTACCTTTTAAATCTGTCTTCATTGCCAAACCAATAATTGGATTTGAGTGTCTGTCTCCAGCCAATGCACTATTCTCTACTGCTTCCACTTTACAGCCTCTATCATTGAGAGCACTCACCAGCGGTTTAAAAATTCTTCCAACAGGGACCATGACTAGGGCTTTTTGTGATTTTTCTTGTGGATCTATCAAAGCTAAACCAGAAACTGCAATTTTAGGATATGTTGCATTCTCATCTAGTAGTTTGTAATCCCATGTTTCATCGTCAATTTCTTCTGGAACTATTTTTTGTGCTAGTTCAAGTATTGCCGAACGGATTTTATTATTCTTCGTTTTTTCATCAAATGAAAGTTGAAATACATAGAGGTGCTCTTCAGCCATCAACACTCGTACATTTGAAATAGGACTCAGACTTTTTTCAAATACTTTTTGCAACGCTGTTGTTATACTTTCGCTCGTAATTTTCTTGGTAGAAAAATCAAATGGAACGGTGTTTGTATTCACCACTTCATACTCATCTTTTTTATCCACTACATGAAGCACAAGTGCATCGCTGCGAGTTTCTAGTATGTATTGAGCTTTATTAAACATAGGTATTTATCTGGCTACTTGAATGCTCACACCATTTTCAGCCGCGCATGCAGTAACTTTAATCACATTATCACTCGTTTTGTATACACTATACAAGGTGCGATCTGATGTCCCGCCAAGTGGGTCGATCGGGAAAGCATCAAGATACGGTTTTAATTCGGCATTTAGTGACAGACACGAGTCTGCCGCGTTCGGGCAACCAGCAGAACAACCTGTACTGGCGGTTCCAATTTGTCTATCAATACCATCTATGCTTCCAGGAAATCCGCCATGAATAATGATGTATCGATACAAGGCTGTAGAAATACTATTGGTGTCGTTCCAACGTTTAGCATTTCTACTTTCTGCAAATAATTCAAGTGGATTGATTGCCAAGAACACAGCCAGTATCAAGACACTCAAAATCGTCAATACCACCAAGATTTCAATCAGAGTAAAAGCTTGGTTGCTTTTCATGTTTAATTTCATAGCTCGATCCATCTTTGTACGGTGACAAGTGTCGTTCTTTGCGCAATTATTTGAATCGATTTTGTGTAGGACTCAAATGATGCCGTAACGGTGAACGTCCATAAGTCTCCAACTTGTGAATTAATGGTAACACTACACGTGCCTTCATGAATTGGAATTGTGGCAGGTATTGTTCCATTGAGATTTAAACGCATGAGTGCATCCTCTGCACACCCCTCAACTAATGAAAGTGATTCATCACCTTTTTTACTTGCGAGTGAACTTTGAATGTCTTCAACAGAAAGCAGTGAAACACTGACTGTTAATACCAAAACTACAACGGTAATCACCAACACAGTAGCAATAGCGGTGTAACCACCTTGCTGCAGTTGCAACTGTGAGATTTTTTTTAGTATCTGACTATTTTTTTTCATATGTACCATAGTGTCATTACTTTAATTTGATCGTAACTCAACAGCACCTGAAACTGATTGACTGTGCTGCCATTCTTGGCGAGCGGCAGTTGATCCAATAGTCAACGAGTACTCAAGATTTCTAGTTTCTGGCAGTGCGGATCGGTTTGTAAATACTAACGAAGTGACACTCACATCAGCGCTGGTAAGAGGTTGGTCGTTGGTCATACTGGTGCAGTTTACCGATCCTCCACCCCATGCAAGCCGAAGTGCTCCTGCATTTGAATAAATGCGTGTCGGATTTCGTGCCGCATCTGCTGATGCCAAACAAACTGATGTTGGAGCAACACTCAAAATGCTTGATGCATTTCGAGTTTCATAGACAATACGTTTTGTGGCAAGGCGAATATTTTGATTCACTTCACGTTGGACATGGGCTTTGGCAGCGCCAAACACAATATCCCATCCGAACAGAACTGCACCAGTCAAAAATAGTGATAAGAGTGCAATATATAAAATGAGTTCAATGAAGGTGGATCCGCGCTGATTTTTTTTGCGTAAGTTCGCTTGGTGCTGGTGGTTTTTGTAGTAGATATCTTGCATTTTTATGTAGTCTTAATTTGGCACAATCACTGCCAATTCTTCTGTGTTTGAACTTCCAGCTGCTACGACAGTATCTAGAGTGCTTGAATAACTTACGCCGCGCAACTGGTTATTTCCAGCTATATTTACACTTGCTGCAATAATTGGTGCTGCAGGGTTTGTTATATTTACAACTCTAAACTCTGCAGCGTTATTTGCAGTTGCGGTAAACAAAAATCGGTTTGAATCTGCGGCGTCCAGAGATATATCATTGATAGTACCACCCAGAGCTAGCGAGGCTGTTAAAGTTGGCGTGGCCGGAGTTGCTACATTTATCACTCTCAAGTTTGCCCCATGGGCTAAGTACACATTTGTTCCGAATAATGCAATGGAAATGGCATCATCATTTGAAGTTACGTTGAGTGATCCAGCCAAAGTTGGGACCGCAGGGTTTGTGATATTTACCACCTGCAGTTCTTGTGCATTATCGGTTGACGCTACATACGCATAATTTCCGGATACTACTACTTCACGTGAATTTCCGTTTAAGTTTAGACTGCCAGTGAGCGTAATGCTTGCTGGATTTGTTACATTTAAAATGTAAAATTCTTGGCTGCCAGAATTTAATTTAACAACATATGCAGTTGTTCCCACTACATATACACCTGATGCATCGGCGGTGCCAGCTACATCAAAATTTCCTACCAAACTAGGTGCCGCGGGATTTGTAATATTAATAATATTGAATTCATTGGTGTTTTGGGTTCCAACTACATATGCATAGTTGCCAGATACAAACACATCAACTGGAGAGCTACTAGCTAAAGCCAGCGAACCGGTCAATGTAACATTGGCTGGGTCACTAATGTTTATGACTAGGAATCGAGGATTACCTGTTGTTCTTACCAAATAGGCATAGTCACCTTGAATATGCACTTTTACACCATCATCATTGCCAGCTCCATCTAACGTGTCACTTTGAGTTGGCAAGGTCCAGTCACCCACTGGAGGAACAATTGGTTTGCGAAAATTACTGAGATATGTAGACAACTGTACTTGGTTCGATCTAGTGGGAGAAAAATTCCATGTTACGGTTGAGATCACTTTTTTTGTATCAGGATCGTTTGTTCCACCAACTGTAACAATATTTCCACTCACATCTCTATTAACATTTTGCACCACAATTTGTCGCGTAAGTGGGCCGCTGGTATTGTTTACTCCTGACCATACCCAGCTTCCCCCGCCGGAATTTACTCCGCATCCCCCAGTGCAATTTGTTGCTATAAAATCTGTATCCCAACCCTGGTTTTTTATTGACCGTGCTGCCTCAAGTCCGGCTTGTGAAAATGCAGTCGCGCGAGTTTGTTCTTCACCCAATCTATTTGTGGTAAAACTACCGGTAATGGTCACAACCCCGACTACCGCAATAATTGAGAAAAGTGCCATGGCAACAATGACTTCAATAATACTTATTCCAAGTTGGTTTTGATTTTTTTGCTGGATTTTTTTCTTATTTTCTTGTGCCATATTTATTCGCTGGTATCCAAACTAAGAATGATTAATTTCTCAATTGCTCGATACTCCCCCAGCTACATTAATAACTACTTGCTTTGATTCAATCGCACTTGTCACCGTAATTGTGGTAGCACTTGAAGGTTCTCCTCTATCAGAAAAAGTAATATTTGTGAGGCCTCCAATGGTAATGGTTGGTGGAATTGTGTAATCAACACTTTGAGTTGGTGCCGCACAATTTGTTTGATAGACGCGCAGTACGTTGCCTGTAATACACAGTCCCCAGACAGCAGAAGTTTCATTGTCGAGCGCATTAAATTGAGCTAATCGTGCAGAACCAATCACCCGTTCAACTGTCGCATCAAACTGAGTTTGTAAATAAAATCGTGATAAAAAAGGTGTTGCTGCCACAGAAAGAATTGCCACAATTGTAATCACCATGAGTAGTTCAATAAGGGTGAAACCATCAGCTGATGACATATGGTGCGCTACCTCCTAATGGATCCAGTCAATTCATAGATTGGCGTAATAATTGCCAATGCAACAAAGCCGACGAGTAACCCAATAACCAGCAACAAAATTGGCTCCAGTAATGTAGTTATATTTTTGCTCATAACATCAATTTCATCTTCATAAAAATCAGCAAGGTATAGTAATGATTCATCTAAATTCCCTGTTTTTTCTCCAACACCGATCATTTTTGCGACTAACGAAGGAAAGTGAGCAAATGAACCCTGCTCCATTGTCTTTGCAATTGAGTTACCCTTCATAATTGACTTGCTAATTCGCAGACAACTTGATTTATACGTGTCATTAAAAAGAGTGTTTGCAGTGATGTCCATGGCTTTTGCTATTGGTACACCGCTTTTGACTAAAATTCCCAGATTTCTCGTAAATTGGGCAATTTGACTTACCTGCACAAATTTGCCAAAGATTGGCATTTTCAGCAGCAGTGAATCCCAAATAGGTTTGATCACTGGTGTTTTGATTGCTATTTGAAATCCCGCAAACGAGCCAACTGCTCCAAGCACGATAGCAATACCATAATCTCTGAATAGATACGCAACAAAAAGTAATATTCTTGTGGTGAGTGGCAACTCAATTTGGA
>CAZOZK010000076.1:0-4855 GCA_964584245.1 uncultured Pseudomonadales bacterium | reverse complement strand
TTTCTCTATTCTTAAATATGAGGGAAAAGGATCAACTACTGAAGATTCAGCAAAAAGACAATTAGCAAAATTATCTGACTCCGAGCGTATTTTATGGAAAAGTAATCCTTCAGAATTGAGAGTTGTTCGTACTAAAAATGATACTGAGTCAACTAATACTATTTTTGAGCTTCAATTTCGCCAAGCTTCAGATCATTTTTATGATCAGGTGATAAACCAAGGTCATGGAAAATTATTTGATCAGTCAGAAAGAAAAAATTCAAATTATGACACAAAGTCGGTTGTAGAAAAACTGAAAACACTAGATTTTGGTGATAAAAATGTAAGTTCTTTAATTAATAAAATATTTTTTGCTGAATCAATATTTTTACAATTACCAAAAATAAACCGTGCGGAATTTTGCTTGAGAGCATTAACTGATTTGATTCATCAAAATACTGATTCTTTAGATCTACAGCCACTTATTTTACAACTAGCAATATATATAAAAAATGATTATTTCTCCAGTCTTAATGGAAAAGATGTATTGAATGATTTAACCGTTTTGGTAAAAAAACTTACACCAGTTAAAGAAAAAAAACGTGATTTTGTTTTATTTACTACTATTGCAGATTCATTGAGAATATTAATTGATTTAGGTGATTTGGTCGAAGATGGATCATGTTTGAGTTTATTACGTGGAGTGTATGCCTATACGGTTATTGCTTTAGTACTCGATGCACATAGCAAAGTGTGTATGAGTTTTGAAATTATCCCAGATATGTTAAACAAAAATCCTCAAAAGGCAGAGTTGATTATGAAACAAATTGAGCAGGGAGAAATTTTGACCGAATTTGATCAGAATTCCTTAACTCTAGTTTTGAAAGACAGTAAACGGGAGGAAATCATTGCCAAAATTGTTTTTACCAAAGGTGTTGCTAGGAAAATTGTCAGGGTTGGTGCTACTGCGGGCAGGACTCCAAAGGCTTATGTTACTAGTGAGATGACGTATAGGTCTAAATCTCATCCTGAAATTGATAAAGCCTTAACAGAAATTATTGAAAAAATAGGTATACCAGTTTTGCCAGCAGGAGATGAAATGTATATCGAAGATACTCGGTCACCAAGTGGCGCATATAGTGATAAGAAGGGCGGATTGATGAAAGATGGATATTACGTGAAAGGTGGCTAATTTTTCCTTACACCTCAACCTGCAACCCCAGCCATTCCTCAGTCGATTTATCCAATGAAAAATTATTTTTAGCGAATGCAAGGCAGTCTGAGCGTTTTAGTTTGAGTGCGCCTTGAATTGCAACACTAATGTCATCATCAAGAACCATGGCTTTTTGTCCACCCGGTAATTTGTGTATATCGAGTGGACCAGTCACTGGATAGGCCGCACAAGGGACGCCTGATGCGATGAATTCCTGTATAGAAATTCCCAAAGTATCTGTTTTGCTAGTAAAGACTCCGACATCTGCCGCAGCAACGTGTTTTGCCAGCTCTTGGCCTCTTTTAGGGCCGGTAAAAATCACATTTGGATATTTTTCAATTAATTCATTGAGGTATTGTTGCGTAGTCCCCGGGCCGACAACAATTTTTGTTCCGGGTAAGTCAGTTTTGTCTAAAAAATCTTCAATTCTTTTTTCTCTGGCAACTCTTCCCATGTATTCTAGAAATGGTCTGGGGGTGCTTTCTGGCTGTTTGGTTGGATCAATATGCTGAGGGATAAAATTTTCATCTCGGGCCGCTGCATTAAATTGTGTAGGATCGACACATGAAGTTGCCCAGAGCTTGACATTCTCAAATCCCATATCTGTAAGAGCAAGTGCAAGTGATTCAGTTTTGACGATTATCGCACTCGACCCCCAGTGAAATGATTTTAAGCGGTTGTAAACAAAATTTTGCACGATATCTTCTGGTACCCGCAAATATTTATTCAGTTTTTCAGTGACCGGCTCAAGTCGTGCTGCGAGTGACTCTGGAAATTTTGTTGCAAAATGTGTGGTGTAGTTCCAGTTATTATCCTGGCACACCCATTTAGCAAATAACCCAAGCGGGCCTTCTGTGGCAATAAAAATGGATTGTGGCTGCAAATCATTGAGAATTCGTTTCATTTTTCGCTGATTACCCAGGCCAATGGCGAGTTCAACATTTTGATCTATCGAGGGGATTTTTCTGAATTTTTCTGGAGTAATCATCTCGACTATGTAGCCTTTTGATTTGAGAGAATCTCGCAAATTATTCATATCCGTAACCACGCCGTTTATGAGTTTTTCACCAGCATCGGTTACGATTACAAGTGGTCTGGTTTTGTTGGGGAAATAGTTGTGACTAGGCTTTGCCATACTAGGTATTCTATCATCCCCGAGCTATACAAAATTCATGGATTACTAATTCTATGCCAAATTGTTCTGTGGCTGAGAACAGCGTTTTTTTACATTCACCCATGGTTGCTCCTGTTGTGTAGACGTCGTCGATGAGGAGGACAGATATTTTTTGACTTTTTTTGGTTGGATTTGCCTGATACAGGTGATGCATCATCACCAGAAAATCTTTTTGATTGATGGCATATGCGCCAGCAAGTCGCGTCGCTCGTTTCTCTTTTGATGCTATTGAAGATTGAGGTGTGTGGTAATGCACTCTTTTGAGGAGGGGGAGATAGGTGACTTGTAAGTGATCAGCCAGTTTTTTTGCGATGCATTCAGCTTGATCAAATCCTCGGTTATTTTTCCGTCGTGGGTGCAATGGCACTGCACAGACCACATCTATAGTAGGAAATGACGTAGTGTAAAAAGCAATATCAGCTAGAAGTGCGCAGACAGCTTTGATGTGCTTGAACTTCATGGCCGCAATGAGCGAGCGAATTGGCCCTTCATAATGAGCACAGGTGAGAATTGATGAATCAGTGCTAGGTCCATTTTGAAGTTCGCTGAAGGCGCACTGTTGATAGCAGGCGGCACAGAGCAGCTGTCCTTCCGCGTCGCAATGGCAGCAGTAGGTGGGATAGAGCAGGTCAAGAATAAATGCGAGTAGTTTTCGGATTAGTTCAGTATAGGTGTGAATTCTGACAAGGAAGTGACGGGGAGGTGATATGCAAAAAACTTTGTGGTCGTTTCAGGACTCGAACCTGAGACCTCACCGATGTGAACGGTGCGCTCTAACCAACTGAGCTAAACGACCAATCAACTAACAACTGTATTTTACTCTATTTACCTAATTTTTTGCCACTGATTTGTAAGGTATTTAGTGCAAAATTACAGCAACTCATATCTCTCAAAAAGTGCTTTTACCTCTTGGGCTGAATTAGTTTTAAACATTTCTTGACGAATCTCTGCTGCTTGGGGAATGTGTGTCACATACCATCCCAGGTGCTTGCGCATGGGTAAGAAATTGTATTGTTCTTTATGGCTGTAGGTATCTTCAAATAACTGGGCGTGTTCCACGGCAATCGCAAATCGTTTTGCTAACGCTACTTTATTGATTTGGCCGGTATTCTCATCAAAAACCTCTGTGCTCCCGTTATCTGGCGCAAACACAAATGGATTTCCCATACTTGATCTGCCAATAAGCACGCCATCTACGCCGTACTCTGCTACTTTTTGTTGTGCTTCCGCCACAGAATGGACATCGCCATTGCCTAAGCAAACGACCCCAGCATTTTTACAGAGTTGAGCTGCTTTTGCAATTTCGTCCCAATCAACTGGTCCAGCGTGGTGCTGAGTCAAAATTCTGCCATGGACAGCAATTGCCACAGGTTGCTCAGAGAGAAGCGTTTGAATCCACCACTCGGTCACTTTGTGTGAATAGCCAATGCGAGTTTTAATTGACACGGGAATATCACGAATTTCTTGATACTCTTTGGGTAGGGCAAGATGACGTTTTGCTACCTCAGTGGAAATTTCTGGAACAATGTCTGGACAGTCCTTGGCTCTCTTCCCGTTAGCATAGTCAGCAACTCCAGCTTTTGTTTCTCGGATAATTTCTACAGCAAGTTCAGGTGATTTTATGAGCGCTGCGCCAGCTCCACTGTGGCGAACGTTTTTGGCTGGGCATCCCATGTTGATGTCTATGCCATCAAATCCAAGTTCGCACAAAATCGTCGCTGTTTGGCGAAAAAAACTGGGAGTCGTGCCGTAGATTTGAGCGATGATTGGCCGTTGGGTTTCATCAAACATAAAATCTTCGAGCAGTCGCGTAGCACCATGACATACACCCTCCGCACTGGTAAATTCAGTGTAGATCAAGCTTGGATTTCCATATTTTTTTTGGATAAACCTAAATGGTTGGTCGGTGACCCCATCCATCGGAGACAGGCCAAGGATTGGTCTAGGTAATGTATCCCAAAAAGTTTGCATCCGAGTATTATATCAGGAACTCACTGCAAAACACTGTCATGTTGTTTTTGTTTTAGGTCATGTCGTCCTTTCTGCATGTAGCAGTGCAATTCTTGATTCTAAGAAAGAAACCAAGCTTGATGGTAGGCAAAATTCATATTGAGTAACAATTTCTGTGGCAAGTGATTTTTGTTGTTCAAGTGAAATATCTTGATCATTAAAAAGCGTGAGTAATTGCAAAAGAATATATAGCGACTGCCAATCAAGCGACTGGATATAATTTTGGTAGATAGAATACAGCTCGGTAGTAAATTCGAGCACTGAATATTTTGATGAACTATTTGTGTGTTGCAGTTCAGGATTTTGGTCGGTGTGTTCAAGGGATTTATCAAAATTGAATTCGTACTGGAGCGGGACTGGTGTCGTCCAGGTTGTAAGTTTTTTTATAACTACTTGCGCTTGAGTATTGTATGAATAAAAACCAATTTCGTTTTCAATTGGTTGCTCGCTGGATATTTTGAAGATGTACGATCCTGATT
>CAZOZK010000075.1:0-4975 GCA_964584245.1 uncultured Pseudomonadales bacterium | reverse complement strand
GAAAGAAAAATTTGATAGGTATGCAGAAATGATGGCAAATGAAACTTCAGCTAGTGGTATAAAAATAGAGGGTGATAGTATTTTTTTTGTGTTATCTCCGGGAGGAAAGTATCAGCTTTATATTGCAGATTTGGACAATGTTAAACAAGACACAGATATGACAAAAAGAGATCTGTATGATCATAATCTCAAAAAAATAAATGATATGAAGGCGTTTATTGAGTTGCTGTGGATAGAGCTAGATAAGTTGAGTTAACGATGCAGGGCTGTCTATATCCGGTTTGCAATTGAGCGTTTTCGATTTCTAGATTTTCTTGCTTTTAGTTGTTGTGTAATTTTTTGCATATTAGACATGATTCGCTTAGGTGGATAATATAGTGCATCTTCTAAATTATTAATAAGTATTAGACGTAGTACTGTGGCTTGCGTTGAATCTGAAAAAACAAAAATTTTTTTCACATCTGATAACCAGGTTACCAAGTCTTCTATTGATACGTCTTCTTTTTTGAGTTTTTCACCAATTTCTTTTGCATCTGGCTGGTTACCCATATATTCAAAATGTGGATTTACTATACCTTCTTTTTCTCTGGGGCTATAATCCCAAATGAAACTCTGGAGTATACTAATTGTTTTCTCTGGGTTCAATGTCATGATGAACTGAAAATAGCGCTAAAGTTATCAACAAATATTTGTACTTAGCTGGGATTATAACACTAAAGTTTCAAAATATTTTTGTACTGAAAAAATAGAGAATTATTTACTTCAAATACTTCAACAAAAACACTGCCGAATTGCCCTGGCCGTATTGGTAGTCTCTGATCCAGCCGGCATCTTCGTATCCATTTTTTCTGTAAAAATTGACAACGGTTTCATCTTCTTTATTGGTGTACACAAACAACTTTGAGGCGCCTTGCTGACGCACATACTCTTCCATAGCTTTCAACAATCCAGAGCCGATGCCACTTCCAGTCTCCCCCGCTTTGACGGCTGCGATGACAATAACCCATTTATCCAGACCTTCTTTGCCGTTGATTGGATTTTCTTGTTGCGCATAGATCATGCCAACAATTTCGCCATTTTCAGAAGTGGCCTTGAGACACATTCCGCGGCCTTGCTGTATGTACTCTTGCATTTGATTAAACGAAAACCATTCTTCTAGCGAGGAATCCGGGGTTGCCGAAAACGAAGAGTTGGCTACTGCTACGACTGATTCTAAATCTGTTGGGAGGATGATTGGTTCAAATTTCATGAGGGTATTTTATAACAGATGGGGAGAAGTTGGGTGAGGGGATTTGAAACAAAGAAATTGAGAAATTGTAAGCAAAAGCTATTTTTATGTTCTCTTTTTCAGTTCATACAAAAACCCCTCTTGCTTATTCAGCAAGAGGGTATTATTCACCAAGTTCATTGTTTCTGGTTAGTTATTGAGATATTTTGTAATATTCCATTGTACATCTTTATCATCAATCATCATAACTCTAGCTAGAGTTTCATTTGCGAGTTGATGATTTTTATCGAAGTTTAATGTGAATATTGCAAATCGGACTGCCCAATATGGGGTCCCGTTGGTCAAGATTTTTTCCAGATATACTTTCCAATACTTCAATGGAATTTTTTGTACTGCTTCGTCACTTTGTTTACTGATGGGCAGGTTCGGTTGTGTGTAGGCTTTAGTAATAACGTCCATCGCGGCGTTGAAAGCGACTTCATGTTTTTCGTATCCATTAAGAATATCCTTGAGTTTATGGAGAATCATGAGCGCGGCATAAGTTTTAGCACTTCCGCTGAGATTTTCCATGTAGTCTGAGACTTGCTCAGGAGTACATTCTTGGTAGTAGTAATATTGTGCTAATTCCCCCACATCACCATCTTTTTCTTGCACCATGAGCATGAATTTTACATAGTCATCTTCTTTAAAAGAATTCTGTGCCTGTGTCAAAAATCCACTCAAAATGTCCGTTGGATAGTCTTCTTCCAGAATTTTGAAGATTACTGCTGTGGTTACATTTACCACTTGCTCGACTTCATAGCTTGGATAATCCCCTGTAAAACGCATAGCACTACCCAAATTTTGCCGCATATGATTAGAAATCCTAACAAACAACTTCTTGAACTTGTCAGGACCCATTTTAACAAGGCTTACCAACGCTTCCCATCTATTCATTTCCCACCATGGCATGTCATTTTCTATAGAGGCAATCAGGAATTGTTGTTTTAACTTAGTGTCTGAAATACTATTGTATGCTTTCACAACTTCCTTACTACTCCTACGAAGTGGGTGATCGTAACTTTTTTCTTTTTCCCAACTCTTCATGACATCGATGGCGTATTTGACCAATAGTTTAGGTGCAGTCGTTTGTAGCACATGAGCCGCGTGTTCAATAATGAATCTTTCGTTACTATTTTGCAAAACTGCATAAACAGCTGAAGATATTTGTCTGATTGCTTTCTTCGATTTCCACTCCTCTATTCTCAAAGAATGAAAAGCGAATTGAAGCTTGTAGGGGTCCTCTTCTTGCAACATCTTTAAGATTACTGGCAAAGCCCGCTCTCCAGTGACACGTAATGCATCTGTGAATTCAGATAAAGTATAGTCGTTGGCATTTGTCAAAAGTGACGGTAAGATAGTCAGAGATTCATCAATAAGAATACCCGCTTTCATCACTATTACAATTAATTCTGTTGTTGGGTTATTCTTCAGTATCGGCAAAAGGCGTTCCACAATGATGTTATTTGGAAGAGTTTTGAGTCCATTGACACCAATTCTGATTAAGAAAGCAAGCCAAACCTCATGGGAATCGCCGAGATTGGCATAGACATTTAGTCCGACTGAAAGAAGTTCAGCGGGCATAGACTTGAGCATAATAACCTTTTCTTGGTTATTTGCCTGGATAAAGTTTTTTACTACTATATCTGATAACATGTCATTTCACTCCATTATTTAAACTAAATATACGATATGAACTTGGTAAGGTGCAGCAAAGTACAGCGAAATAAGTTGCGCAAATGCGACTCAATCACCCTACTTTTTTACACATCTATTATATCAATTTATATCAAAATATCAAATATTATGGGATTTTATTTATAAGATTGGGACAGGACTTCTCGCGCGCTTTGCGCGCTGCGAGGCGCTCGTACTGCTGGTGGCTGGCGCAATTTGTAACTCGCGCGGCGAACCTAAGATTGATTCCTTTGCCTCGCCAAAAACCATAAAAAAACGACCTGTCGGTCGTTTTTTTATAGTTGTCGGGGAGACAGGACTCGAACCTGCGACCTCACGCTCCCAAAGCGCGCACTCTAGCCATCTGAGCTACTCCCCGTTTGTTGTTAAAAATCCGGTGCCGAGGAAGGGACTCGAACCCTTACAAGATCACTCTCAAGAGATTTTAAGTCTCTCGCGTCTACCATTCCGCCACCTCGGCGATAAGGTCTAAATTATACCAGCACAAGGTCTTTTGTACTAGGCATGTATTAGCATACGAAGTATACTAGGCTCTTCTCGATTTGAATAGCGTATATTCTTCAATACGTACGGTGTTTTTATAATCAATCACCCATATTACTATGAACAAACTGCCCAAAACAAAAAATGCTACTCCAGTTATGGCACTGCTTTCTGTTGTGATGATTGTGAATGCCCTGAGTTATGGCACAATCATTCCACTGCTGTATCCTTACGCGGCTCGGTTCGGAATAAATGTGTTTGCGTTGGGATTTTTGTTTGCTTCATTTTCTATTGCCCAGTTTATTGCCACACCGATTATTGGCCGTTTGTCGGATAGATATGGTCGCAAGCCGCTATTGTTGATCAGTCTGTTTGGAACTGGCGCCTCCATGACTTTATTTGCTTTGGCGTGGTCGGCGCCAATCCTCTTCATCGCACGAATTTTAGACGGTATTACCGGTGGAAATATGACAGTGGCCCAAGCAATTATTGCTGATATTTATCCTCCAGAAAAACGTGCCAAAGGCTTTGGCATTCTAGGTGCATCATTTGGTTTTGGATTTCTGATTGGACCTGCGCTTGGTGCTGGTTTGAGTTTGATTCATATTACTGCCCCATTTTGGTTTTCTGCAGTACTGGCATTTATTGCTAGTGGGATTGGCTTTTTTGTTTTGCCTGAAACGCTGTCTCAAAAAAATCGCAAACTTGTGCATAATGAACCACTTTTTCCTTTCAAAAAAATGACCGGTGCATTTTTCTTACCAATTGTTGGCCCGCTTTTTCTATTATCTTTACTGGTGAATACGGCGCACTCAACAATTATTGTTGGATTCCAAACAGTCATGGTGGACATCCTCAAATTATCAACGACATACATTGGCTTTTTATATTCAGGTGTTGGCCTGTTTAGTATGTTTGCTCAGGGATATGGAGTGCATTTTCTTTTAAAAAAGGGTGTTTCAAAAATTAATCTTATGTTTTTGTCACTGATTCTTTTGATAGTAGACTTACTTTTCTTGAGTATTTTGCCAGGTCTGAGAGAATTTACTGTCGCGATGCTTTTGTATCCAGTAGTTTTTGCTCCTCTTACCATTATTATTACTCAATTAATATCACAGGCATCACATGGTGAGGATCAGGGCGGGATGCTGGGGTTGAATCAATCTTTTTCTTCGATTGGTCAGATGGTTGGACCAAGTATTGCCGGTGCAATTGCACTTTGGTTTGGCGTTTGGTCAGTTTTTGCTGTGACCGGCATGCTTTTCTTTTTTGGATTGTTGGTGTTGATACAAAATCGTACTAGGATTGATAGTACTAAGCCCGTTGTTGATTTGTAGAATTTGTAGAAACTAATTTGACTGGTATAATAGAAACTGATAGTGTGACATTGCGGGTGTAGCTCAATGGTCAGAGCTCCAGTTTTCCAAACTGGTGACGAGGGTTCGATTCCCTTCACCCGCTCATACAAAAATGACCCGATAGGGTCTTTTTTGTATGAAAGGATGACTTGGGCTTCGGACTCCGATT
>CAZOZK010000074.1:0-5034 GCA_964584245.1 uncultured Pseudomonadales bacterium | reverse complement strand
AGAAATAATAAAAACAAATTTTACTATTGTTTTTGTGCTAGTGTTAATATGAGCATGTACTCGCTTATCCATGATCGAAATTATAGCAAATCAAATTGCCAAAATCCCAAGGAAGTAAAGAGGCCATGTCGGCTTCAAAAATCTGTCTATAAAATACTGCCCATTTTTTACAAAAACTCCCCCGCTGCAATCTTCATTGTAACGAGGGAGTCTCATTTTTTGATTTGATGTTACATCATCCCTGGCATTCCGCCGCCCATACCTGCGCCGCCATCGGCCTTTTCGGTTTCTGGTGCGTCAGTGATCAGACACTCGGTGGTCAGGATCATGGATCCAACTGATGCAGCGTTTTTGAGGGCTTCGATCTCGACCAAAGCTGGCTCAATCACACCGGACTTCACCATGTCACCAAACTCGTTGGTCACAGCGTTGAATCCGAAACTTGCATCATCTTTTTCCTCCACAACTTTGACAACCCAGCCGGCATCGACGCCGCTGTTGGTAGCCAACATGCGCAGTGGTTGATCCAACACTTCCGCAATCAAATCAATACCCGCCTGCTCATCTTTAATATCAGACTTGAGCTTGCGAACCGCTTTTCTTGCTTGGATGTAAGTCACACCGCCGCCAGGAATAATTCCAAATTCCATAGCTGCGCGAGTTGCTTCTTTGGCATCTTTGACACGCTCTTGGAGATTTTTCATCTCAATTTCGGTGGATGCACCAACCTGAATCACTGCAACACCGCCACTCAAACGAGCTTTGCGTTCTTGGAGTTTTTCAATATCAAAATCAGAAGTTGAATTTTTTATTTCTGATTCAATTTGAGCTACGCGAGCTGAAATATCATTTTTAGCTCCCTTGCCTCCCACAATTCGAGTGCTGTCTTTGGTGGCGCGAATACTATCGGCTCGACCAAGATCCTCGACGGTGACATCTTTGAGTGCGCGACCAGTCTCAACAGAAATAAAGTTTGCTCCGGTCAAAACTGCAATGTCTTGCAACATAGCTTTTCGTCGATCTCCAAAGCCAGGAGCTTTGACTGCCAAGCCGTTGAAGGTGCCGCGCAGTTTGTTCACAACCAAAGTGGTCAAGGCTTCACCCTCGACATCCTCAGCCAAAATCACAAAATTTTTGCTTACCTGCATCAACTTTTCCAACATCGGCAGTAAGTCTTGAATGGATGAAATTTTTTGATCGGTCACCAAAATATAGGGGGATTCAATCACAGCCTCCATAGTTTCAGGATTTGTCACGAAGTAAGGAGATGCAAAGCCTTTGTCGAACTCCATACCTTCTTTGTGCTCAATAGTGATTTCCATGGTTTTGCCTTCTTCGACCTCAACCACGCCATCTTTGCCGACCAGCTTGAGAGCCTCAGCCACTTTTGCACCAATCACTTCATTTTGTGCAGAAATAGTTGCGACTTTTTCCCAATCGCTTTCTTTGACTGGTTTGGCCAAGCGCTGAATTTCTTCGATAGCTGCAGTCACGGCTCGATCAATTCCACGCTTCATGATCATTGGATTGACGCCCGCGGTCACATACTTCATACCTTTGACACTAATTTGTTGTGCCAACAAGGTTGCAGTTGTTGTACCATCACCAGCTGCGTCGTTGGTTTTGCTTGCTGCTTCTTTGACCAGCTGAGCACCCATGTTTTCAAATGGATCTTCAAGTGTAATTTCCTTTGCCACACTCACACCATCGTGAATCACGTTTGGTGCACCCCATTTTTTGTCGAGGGCCACGTTGCGACCCTTGGGGCCGAGTGTGGTGGTCACCGCGTTAGCTAATTGATTAATACCTGAAAGCATTTTTTGTCTAGCGTTGTCGCCGAAAGCAAGTTGTTTTGCTGCCATATGTTCCTTTTTCTTTTGATTAGTTACTACTATTTTTTTTCTGTTGATTTTTTGCGATTCTGATTACTATTTGCCGTTCGCAAACTTATTTTTTAATTACCGCGAGCACATCCTCAAATTTAAGGAATTGGTACTCAACATCGCCAATTTTGACATCATTGCCACCCCATTTTTTGTAGATGACATTGTCTTTAACTTTGACTGGTGCTTTAATTTCCTTGACACCACTTTCCCAAATTGAATCTCCTACCGCCAACACTGTTCCGTGCTGTGGTTTTTCATCGGTCGAATCTGGCAAGTAAATACCTGAAGCTGTTTTGGCTTCCTGCTCGGCTGGCTTTACCAAGACAAAGCCTGGCATTGGGGTAATTTTGGTAACATCTATCTGTGTTGACATAGCATCTCCTTTTTCATTAGTTTGTACCGAATTAAGCGACTGCCATTAGCACTTTATGAGTATTGGTGCTAACACTGTCAGCAGTTAGTCTAAGAGACTGCTAACGTTATGTCAAGCGGAGATTGAAGTTATGGGGATGCTCGGAAGTCTATCTAAAATTCTGCCCAGAGTTTTGTTGTGAATCCTGTTGACCAGAATACTGGGGATACTGTTGAAACTGCTGTCCACTGTGCATTTGTTGGCCATTATTTTGATTATGTTGCTGGCCGGTATTTTGTTGCATGGCAACTTGCTGATTTTGATTCATGTGTGAACTTCCAGACCCACTACGAATCTCTCCCAACAAAAATCCCTCGCAATTCAGCCCGCGATCTTTGAACTGCAAATTTAAATCATCTTTAATGAGTTGCTCGACCTCACCACGATGCTGTTTAATTTGGTCATAGGTCAATTCAGACAAAACTGAGGATACGCGACTGCGTGAAAATGGACGGACCACTTTTGAAACCACGTTTTCGCCAATATTTTCCCAGAGTTCTGGAGCATTTTCTTTGTCGATGCGAAATAAAATTGAACCTTCAATCGAGATATCTTTGCCATCTTTGGTGGTGACGGGAATTGGAATGTCGCCAAGAGCTTCTTTGTTTTTTGAGTACTCGAATCCTTGTTGAATTGAAAACTCCAAGACTTGCGCGTTGAAAAGTTTGGCAACTTGCCAAAATGGAATTTTGAGATGCAAACCTGGACCCCAAACTCGAGGAATGATACCGCGACCTCGATCGTACACACAGGCTAAATGCCCTGGTGGTACAGAAATGAAAAAGCCGCCTACGACTTCATCAACTAAAAAAGACACAACTAAACGGTCGAATTCCATAGGGTATTATTATACGCTACTCTGTGTGTTATTTGGGAGGGGCAAAGTGCTATTCAATTGTTTTGACGATGACTGGTTCTTCTAGAGATTCATTTGCCGCCGCTTCCTTGGCCGCCAACTTCTCTTTATACGCCATGAATCTATAGTAAATAAATTGACCAATTAGCAAAATAATACTCACTATCATGGTGACGATAACAAACAACAATTTTCCGGCCGGTAGTCTGGTGAAAATAAAAAACGAGACAATTGGCAAGGTAAGCTGCAACCGAACCACCTCCGCACGAGTGGTTGGATACGGTGAGGTCAAACCTGCAAGCGTCTCAAAAATAAACAATAAGAAAGCCAGAATTAAGTTGAGGATAATGCTTGGGTGAGTCAAGTCATACGTCCCCAAAAACATCAAATTGAGCGGTGTTTCAATATTTGGCATGAAACCATAAATTAAATGGAAATCGTCTCCCAGCAAACCAGTTTCAAACACTTTCCAGAGCATCAAGGCTATGGCAATCTGCACAACCAGTGAAATCATTTCTCCAGCAAGCACACCTCTACCACGGGAAAAAATCTTTTTGCGCTCTTTTCTAAATTCTTGTGGTTGGTCTTTGTACAGTTCTTCTAGTTCAAGTACTTTTTGGGCAATTTCCCGTCGCTCTTTTTCAGTTCGGGTGCCAGCCAAGGAAAATGGCAATAACAATAAACGAATCAATATAGCAATAATAATAACTGCTACTCCCATATCTGGAGCTGTAGGAGTAAACAAGCCCAAAACCCAATATATCAACAATAAAATATTAAAAAATGGCTGGTAAATAATGAGGATGAATGCGTCAATTAAAAACATAGTGGTATGAGGTTATGATGCTATTTTTGCCTAAGATTTGCTTTATGATGCGCGCGGATTATCCATCACATGATGCATGATATTCATGGTATCACGCATTGTGCTCACCAGTTCGACGGAAAGTTCGAGTGTTTCTGAGTCGAGTGCGACGCCGTCAATTGTGCCCATGGTTTCATTCAAAAACGAATCCATCATTTCTGAGAGAAAACTTTCGTGTTCTGTGAGCCAAGAAATGCGATCTGTCTCGGGAAGTCCGGAAAGTTGTTTGAAGCCCTCGCCGATTTGCTTTAACTCGCGCAACTTGACATAAATATCAAACTTAATTGCGTTTTTTTCTTGAAGACTTACCTGCATAAGTTGTGTCATTGTACCGAATTATAGCAAAATTCTCAAAATTAAGGTGAGCGACCCTACTGGAGTAACTACTAGTAAGACCAGGTATAATAGTCATATGAAAATACTACAATTAGAAAATGGCAAACAACAAGAGAACATTATTTCTCAAGCTGTAGCGGTGCTTAAATCTGGTGGACTGGTTTTGTTTCCGACCGAGACAGTGTATGGGGCTGGTGTTGATGCCACAAATCCAGAGGCTGTGGCAAAATTATTGGCGTATAAATCCAGACGTGAGGGCAAACCGTTGTCTATCGCGGTGACTGATATCGAGATGGCCCACCAGTATGTCGAAATTAATGAATCTGCCCAAAAATTATACGAGCGATTTTTGCCTGGACCGGTGACAGTGGTGTCTAAAGTGCGTGGGGACAGCGAGCTCGTTCCTGGAGTAATTTCTGAATTTGGTACCGTTGGTGTAAGAATCCCTGCGCATGATCTGATTCATGACATAGTACACGCACTCGGAAAACCAATGACCGCAACGTCTGCAAATGCTTCAGGGGAAAAACGACCACATAGTATTGAGGATGTATTTGGTGGATTGTCTGGCAAGCAAAAAGGCCTGATTGATCTAGTGATCGACGCTGGCGTTTTGCCGCCAAACGAACCTTCAACCGTAATTGATACCACTCTGAGCACGCCCATTACGCTGCGGGCT
>CAZOZK010000073.1:0-5041 GCA_964584245.1 uncultured Pseudomonadales bacterium | reverse complement strand
CACTTCGTCGCCAGGACTCTCCTGTAGGGTTCTTTGATGTTTCTGATAGAAATCAGCTATATCTTCATGTAGGCCATGGAGTGTTTTTGGTTCCTTGTCCAAGAGATGCAAAATACAGGCAGTAAAAATGAGATTATCATCAATTTGTGGGTTTTTTTTGTTAAAAAAATCTTTGTAGGTTGTGTGTTCTTCGGGAAGTTTCTCTTTGATTTTAGTTATTAGTCTAGAAATGGGTTCTGGAAATCCAGTAGCTATTTGCCGTGCACCACTATCTTTTTGCCCTTGATGCCGAGTCTGAAGGTCAAGTTCTGATACAGTTAGACCATAATTCATATTGCTTTTTGCCTTTATGCTTATGTTCCACTAACCTAGTTATACCATACATAGTACGAAGTATGAAATTTTTAAGGGAGAAAGTACTGGAAAACAATAAATCACCTTTTATCTCTTCAGCACAGCCAAAAATGCATCCTGATTAAGCTCGATTTTGCCGAACTGCTTCATGCGCTTTTTGCCTTTTACCTGCTTCTTGAGCAGTTTTTGGCGTCGAGTGACGTCGCCACCATAGAGTTTAGCGGTCACATCCTTGCGAAACGCCTTGAGCGTTTCGCGTGCAATCACTTTACCACCAATGGCAGCTTGAATTGGCACTTCAAATAATTGACGTGGCACTACTTCTTTAAGACGGGCGACTAAATTACGACCAACTGATTCAGCTTGATCGCGCACCGTAATCACACTCAATGCTTCAATCAACTCGCCAGCAACCAAGACTGAAATTTTGACCGCATCAATTTCTTTAAAGGATCCCAATTCATATTCCATAGATGCAAAACCGGATGTCATAGACTTGAGACGATCATGAAAATCGGTAATCAGTTCAGCCAAAGGCAACTGACAGCGCAGTTTGACCCGTACACCAATATTTTCAGAACTCTCTAACCACCCGCGTCGTTCCTGGACCAGCTGCAAAACGGTACCCGCATACTGGACCGGGGTAAAAATTGTTGAAATTGTCATCGGCTCAAAAATCTGCACAATTTGACTTGGATCTGGCATTTCTGCTGGAGTGCGAATCACAGTGCGAGTACCATCAGACAACACAACTTCGTAGGTAACAGTTGGCGCGGTAGCAATCAAATCAAGATCGAACTCGCGGCGCAGCCGCTCCAACACTATCTCACCATGCAAAATTCCCAAGAACCCAACCCGCAGGCCATTGCCCAAGGCTGGCGAGTGCGTACCGGCCGAAGCCAACGCCGCATCGTGCAACGATAATTTTTCCATAGCATCTTGCAAATCGGGAAATTCGTCGGCATCAATTGGAAATAATTCCATATACACCATAGGCTGTGGCAACTTAAATCCCTCGAGAGGCTGAATATCTTTTTTATAGATGGCCTGGGTCATGGTATCCCCCACAAGCACCTGGCGAATATCTTTGACACCAGTAGAAACGTAGCCAACCTCTCCAGCTTCGAGCGCGTCTACCCCTTTCATGGTCGGAGTAAAAATGCCGACTTCGAGCGGCGAAAACACCGTTTGAGATGCGCAGACATACAATGGCTCGACAGAAAGTCGGCCAGTAATAACCCGCACATACGCCACCACCCCGCGGTGCTGGTCAAATTGCGACGTCATAATAATTGCTTTGGTCTGGTTTTTGTCGGCAATCGAATGAATAAATGGATGCGTGTCGGGTGAAGGAATCCGCTCAATAATCGCTTTCATGAGTAGATCAATATTGAGGTTGGTTTTTGCTGACACACTCACGATTTCCTCTTCAGTAAATCCAAAAGTTTCCATACATTCGAGCATAGTTGCTTCTGGATCGGCTGCTGGTAAATCAATTTTGTTGATGACAGGAATAATCACTAGTCCAAGTTGTTTGGCTTTTTCATAGTTTGAAAGAGTTTGAGCTTGTACACCTTGAGTAGCGTCGATTAGCAGCAACACGCCTTCCGCGGCGGCCAGTGAGCGAGTCACTTCGTATCCAAAGTCTACGTGGCCTGGTGTATCAATCAAGTTAAGCTGATACTCTTGCCCTTCATAAGTGAACGGCATGCGGACAGGAGCCAATTTAATGGTAATGCCGCGCTCGCGTTCAATTGGATTACTATCCATGATGCGTTCACGACTTTCGCGCTCGGTCAGGGTGCCGGTGTACTTCAGCAACGCATCGGTGAGAGTGGTCTTACCGTGGTCAATATGGGCGATGATAGCAAAATTGCGGATGTATTTCACAGTATGTAGTAATGTTGCCGGTATGTTTACCCGTGGAGATATCTTAGATTTCCGTGGCGAGTAAAAAATTACCCAACAAGCTTACTCATCTGAGATTTGAGTCGAGCAGCCTTGTTGCGATGGAACATTTTTCCTTTGACGGCTGTATCTATTGCAGAAAAAACACCAGAAAGATTGAGAGCGGTTGGCTCTTTTTTCATTTTATCGACTGCAGTCTTGGTCTGTGACTTAACACGACGGTTAACTTCAGCTTTTCTGATACTAACTCTGAGTGCTTTTTTGGCGTTCTTTAAGATTGGCATAGAACTGCTATTCTAATCGAGATTGACCAAAATTGCAAATGGGAATGTTTTTGCGCTGACCGTGGCTAAACCGGTATCAACTGCTATGTCACCACCACCTTCACACGTCACGCAAAGATGCGTACAATACAGGGTGTGATAAAACTTCCAACATTGTTTTCGAATAACACCAAATGGCTCGAGCAACAGCAAACGAGTATTTTGTCGGCGGCGGCTATTATTTCGGTAGCGAGTATCGTTTCGGCCTTTTCTGGACTACTTATAAAAAGAGTATTAATAGCACATTTTTTTGATACTATTGCATCACAAGAAGCGCTTGAAGCATTTTGGGTGGCATTTCAAATCCCCGACATGATGTTTCAGTT
This sequence comes from uncultured Pseudomonadales bacterium, assembly GCA_964584245.1. GTDB lineage: Bacteria > Patescibacteriota > Microgenomatia > UBA1400 > PJMF01 > CAZOZK01. The sequence goes on along the minus strand of CAZOZK010000073.1, from coordinate 2,130 downwards.
GATTGTGCTTGGCGCGCTATCTGCTGCATTCATCCCAATCTTCACCTCCAAGAAAAAAACTGACCCAGAAGAAGCATTTATTATGAGTTCGATCATGATGAACGTACTACTTGCCATATTTTTTTTTTTTTTCGTCATTGTGTTTATCTTTGCCAGACAAATTACCATACTGCGTACTGGCGTGCAGTTTACTCCTGAACAAATCACTATCGTGACAAACCTGACTCGAATCATGCTTTTTGCACAATTCTTTTTTGCTATCTCCAATTTTATGACTGGTATTCTGCAATCGTTCCAACGATTTATTTTGCCAGCTTTCGCACCAGTTTTTTATAATATTGGTATATTAATTGGGGTCTATTTGCTCTCAGATCATTTTGGCATTTATGCTGCAGGAATCGGTGTTGTCATTGGCGCAGCGCTTCATATGGCTGTGCAATTTCCATTAGTGCTCAAACTTGGATTTAAATATCGTTTTTCATTTAATCTTAGATACCATGGCATTCGTGAGTTTTTCAAACTTATGCCTCCTCGTGTTTTCTCAATAGGTGCAAATGAAATTCGTAAATTAGTACTTGGTTTTTTTGCAACTAGTTTAGGAAATTTAAGTTTTTTTACCATGCAACTTGCCCTAACACTCATGGCAATACCTATCCGTTTTTTTGGTGTGCCAATTAGCCAAGCGTCGTTGCCATTTTTATCTGAAGAATCAAGCACGCATGACTACCAAAAATTTAAAGGACTTGTACTTCAATCACTCCACCAAATTGCATTTTTGACACTGCCTGCCTCGGTGCTGCTGCTAATTTTGCGTGTACCTGTCGTTCGTTTGATTTTTGGTACTTTCAATTTTCCTTGGAGCGCAACTGTAACAACAAGTAGGCTCGTAGCTATAATTGCTATTTCTATTCCCGCCCAAGCTCTCGTACAATTGCTTATCAGAGCTTTTTATGCACTTAAGGATACAAAAACTCCACTCTATATTGCAGTTGGGGATGTAATTCTGTATGTAGCAATGACTGCAGGATTTGTGTACTTCACAAATCTTGGCGTGTACGGAATTGCAATTGCAACAACAATTACCGCACTCATTGAGTTGTTTTTATTTTTATTACTCCTAAACAGGAAAATCACTGGATTTGCTTCACAGGATTTTTTGATTCCCCAACTCAAGATTTTGGTAGCAGGCTTTTTCATGGCCGTCTTTTTGTATCTGCCGTTTAGAATCCTCGACGAAGTTATTTTTGACACCACTCGCACTATTGAGTTAATTGCGCTAACCATCACCACCAGTACTATTGGTATGTTGGTGTACATTTATTTTGCGATGCTGTTTGACATCAAGGAGTTGACCATTTTGACAAAACTGATTTACACCTTTGATAAGTGGCGAGGCACATTGGCAAAATCAAAGGAAGTGCTGATCGAGGCCACGGCTGATACCGAGACTGATTAAATTTTCGTCCAGGCTCAGTAAGCAGTGAGTTCTTGCTACTTTCCCAAAGTACAGGCATACTAGTGTCAGGTGCCAAGTTTGGAGCAAATTCTTCTTGTGCATCCCCTACCCATGCCAAAAATAGTTAGCTTTGATATCAACCTCGCACCAAAAGATCCATTCTTCGAAACAGCACTAGGGAAAATTTTGAAGTGGGCGTTATCGGTTGGTCGATACATTGTTATTTTTACCGAGATTGTGGTTATTATGAGTTTTGTTTCGCGGTTTACGCTGGACCGACAAATCACCGATTTAAATAATTCAATCAATCAAAAACAAAGTGTGATTCAATCGTTTGGCGATCTGGAAACTAATGTTCGCACTGCGCAACGACTCGTCGACGAATACAAACAAGTGGAGCAATCGAGCGCGATTCTTGGTACATTTCCAGCACTCACACAAGTTACCCCACAAGGGATCAGCTTACGTCAGTTGATTATCCGCTCGAACCAAATTAGTGTGACTGGCACGACTTTTAGTCAAGATACTCTCAATACGTTGATAAATAATATTACTGTGTCACCTTTTTTTACGGATGTTGAAGTTACTAAAATCGAAACTGATCCACAGCAAAAAAATAGCTTTAGTTTTGCGATTGGAGCTCAATTAAAATCGATGGAATAAGATGAATAAAA
>CAZOZK010000072.1:0-5148 GCA_964584245.1 uncultured Pseudomonadales bacterium | reverse complement strand
ATCTACAGTAGCATCGAGCGTATTTTGTTCAACTTGGTGACCAAGTTCCTTGAGGTAATCAACAATAAGTTGATACTCCCTGAGCAATTTATTTTTACCTGCAACTGAGGCGACAAAGTAGATTTTCATATGTTTCCAATTAAACTTTTTTAATTATACTCTATACAGCAATACATCAGAGTGGTGTATTTCTAGCACATTTTCGGCAGTTTTTTTGCAAATTCTTAGCACTCAGCCATATCCTGCTCAATCAATTGGCGAAGATAAAAGGACTTTGGCATTCTATACTTTGTCGCGCATTTTTCTAAGTGGTGATACATCCGTGCAGGCAAAGAAACGTTGTAACGAACTAGCAAATGATGGGTGGCAAAACGCAAACCCCTCTCAAGTACTGTGTCTAGACAACTCGCGTCGTAAGGCTGCCAGTTGATCAATTCGTGAGAAAGTCCCAAAAAAAAAGACGGCTCATAATTCTGATGAAATAACGCGATGACCGGCTTTGATTGTTCTAGCGCAAGCGAAATCTCATGGCCAATGTGCAGGGTAGAGGGGAACGAAACTTCTACCACAACCAGATCTGCAGTTTTGATCCACTTAACCACTTGGCTGTAATACGCCACGCGTTCTTTGTCCGATTTCTTGACGGCGGTCTTGAGACTAGTTGTAGTTGTATCCTGCAATACTTGATGGCCCTGCGCCTCTAAGTAAGTGACAATCTGTTGATACTGCTTCCCAAACTGCTTTTTCTGCGCCAAAGCTGCCGAGAAGTATATTTTCATGAGGATAAACTAAAAAATAACCTAGTAAAATTTGGCGTACCTACGTTTGATGCTAAATGAGGTGTATCGACAATCGAGATAACATGCAAACCGATACTTTTTGCAAAACTAATCAATTCTAAGATTTCTTTTTGAGTCCATGATACAAAATACCTTGTCCCTTCACCTTCAGTAATACTATAGATTGGACCGACCTCTTTGTACCTATCAGGTGCTGATTTTAAACCTATAAGAAAAATGCCCCCTTCTTGTAAAACTTCTTTCACTAAACCTACTTGTCTGTACACATCAGTCTTATTTAAATGTTGGGCTGCACTTTCATTCAGAACACCAATAAACTTTTCTTCATTTAGTTCAACTATCCTTTGAAGATATGCATTCATATCCTCATTATAATATTTACCATTAATTACGACTCTTTTGGATATTGCTAACATTTCCTGCGAAGCATCCACCAAATATGGTATGAAGCCATGTTGTGACACCATTAAAGCATCTCTTCCAGCACCTGAACCGAAAAATAAAACCTTTTTATCCTTTGTGTTTTTTAGTAAATAATCGATAAATTTTTTTAAGTAGTCATTCCAAGGTCTTTCTAACATTTTAAGTGAAAATTCAAAAAGCTTTACATAGTATAGAACCATAGACTCATAATACTTCTTGGTGATTGCTTGATATTCGCCTGTTAAAGCAAATTGATCATCTAAATAGACTATATCTCTGCTAAATGACATTTTTCCTTTATTTTCCTTATCACCAAATAATACCCGATAATTTTTGAAGGGCAATACTTATCAGATGAGTAACAAAGGAGGATAAATCAAGCTAAATAGCAAATTGCTGCCTTGAAAAATGTCCAAATCAAAAAATTAATCTTGCTCTGACTGAGCATCATTCTCGAGATAATCTTGGTTTTGGTTCATGTCCTCGTCGATCAAACGGCGAAGGTACACGGAGCGGGGGATTCGGCGTTCTTTGGAAACCCAATCAAGATAGCTAGCAATATCAGGCGTGACAAAAAAGTTGAATCGCGTGTCCTGCGCCTCAGCCACAAAATCGAGCATGAGCGGGACCTCAGTGTCCAAATCCAATGTGTCGTTGTAGCGCACAACGGCGAGTTTTTCGCTGAGCAACTCCAAACTCTTAAGAAGATGAGGCTCTTCCTCTCCTGCAAAGAAAATCACCACTGGCTTGCCAAGATTTAGTGCTTGGGCAATGAAAAATCCCGCACTCGAACTTGGGTGGGAGAGCTCGACAAACAATGCTTCGCTTCGTTTGATGGATTCTAAAATTTTCTTGAATTGTTTGGCATCATCTCGAGCAGGGCGATTCTGAATTTCCTCGTGTGAGGTGTTGAGAATATGATCAGCAATAATATGGTGGCCATTTTGCTCCACAATATCCACAATTTTCTTGTAGCGATCAGCGTATTTCTTTTTACCGTAGAGTGAACCTGAAAAAAAGATGTTCATACGGCTCCATTATACTGGATGGTTCAAAAGAACCAACTAGCTAATTATTGAGTTGGGAGAAATTGGGACTTAAGATAGAGATGGATATGGAAGTGGATATGGTTATTTTAGGATGCCTGTTGCACTCAAAATAAGAAGGTGTAATACTCTTGTAAGAGTAGTATGCCTACATACTTATTACATATTTCTTTTTTGATATTATAGGCTTATACTATGCGTAACATAATTTTAAAGTTAAGTCGCGTAAAGACGCAATTTAGCAAAAAATATAGGCCTATTGCCCGCAATACTATTGCAACGATGGCAATGGACTAGAAAAGATATTATGAGTGCAAAACAAGAAAATAGAAGAAGATTTCTTCCATCTAAAGAAAGATTACTCCAAGTAGGAGGTCCTATTGCTGGACTAATAATTGCCGCTTTATATGGCGAAAGCAAACCAGTTATAGCTCAAGAAGATTCAGCTCCAAAAAACATTATACTTCATAATACTGATACACCTGATTATGGGACACAGGCAAATGTTGACGGAAATTATACTGGAATTGTATTAGAAACCAACCAACAATTGGCAACTGAAATTCTTGCTCCTCAAACATCTCGGATAGTTATTGAGGCACTAAACGTTGGTTTAAAAGACCAAGTTAATGAAGCCATCCAAGGCAACGGAGAGCATACACTTTCTCTCACTATTCAGGACGGTGCGGTAATAATTGGTGGTCGTGGACTAGATTTACAACACGAGAAACCTAATGAACATCAATTAGAGTCCTTCCTAGAACAAATCGCTCTAACAGTGCAAGATGGTAGCATAACATTACGATTTGATGGTGTTATTTACCATGACGACTCTGAATCATATACTGCAACTGTTAGTGCTATAACTAACCGAACAGCAGAAAATAATTCATCAAGATTTTTCTATACAAATGAAAATGGTAATTTGACAGTTATTGCTTCTCAAGTTAGAGAAGGTTACGAACCACATTTCTATATAATGACAGGATCTGATTTAGAAATACAAGACAACGCATGGTTAAACGGTAACCCAAATCTTAATGGTAACCAAAATGCGGTGGTAGTGACCGCACATAGAGGTACTTCAAATACTACAGAAATGCTGGCAGAAGTATTTACTTCCCCTGAATCCAGATTACCAGTAGCTGCAAGTGTTTTTACTAATGGAGCTCAGACAAGAAATGTTCGCACAACACCAGTAACGGGAATAGATACTAATGTCTATAAAGTGCTACAAGCAAGAGAAGTAGTGACCCTGGCATCACCCGCACTAATCACTCTTCAAGAACTTAAGACAATCTTAGAAGCTACCTTAGAAGCTAAGGACGCAAGTACCATAAGTTTAGATGGGTTGAGCATAACTTTAGACGGCAAAGCTTTTAGTATCACAATTGGAGAAAATACTTGGTTTATTGCTTCATTTTATGATGAGACTACAGGAGAATATACGTATACATTTGTTGCTGGAACAGAATCTTCAGTTCAATCTACACCGGTCCCACCAATGGTTTTTGAAACAGCTCAAAACATTGCCCCAACTGAAGCTGCAAATGTTGTTAACACTAACACAGTAGTTGAAACCCCAAATGCTAATGTAAGACCTGAGGCACCAGGTGAGCAACAAACTGTCCAAACAGTTAATGGAGTAAATATTGAGATGCCATGGAATGTAGCTACTGTTGCAAGTGAAGGAAGATTCCTTATTAATATGAGGCTGGTTTCCGGTCTCAAAAGTGATACAAGAGAATATAACTTACCAAACGGAGAAAAATTGATAGTATACATATACGCTGAAGCTGCATATTTAGACAGTCAAGGAAGAAGTCAAATGGGTCTGATCCCTATGTTATTTTCAATAGGCAATAACAGTTATGTATTTGGCATGGATGATGGCTCGGGCGTCTCTTACGATAATTATATCGCTGACGCTCCAACTCAGCTTGCTGTAGCATCTCGAAATATGTGTCTTCAAGATTTAAATGATTCTAATGTAACAGCTGAAATGATCTATAATAATCCTGAAAATTTCATTGACAATGATTTTTGTAAAGGGAGACTGGTAGAAACGGGATTTGATCTTGGAACAGAAACTAATGCTGAAAATGAAGTATTGAGATATCTAAATATAGAAGACATCAGTAATAATACAGTACCTAATTTTGAGCAAGTAATGTCTAGTGGATTTATCCAAACAGGTAATAACCCTGATTTCCCAATAGCGATAAAAAGAAGCGCAAATGATATCCCACTTTTCCTAACAAATGGAATAGCAACATTACAAAGACCTTAGTATTTTTTATACTACAAACTATAGTAAGTATTCCATTTACATTGTTTGAGTAATAAGCCATAATGCTTGTATGTTAAAACGAGTATTAGCTGTGATTTCTATATTTGGTTTTATTTCATTGTTACTTGCATTATTCTTCTTTATTTCAAATAGAACAAATAATCTCGTACCAGAAGAAAATAATTCACAGCTTCAATTGAATGAGTTTACAAAAAATCAATTTCCAAAAACAATAAATGATGCCGCAGATTCATATACTTTGCGATGTATACATACACAAACATTAACAAATCAATATCAAATTAGCTCAAACATTACCGTAAAAGTAAGTTTGGTTTGCAGATACATCGATGTTAACCTAAAAGTACGAGAGGTAATCCTTCCTCTCGTACTTGATATTAATGAACCAAGTAGTAGGATTACTCAATTTCTTGGTGGACTAAAAACAGGAATAATTGAAAGCTCACAAATGACTGACCGTGGTATATTTTATCTCGTTTATGACAAATTACTATTAAATGAAGTAGGTGGTGAAGTAATTGCAATGCTCACAAATGAGCAACTAATAGGAACACTTAGTAATGGATTG
>CAZOZK010000071.1:0-5229 GCA_964584245.1 uncultured Pseudomonadales bacterium | reverse complement strand
ACTTTCTTTATCAAACTCATAATTTTTTGCAAAATACACCATAGGGTTGAACATTCCTACATCTGGATTTTTAGTTGCAGCCTCGTGCAGGTTCACTAGAAAATCAGGTTTAAGGATGGTGTCACTATTGAGCAGTAAAATGTAATCAGGCTGAAAAAATGCTAAGGCATCCTGCATGCCCAAATTTGTGCCGCCGGTGAATCCTAAGTTTGATTCTGATCGGAGTAACTCGGTATTGCTTGGGACATGTGTAGTTGGCAAGACATACGGTTCTTTTGAACCATTATCAATGACATAGACTTGCTGTGTCCAATCTCCTATTTTTACTTTTGAAAGCGAGCGCAGACACTCGGTTGTGTCAACGTCGGTGTTATAGTGCACAATTACTATTGCAATGCGATCCATATGAAGATTATACCTTATACGCGAAATTTACGTCGCATTCGCCAGATAAATTGTTGTAATCCAGATGTATGGTTGACCTGACAATCGGCAATCCAATACCGCGCATCCTTTTGAAAATCACTAAAAAATTGGATGACTTCTTGTTGATTCTTGATTGTTTGCTGTGCTGATTGCTCATGAGAATTCTTTTGTTGATCTTCCCAGATTTTTAGCTGGACAACCAATTCGTACATTGCTTGTAACCAAGAAACACCGACTCCACGAACTCCTGCATCTATGCCGCCCAGTTTAAATAATCGAGAAAATAATTCATTTTTCCAACTGGTTAAAAGTGTCTGTTCTGTAATTGGCGCAAGGTCGCCTTTTTTTCCGGACTTAGTAGTTTGCTTTGCTGCTTTCTCTAACCTCGTTACCACTTCATGGCTGGTATATCTATTTAATCGCTCAATAAATGACTCAATTGTTGGATAGTTATTGTGATCTAATGCGAGTTCTTCTGACTCCGGCAGATAATCAACACTGCCATCGATAGCTGGTGAAGAATGAATTGCGTCCGACCACACTACGCTCCCTTTTCTAAAAAAGCGTAGTTGATAATCTGGCCACCAACCTGCACTTCGTAGCCAACCACCAAAGACTCTATTTTTGCGAGCAATAAAATAGGCATCTGCGGTAGCATCGTTGCTCGCCAAAGCTTGCAATTTTTGAGCCAACAAATCAGGAATAACTTCGTCAGAATCTACAATGCAAATCCACTCTTGCGTCGCTTTTGAGATAGCAGCATTTCTGGCGGGTTCCACATACCCGACATCATCAAAATAAAAAATCTGGGCTTTGTAACTCTTTGCAATCGCGACCGTGGTATCGGTGCTGTGCATATCCATGACAATAATTTCCTTGGCCCACTGAACAGATAGCAGTGTGTCTGCCAAAGTCTTTTCAGAATTTTTGGTATGAATTATGACAGAAATTGGTGCTTTGGTTGATGTGGATGTAGCGGTCATTTTTTCTTTTTAAGAACAGCGAGATACTCCAGCTCGGTGATCAATTTATGTCTACCTAAGATAAAGAAGCTACCTAAGTATACAGAACCAATGACCACAAAGCCACTAAGCAAGTGAATTATTGATTGTCCCCAGAAAAATATTGTGAGGACGCCAGCGGCTCCCATGATTGTTGCACTGAGAAGTTGTCGCCAAACACTTTCCCATGCGTTAATTTTCACAACTTGTTTGACCAAATATATTGAAATATAGGAAGTGCAGGCAATCACGAAACTAGAAATAGCTACACCATTGAATCCAAAGAAGTAAATACAGATTGGTGTGAGAACCCAGGTGAGCACTGTCCAAAATACCATCAACTTAAGACTGGTGTTGATATGGCCAATTGCGTTGAGTGTGTTAATGAGTGGTGTGGAAATTGCTGCCCAGCCAATACCTAAAGTGAAAAGTATAAAAGTGAAAATGGTTGGTTCCCATTTTTGTAGTCTAGGAATTACTTGTAACATTGGCCAGAAAAAGACGCTCATCCCTACTATAATTGGGAAAATTGTGGTGCTGATAAAAAACAGTGCAGATTCAATGGCTCGCGCCAGCTCATCTTTGTTTTTTTGTAATCTTGAGAACGTTGGAAAGGTGATGGCCATGATACTTTGGACTGTTAGATTATATGGATACATCGACCACATTTTTGCCCATTGGATGTACCCAAATTGTTGAATCGGTAACATAAATCCAATTACCAAGAAAAAAAGATTGTCTTTAATGCGAGCTAAAAAGTCATTGGCTTGGAATTTCACTCCAAATACTAACAACGATTTAATCGCAGCAACATTGAGACTAAATCCAATTGGCCACGGTTCTAACCAGAACATTATCACAGTACCCAAAAGCGCTCTCAAAAATATTGCGTAGGTATAAGCCATAGCACCCATACCGCTCCAGGCTAGATAAATGAGAACACCATTGAATACAATTTGCTCAATAATATTTGGGATGACTAAAGTAGAAAACGAGAGTTTTCGTTCCAAACGAATCGATGAAATTGTTTTGAGTGATGCAAGTGGAAATGAAATAGCTAAAGCTAGTAAAATCCAGTTGCCCACAGAGCCTGTACGAGCTTGCAAGACTCCAGAAGCAGCGATAGCAAAGGCGATGATAAAAATAAGCCAAGACAGCAAATGTTGTACCGTAAATACGGTACGATATTCTGTAATTGTTGGCGCTGCTTTCTTTTGAACCAATGCAGCGGCCAGTCCGATATCACTCATAAAAGTGATAAGACCAATTATTTGAGCAACTATTCCATAAATACCAAAGTCCTCTGGCTCAAAGAAAAATGTCAATGCCACTGCAGATCCAAAGCCAATTGCCTGCAAAAATAAAGATCGAGCGAGATATGAAGTTACTCCTGAAACAGATTTCTTTTTAATCGCCACAATCTGTTCACTGTTTAACGCCTCATCACCAGAAAATGCTTCCTCTACTTCATCAGTGGTATCTACTGCAGTTTGTTTGGTCATGACTTTTTGATAAATGATTCTTTGATGATTAGAAAAATAAATACTAGCACAATACTGCCAACTGTAATCATATCAGCAATTGCTCGAGTCGGTGAGTTGGTAAATACGGCTTCGACAGTACTGACTCCCGGCTGCACCTTCACACCAAGCAAACCTTCTTGAGTAGTAAACGATTCAGCTGGCTGACCATTCACAATGGTCTTCCAACCTGGAAAGTCTGCAATCGCCCAAACCAAATCTGATGGTTCTTGGGTGGTAACCTCCACCAGTTTTTGATGCGGATTATCAATGATGCCTTTGATCAGAGTAAAATTTGATTTGTTGAAAACAGGATCAAGACTATCGTGAATATCTAGGCCGCCTTTTATTTCTTGGGACTCATTAGGATTTGTTTCAACAGATTTTTTCTCACCATTTAATGACGCTGCATTATTTTCACTTACATTTTTTGAGTTCATGTGCAACGTGCTGGGAATATAGTCCAACATAATATCGCTCATATGTATCTGGACTTTGAGTGGATTATCATAGTACAAATCTGTAGGTGTATCGAGCCACACCTCTGGCGTGAAGTAAGAAATATGCATCCAAGCAGATGCCATTAGCAGTATTGCCAAACAAGTGCTTAACCATTTGTTAGGAATTAGGGTGGTAATTATTGCCGGAATAATCGCAAGTGAGGTCACGGTAATACTTAGCCATCGCCACGGGAACTGGAGATTTTGAAGTAGATGGAGTGCTTCCCAAATTGGCAGCGCTTTATACAAACTAAAGAAAAGTGCGATCGCAGAAATCAAACTAAATGTAATAAACCATATGATTGATGGCTCTTTTGATACAAATGAAATCAGAACTTTAGACTGTACTGAAAGTGCCTTTGAAATAGATGTCTTTTTTGAACCAAAATTTGTTTTGAAAAAACGAAAAACGAAATAACCGATCAAAATTGCGCACGTTACCAAGGCAATAAAAATAGGCCAACCCAAAAAGAAACTAATATCATCTTCTGGACCCCAAGTTGAGCCACCATATTTCCAAACTGGATCAAAAAATTGACGAATATATAAGAAGTGTAATCTAAAATCAAAATAGCCTTGCAAAAATACTTGGGTTCGAATCAAATTCTTTTCAAAAAACATAGGAATCACGTAAAAACTGCCGAGGCCAATTGCAAGCATAAATGTTGAAGCAACAACCAGTAGCTTTGCGATACCTTCACGCACAATTTCTAGTAAACGATCAATAGAAAATTTGATTTGCGTAGTTTGCAGCAATCCATTGAGTACAACCCACATACCAACCATGATTACGGTGATGGGAAATGAAATTAATGTTGTCAGGTTATGACTCAACATAATTCCTAGCGCTGCAAAAATAGCGATGAACCAATCCGCGCTCAGTAATCCTGAAAAAATCCAAGTTTTTGATTGCGCTTTTTTAACTGCTTTATCTGAATCCACTAGTCCTACAATCGCGTACCACAACCAAGGAATGAACAGGATCCCCCATGATTCGCTAATTGCGCCACGTACGTACAAATTTAGTGCTCGGTAGGGTGCTAGCCCAATCAGCGTTGCCGCGACCAATCCACCCATACGAGTTTTGGTAACGCGTTTGCCCAAAAGGTATCCGCCAATAACACTTCCAACTTGCGCGAAAAGAAAGAGCGATTTAACTGCAAAAATCAAGTTGCCGGAAATCCAGTACATAAGTGCCCCAAAATAATATGGCAGTGGAGCATAAAAAATATACAGCGGCATGCCGTATCCGTATCCAAAGTGATCACTCCATCTAACGGGAATATGGCCGGCTTTCAATCCATACAAAATTTCTGCAATTCGAGCTCCGTGAACGTAGTCATGGACACGAAACATATTTGGAGCAAATAAACTCCACGAAGGCGCCAGGCATAAAATAACTAAACAAAGAAAGATAGATGTAGTCACCATCCATGGTTTTAATTTTTGTTGAATAGTTGTCACAAAGGTTAGTATGTTCATGATGGTTTTGAGAACAGGACCTGCAAAGTAAGATCCATTGATCATAAAATCAAATTAATGTCATAATACCGTTATGGAGCAGTTCTTGCAACAAACAGGCCAGGTAGGAAAGTATATCTTACTTGGTGTCAGTATCACAGCGGCTATTGTGGGTATCTGCGCTCTGGTTCTTTTGAGTTGGGTTAGCATCATAACGTCTATAGGTGGTATGACCAATGCTGCTTTATACCGCGAAGTCAAATCTGGCCTGGACTCTTTGCCAAAGCAAACTGATTTTAGAAAAAATATCCTTATTCTTGG
>CAZOZK010000070.1:0-5291 GCA_964584245.1 uncultured Pseudomonadales bacterium | reverse complement strand
TTATCTGATTCAGATAAGACTAATTTTTACAAAAAGACTGTGGCCCTGATTCAAGCTAGTGATTTAATAGTTGCAGAAGTCTCACATGCTTCATTAGGAGTTGGACACGAAATATCCTTGGCTTTAGAAAAAAGCAAACCAGTAGTGGTCCTACACAATGGTACGGGTGCGACACATTTACTTGAGGGGATGCAGTCCGAAAAAATGGTGGTTATGGACTACGAGCTTGCTACTTTAAAAAGCATACTCTCTGAGGCAGTTGATTTTGCCAAAGACCAAATTGATACCCGATTTAACTTTTTTATCGCACCACGTCATGCAAATTACTTAGATTGGATTTCCAAGCAAAACAAAATGCCAAGATCTGCCTATTTGCGTACGCTCATCAAAAAAGATCTCCAAGAAAACCCTGACTACAACAAAGCTTAGTCATAACAGATTTTCCTCAAGAGAACATAACCTCTTCTTGCCTTTGACCCCAGAGATCTCTATCATGGAGATATGTACATTCGTGTCAGCCAGCAGAGGTCAAACTCATCTGGTAACTCTAACCAATCTGGTCAGATAGGCGTGATCATTCTGTTGATCATGGTTGTGTTGCTCACGATTGGTATTTCTATTGCATCCCAAAGTAGTCAGGATTTGTTTTTAGCCCAGCAGCAAGTTGAATCCACTCGTGTGTTTAATGCCGCGGAGGCAGGAATTGAACAAGCTCTCTCTGCAGATTTTGATTTTCAAGGTACCACTTTTACCGGTGAGTTGACTGATTTTGCTTCAACTGACGTGGCCGTAAATTATTCTGTGAATAAAGTCAATCAACTCGAGACGCGTTTATTTGAGATGGTTGGCGTCAAGATTGACGTAACCGGCATGACGAGTGGTAATACGCTCGATATTCGTTGGTCCAAAGAGTCAAATTGCGGCACCGGTGCGGTGGCGTCAATTTTGGTGACCTATTTTATTGAGGATGCGGGAACCTACGCTACACAAAATGAAGCGTACGCGGGCTGCGATCAAGGAGATAATTTTACGCTGGCCGGTACGGTGAGTCTGGATGGTTACCGCCGCCGACAGATTGTGACTATTCCTGACAATACCGATTTTGTTCGAATTACCGCACTTTATAGTGATACACATATTTTGGTAGCAGGCGGAAACTGGACCCTGCCAGTGCAAGGCTACCAAATCCGTTCTGAGGCCGAAAACAGTTTGGGAAATGAGTTCCGCGCTGTTGAGGTGAATCGATCGCTCAACTCTACCCCATCAATTATGGATTACACGGTGTTCAGTGGAGATGCGATTGTGAAGTAGTGAGGAAATGAGAAATAAAGGAACATATGTCAGCATTAGCAATCGATTTAGGCACGTATACTATTAAAGCAGTGGCGGGTAAACCAGGCAGAAATGTCGATGTGTTGCGCGTGGCGGAAGTATTTAACACCTTGGGATTTAGTATTCCTGGGGATGCGAATCAGACCGAGCAAATGACGCACTTGATCAATGATTTTATTAATGACCACAAGTTTCCTATTACCGATGTGCGGTTGAGTTTGCCAGAAAGTGTCGTTTCGACCAAAGTGATTTCGATTCCTTCGCTGTCGGATGCCGAGCTGGCTTCGGCAATTGGCTGGCAGGCTGAGCAACATATTCCTATTCCGCCAGAAGAATTGGCGCTGGAGTACGAGGTGTTGTATCGCCCCGCTCGAGGAAAAGATGAACCGATGAGAGTGTTACTGGTTGGTGCGCGCAAACATATTGTGGATACCTATGTGCAAATATTTATGGATCTTGGTATTGAGCCAACTATTTTGGAAACCCAGTTGCTCTCGGTGATCCGATCACTCCAGTTTGAGCCGATTGATCCCCCAACCTTGGTGGTGCACATTGGTGCGAATACCATGAGTGTGGGAATGGTTCATAAAGGAGAGTTAACGTTTGTGTTTAATCACATGACCGGTGGCCAGATGTTGACTAAGGCACTGCAGCAAACGGTTGGATTGGATGCAAACCAGGCAGAACAGTACAAACGGACGTATGGTATGGATGAGACACAGTTTCAAGGCAAGGTTCGCCAAGCGCTTGAGCCAGGTGTGAAGGCGTTGACCAATGAGATTGTGAAGTCGATGCGATTTTTTGCTAATCAAGCAGGAGCCGAGTCGGTCCAGCGTGTGTTGCTTTCGGGCGGCACCGCTCAATTGCCAGGTTTTGTGCAGTATGTTACAGAACAAGTAGGGGTAGAAGTATTGGTGGTGGCGCCGTTTGCTAGCGCAACCGGCGCCATCCCCGAATCCAACCACACGTCTTTGGCAGTGTGTATGGGACTGCTCATGCGCCAATAAAAATACTCAACCACATGCAATTAACCGTTAACTTTTTGAACCAGCATCGAAAGAAACTCACCAATCTCGAGGCAACTGATCGCAAGTACTACCGAATTGTTATGTTCGTTGCCATTGGCATTGTGGTGATTGGGTCTGCCCTATTAGCGGGGAATATTTTTCTTCAGTATCGTATGAGCGAAAGTGTGGCTAAGAAAAACTCACTTGAATCGGCAATTCTCCAACAAGAAGATCTTGAGGAATCAGCGTTGATTTTATCGAGTAAATTGCAGATTATTTCACAGCTTATCAACAAACGCAGCGACAAGCAGGAAGCTATTCGCTACTTTACCGAGTTGTTTGGCTCGGATGTGCTCATTAAAGATATCGATTTCCAATCTACCGGCGGAGTTTTGTCTCTGCGCCTCGAATCTCAGTCGGTTTTTGCTTTTAACAGAGTTGTTGATTTACTCGAGAATGACGCTACGCTCGGTCGTTTTACCACGCTGGCAAAGAGCGATCTGTCTCGAAGTAAAACAGGCACCTATTCATTGACGGTTACGGTAACACTTGCTTCAAAGGAAAAAGCTACATGACCTTTACTTTATTTGGACAAAAATTTAACTATAGGTACTTAGTTCACACACGCCGCTATGCGTTGATTGCTGCGGGATTGGTCCTGTTCATTTTATTAGTACTCGGATTTCTCATTTTTCCTCAAGTAACGAGCCTAGTTGATCAATACTCAAAATTGCAGTCTGCACAAAAAACTATTGCTCAACTTGAATCAAAATCGCAACAATTGCAGCGTTTGCCACAATCTCAGCTTTTTACGTCTGGAATCCAGATTAACAGTGTTTTACCATCTCGCAAACCACTGCTCGAGTTGCTTTCGGCTATGAATGAAGTTGCAGGTGCATCAGGCGTTTCGTATTCCGAATTGTCGTTGAGTCCAGGCAAAGTCGCCAGTGAAGGCGCCACACTCACTGCTGCTAAATCTCCTGCCGGCGCAAAAAGCAGCAAGCCGGTAACCACTGCTCGATCTAACTCGGGAGTTTCTGGTTCAGAGGCCTTGGCAGTGAATCTAAAAGTCACGGGATCGTTGGCAAACATCAACATTTTCTTGAGGGATATCGAACGGGTTGCGCCACTCACGACTGTCACCAAACTGAGTTTAATTGAGCGAACTGGGACCAAGATTGATCCAAATGAAGCATTTGAAGCAGACCTAGAGATTGAAACATATTTTTTTACTCAAGTAGTATCGGCAACATTGGCTGCGCCGGTACCAACTCTTACAGTGAATCAACAACTACTTATGAATGAAATCACCAGTTATCGCTATCCCGTAATTCTGTCACAAGACATGATACGAGGTGGTGGACTGAAAGACCTTTTTGGAATTGAACAACTTGAGGTGATTACTCAGTAGTTGAAATTACTCAGTAACTTCAGATTCACTGACTTCTGCTGAATCCTCAATTTCTTGAGTTGCTTCTTGAGCTTCTCCAGCTTCGTCAGACATTTCTGCTTGAGTGTCATCAACTGCTTGAGCAGGTTGTGAAGTTTCGCCAACTTCAGCTACACTGACGTAAGCACGAATGCCTTCTTTGACTGCGCGAACTCGAGCAATTTTGCGAATAGCATCGATAACAGCGCCGCGTTTGCCGATTACTTTACCCATATCTTCTGGGTGGACGTGAATAACAAAACGGGTTTGTGATTCTTCTTCGACAACATCGATAACGATATCTTCTGGATGTTCAACTAAGTGAAGCAGTAAAAATTCGAGGAGGTTTTTCATAGAGTGCCTTGTATAGGTTTTTTTACTAAAAAGTTCTAATTTAAGCGGTTACTATTACGCGGTAACTTCTGCCTCTGGAGTAGCTGTAGTTTCGACTACCTCTGCGGTTGCGGGAGCTGCTACTTCTGGAGCTGCTGCCTCTTGTGCTGCTGCTTCTTTGGCATCTTTAGCTGCTTGAGCGGCGTCGAGTTTAGCTTGCTTTTCTGCTTCTACAGCAGCTGCTTTTGCTTCAGCTTCGAGAGCTACTTTTGCACGAGCTTTTTTGGATGGTTTCTTTGGAGCAACTGGGAAAGGATTTCCAGATTCATAACGAGTGAACAAACTTGCAACGGTTGGGGTAGGTTGTGCACCTTTTGCAATCCATTTTTTGTAGAGTTCAACGTTGATTACTAATTGTTTTGGAGTCTGGGTTGGTGCGTAGTGACCAAGGGTTTCTACACTACTGCCATCGCGTTTGTCGCGTGCTTCGTTTACCACTATACGATAGTGTGGTTGGTTCTTTTTACCGAATCGAGCTAATTTGATCTTTAACATAGTTCTATATTTTCTATTAGTTAGACGAGAAGTCTATCACTTAATTGCCATTTTCTCAAGTGCCTGATCTGCAGCAGCTTGTTGGGCCAGTTGCTTGCTTTTTCCGGTGCCTATTCCTTGAGGTGTCTCCCCTACTAACACCTGGACAGTGAACTCTTTTTCGTGATCTGGACCGACCTCACCCAGCACTTCATAGGTTGGAGTTGGCAGTCCAAGCGCCTGTACTTCTTCTTGCAAGACACTTTTTGGATCACGGTAGAGTTTTTGATCTCGGATGACATCAAATTTGGTAAACAGATGGGTGTGCAAAAATGCACTGACCGCGTCGTGGCCTTGGTCCAGATACAGCGCGCCAATGACAGCTTCAACTGTGTCGGCCAATAGACTTTCGTTGAGGCGACCTCCGGTCGCCTCTTCTCCTTTACTAATAAGGAGCGCTTTGCCCAGTCCTAGCTCAAGTGCGAGCTCGGCCAAGGTGGTGGTTTTTACCAACGCACTGCGGTATGCAGTGAGTGTACCTTCTGGTTCCTCGGGCATTTTTTCGTACAGAAATTCGGTGGTGATTAACTCGAGCACTGCATCCCCCAAAAATTCAAGCCGCTCATTTGACTGTGTAGAGGTTGAAACACCCTCAT
>CAZOZK010000069.1:0-5380 GCA_964584245.1 uncultured Pseudomonadales bacterium | reverse complement strand
ACGATGCGTCAGCGCAGTGGTAAAGAGAGTTTGGTCGGTGAATTTTGGTAGTTTGACCATACAATTTGAGTTTAACTAAACTCTACTTCATCTTTAATAAATGCCAATAATTCTTCAACAGTTGCTTTTTCTTCATCCTCTTCTGCTTCATTGATGAAATCAGTAATGAGGTCAGCTTCGATATCGATATGTAGTTCAGTCATAATGTGCCCGATTACTTTTGGTAAATCACGAGCAACGTCTAAGAAGAGATCTTCTTGTAAGTGGTCGGATTTGTTTACATCCTCGGGTTCTACATTGGCAAATTGGCCAATAGAAACTTGAATTGCGGTAAAGACATCCTCAGTTGTGTGTGTGCTCATAAATCCTCTCCAGTGGTACGTTGCATTAGTATTTTTCCTAAAACACCATTAACAAATTTAGGGGAACTTTCAGTCCCATACTCTTTTGCCAATTCGATTGCTTCGTTAATGAGTACTTTTTTAGGTGTTTTTTCCTGTAGCGATTCAAACATAATTAAGCGTAGTATTGCAAGGTCCACTTTGTTGATGTCTTTGAGGGGACGCTCTGGAGCATTTTCTTGCAGGATTGCATCGATTTGAGGAATTTGTTCACTCATTTTTTGAATAGTGTCAAAGTCGCCACTTGGCATTTCGTCGTCAGCGGTGTGTTCAATTGGTGGGAGTGATTGCACTGGTCTATCTGTAAATGTGTACGCAAAGAGCTGCTTCATGAGGTCAACGCGTTTTTCATGTCGAGGATCGGTGTTATGAGTTTGAGTTGCTTCGCTTGCTTCTGAAGCTGGTGGGTCAATTTCAACTGCGTTACCGGTGTGGTGATGGGCAGTCCAGGAATTCTCTGGAGTTGGGGCCATCTCTTCGGCTGGTTTTGGTGCAACAGGAGTTACTGAATTTGTAGCAGCGACAGTACTAGTTGTATCGGTGGGATACGGTGATTGTGATGTTGTAGGTTCAGACATAGATCTCGTAGGTCATACCAGACGAATAAAAAACAGCGAAAGCACATTCGAAGTGAACCTCGAATATACTCCGGTAAGACTGTACCTACAATACAATACGAGACTAGAACTGACAAGCATAGATCGAACAAGTCGATTTGCCTGCAATTACTTAGCTTTTGAAGTACTGGTGAGTTCGATTCCTAATCCCTTGAGGAATTCTGCAACAAAACCACGTTTGTGCATCTGCACTTGGTTTTTGTTTACATCTTTACGAAGTTGAGGAGTATTTCCTCTTCGTCGTTTTCCACGTTCGGCACTGGTGATTTTATTTTTTGGTAATGCTCCCATAGAACAGTGATTATATCACAGAGTTTTTGGAGGTGGAGGGGTGGAATTTTGGTATTAATTCGCCGCCACCCATGTTTCAGCGGTTTCGTCTAAAAGCGACTCAATTTTGATAAGTGGGTGCCAGGCTGGCTGTGTTTTATTCTCTTTTTCTGTGGGCAACAAATGCTGATCATACAATTTTCTTGCCTTGGCGATGCTTTCCATGTCTGCCCAATCGGCGAAGCGCAGGCCGCTCAAGCCGTGCTGCTGGGTGCCAAAGATGTTCCCTCCCCCGCGGTGTTTGAGGTCGTACTCTGCCAGGGCAAATCCACTCGATTCTGAGCAAAAATACGTCAATCGTTCTTTGGTTTCGTGTTCAGACTTGCTGGTGAACAGCACACAATAGCCCTGTTGCCCGGCACGGCCAACCCGACCGCGGAGTTGGTGCAAGCTGGCCAGGCCGAATCGCTCGGCGGCCTCAATCAAGATGGTGTCTGCTCGAGGAAGATCGAGGCCAACTTCCACAATTGGGGTGGTCACTAACCACTGGATTTTGCCAGAGTACAAATCTTGAGTTACTTTTTCTTTTTCTACTTTAGATAATTTGCTGTGCAGTAAGCCAACTTTAATATCAGGAAATTCTTTTGCCAAAAATGCAGAGACTTCAGCGAATCGAGTTGTGGCAGCGGCCACGTGCGAGAGCGATTGCGTTTCGGATTCATCAATAAAAGGGCAAACTTGTATGACTTGGCTTGGCAGCTTGTCGGCAGCATGTTTGGCAGCCGCAAGGCTTTGTGTAGCAATCCACTGATACGCATCAACTCGTTTTTCTTGTGGAGGCAGCCAAGTTTTGGTCACTTTTCTGCCCACCGGCATTTCGTCGAGGGTACTCAAACTGAGATGATCAAACACAGTGAGCATAAAACTGCGTGGGATTGGCGTGGCCGTCATGGTCAAAATATGCGGGACATGCTTGAGTTTTGATTCAGGAATAGATCGATGAACCACACCAAAGCGATGCTGCTCGTCAAAAATAAGCAGGGCTGGATTAATTTTTGGCAAGACATTGAGGATGGCATGAGTGCCGACATATAAAGTAGGGAGCGACGGGTTGGCAGTTTTCGACCGCAAGTCATTTGTTTTGCCAGTCACCACGGCGATGGGCAGATTGGGAAATAATTTCTTGAGCGTAGTTGCATGCTGGTGCGCCAAAATCTGCGTGGGCGCAACAAAAGCTACAGAATATCCAGCGGCAAGTATGTGAAATGCCGCGGTCCCGGCCACAGCAGTTTTACCAGATCCCACATCACCAACAAGCAAGCGGTTCATGGGTTTAGCCTGCGCAATATCTCCCATAATCTCGGAGATTGCAGTTTGTTGTGCATTGGTAAGCGTAAATGGAATGCTAGCAGGAATGAGCTCAGACTGTGCCACGATTTTTGGCGCTCCGCCTATCAGCTCCCCATTTTTTGTATGAGCATGCTGCCACTTCTCTTTGAGTTGGTGGGAGTGCTGAATCAGCGCGAGCAACTCTTCGATTGCAAGACGCTGTCGCCCCGCCACCACAGTTTCTTCGCTATCAGGAAAATGCAGTTGAGTTAGCGTTGTTTTGAGCGGATTGATGGTTGCATCCAACGTATGCAGTACATCATCGGCGGGCGAAATCATAATGTGCTCCAGCATGTGCGAAAACAGCCGGCGCAGCACGCCAATCTTAATTTTGAATCGCGTACTATATAAAGGAATAATTCTGTCGGTGTGAATTGCTTGTTTGCTCACAGCTTCTACCGTTGGTTGAATCAGCACACCTTTATCGTTGATTTTTCCACTAAATAAATAGGTTTCACCTTTGACCAGTTTGGACATGATAAAACGATTATTGAACCACATTGCGCTGACCCGGCCCGATTCATCAACAATACTTGCGCGTTGCATCGATCTCCTGCCGCGATAACTTTGGGATGCGCTGGTGACTTTAACCACAAATGTGTAAATGGTATTTGGCTGCGCCATTTTGAGCAGAGTTCGGGTCGATCGATCTTCATAGCCAATGGGCAACTCCAAAAGTAAATCCAGGACAGTGTAAATATTGAGTCGATGAAAAGCGGCCAGCAAAACACTGCCAATTCCCTTAACTGCTTCAAGTGGTGTGGCAAGCGTATACATAGTGCAAGGATACCACTATTTCGGGCGAGGATATATTAGACGAACACTTACAGTAACATCAACAATCCACCGGCGAAAGAACTTACAAAAATGCCAATAATGGCCAAGATTGCAAATGTTTGGATGAGTCTCTTTTTGACAATTTTTTTCATATGTTTCGATTGACTAATACTACTATGCTATGCCGATTTTTAACTTGCAACTAATTTTACAAATCTTCGTTTTCCTAGTCGGATGACGTGTGTTGTGGTTGGATCGATTGCCAGAGTTCCGTCGTCCGGTCGCTCGCCAGTTGGCATGAGCTCCACAGCTTTTTGCTCAAGAAGTCGGCGCAAGTTAGTCATACTTTCGTCTGGAAATGCCGATTTAAGAACTGTTAGAAGTTGTGTGCCAGCTTCAATAGCTAGCTCAGGAATATCACTTGGAATTTCGTTTTGTTGGACCGTTTTCTCGAAATTTTGTGCAGCTTGCTGTGCCAATTCTTCTGAGTGATACATCTGGGTAATGGTAAAAGCCAATTCCTTTTTGAACTGCATAGGGTTTACGCCGCTGCTTAGTTCTTGAGAAATGGCAGCGATTCGCTCATCAGAAACATCGGTGAGCACGGTGAAGTACTCAAGAATCATTTCGTCAGAAATTCGCATCAGTTTGCCGTACATATCGTTTGGTTCTTCTGTAATGGCAATGAAATTTCCAAATGATTTACTCATCTTACGACCATCGGTTCCATTGATAATCGGGGTGGATAAGACCCACTTCTCTTTGTTATTGTAGATTCGCTGGAGTTGGCGCCCCATCAACATATTAAAGGTTTGGTCGGTGCCGCCAATTTCTAAATCAACATCCATAACCACACTGTCGTAGCCTTGGAGTAGCGGATACAGCATCTCGTGACCGTGAATTGGGAGGCCTTTTTTCATGCGCTCCTGAAACATGTCTCGCTCAAGTAATTGTTGAGTGGTTGTCGTCGCCATGAGTTTGATCAAATCAACATAGGTAAGTTTATCGAGCCAGTCGCCGTTGTAGCGAATCTCAATTTTTGAAAAATCAAGAATTTTACTAGCTTGTGCTTTCCAGCTTTTGAAGTTTTCGACAATCATCTCGTCGGTGAGGGTTGGTCGTGAAGCATCGCGGCCGGTTGGGTCGCCAATGCGCACGGTCCCGTTGCCAATCAACAGAATAGCCTTGTGACCTAAATCGGCAAATTGTTGGAGTTTTCGCAGTCCAATGCTATGGCCTAAAGTGAGAAAGCTTCCGGTTGGATCAATGCCAAGATACACAGTAATCTTTTTCGATTCCATTGTTTCGAGTAAGGTCTGTGTGCCTGGAAGTATTTGGGCTACTCCGCGATTGAGCACTGTCTGTGGCGTTAGGTTCATAGTGGCTAAACTATACCCTAGAGTGTTTCATAACTCAAGTAGACAGAGTATTTGAAAAGACTGGTGCCTGGCTCAATTTGAGTTGGCTCAGACATCTCTTTTTGACCACCTGCGCCGTATGCTCGTGCGTCCATCATTGGATATTCATTTCCGTCTTGGCGACTTTCTGAAATGTTGATGATTTTGCCCAGTCTCATACCAGCTAAACTAGCCAATTCTTGTGCATTTGCTTTTGCCTCTTCAATAGCTTCTTTTCTAGCTTGGCGAGTGAGTTCTTTGGTTTTTTCGGTACTCAGGGAAAACTGCACGCCACCAATTTGGTTTGCGCCTTGCTCTGCTCCTGTATCAATGACTTGATTCATGAGTGTAGTGTCTTTAAGGGTGACTTGCACGGTGTTATCTACGCGAAAGCCAGTGACTTTTTGGACACTGCCACTGTAATCGTATTCAGGATAAATGCTGTAGTTGATGGTTTTTATATCTTTGCCATCTACGCCAAGTTCTTTGACTGCGGTAACTATACTATTGGTAACAGTATTTGCTTTTT
>CAZOZK010000068.1:0-5524 GCA_964584245.1 uncultured Pseudomonadales bacterium | reverse complement strand
TATATCCAATTAAGAAATGATGGCTTTCGAATTTTTAGTTGAGTATTTTATAAAAAAAACAGTAAAATAATAGCAAAAATATAGCCATTTTTTTAGAAATTTCTTTGAATCATTTTTAATTTTCTTGAGTAAAGTCTTTCAATTCTGTCAAAATCCCATAATTGTTTTTTTGTGGTGAGCGGCCGTGATGTCTGTTTGGTGTAAGAAAAACCTATTACTATATAGAAATGAATAAAATACTATCATTATTACCAAACAATCAATCAAGATATGAGCTACAACACTACTGTGCCAACGCATTTTTAGAATGGAATAGTGTGGCGAATGCAGCTGAGTTGCTTGATCAATTGGTAAGTCTTAAGCCGGACGTAGTTATAGTAGCCGCGTATTTATGTGGATA
Source organism: uncultured Pseudomonadales bacterium (assembly GCA_964584245.1). Classification (GTDB taxonomy): domain Bacteria; phylum Patescibacteriota; class Microgenomatia; order UBA1400; family PJMF01; genus CAZOZK01. The sequence continues at coordinate 5,124 of CAZOZK010000068.1, read as the reverse complement.
CAACTCAGGCCAAATTATTCAGGAGATTCGTTCGCTGTCATTTCATACCAGAATTATTATTTTGCTCAAAGAGTACTCGGTTAGCGAGCGCATGGCTCAGTTCAAAAATGGTGCTGATGATATTATGTCCTTACCATACAATCCTCGTGAGTGTTTTTTGAGAATTCAGCGACTTTTGCAGTATCAACGAATTTTTGCCTCACACGAATACACCATTGGTCCAAATATTTCGTATCACCCAACAAATTATGTCTTGCAAGTCAGAGAGCAATCGTTTCCGCTTCGAAGGCGAGAAGGACAAGTGTTAGCTTGCTTGGCTGAACACAAATCGCTGGTGGTTAGCAGAGAACAGATTGCAAAATGGGTTTGGGGGGATACTTCGCTGGCCTCTTTGAGTACTGTTGATGTGTATATAAAGCGTTTGCGACAATCAATTCCGACCACCTGTGAACTTATTAAAACCGTTCGGGGTATAGGGTATCAATTAGTTAATCAAGGAGGAGAGATGACGTAACAAACTAGTTTTGAATAAGACTATTTTTTAGCAATTCTGGTTGAATCTTGGTAAATTCCCATACTTGTAGACATGATGCATTGTACGGGCGACAATATTCTGCGAGTAACTCCATGCTTGCAGTATCAAGCTCGGAGGTTGCAATTCTATCGCTGTTAGCAACCAGTAAGAAACGCTCAAAATCAGTGGTTTTACTCAGGAATTGAGGAGTAATTGCTTTAAGCGGGAAGCCAATCCCATCCACAAAAATATTGGATACATTACGACGATGGAGATAAATCATTATCCCATCAGGAAGTGTTCCAAATGAGCCTTCAGTTGCAACTGCTACTTTTTGAGTTTCAGCAATAGAATTAATCAATGATACTGTTTGGGTAATGCCATGGCCAGATGACCATTCAGTTAGGTATTGCTCTCGGTCTGCAGAGACAAACGGCAATTGATTAGTATCAACTATAAAATAGTACAAAAACATCCCACTTGTTGCTACTGTATTGGCTAGAAGTAGAGCTAAAGATATACCAATTAAAGCTCCAGAAATACTTGCTTTTTTACTTTGGAACCACTCGATAAAATAATCAAGAATGAGCGCTGCATTTAAGGTAAAAAATAGTGCTGCAGGAAACAAATAGCGAGGATAAACTACTCGACCCATCAACATAATTGGAAGTAGGAATATTATTCCAGACCAAAAAAGCAAATGAGATCGAGGTTGATTTTTTTTGATAAACAGACTGCTTACGTTAAGTATTGAGATGGCTGGGGTGAGATAAACAAAAAAGGTGTAAAGATAATTAGGAATACTCGCAAGAGTATCCTTCCAAAGGCCTTCAAACAGAATACTTTGCAGAGGGAACAAAAAGTCACCACCTCTACTAAAAAGTTGTGGAAATGCTGGACTGAGTATTAGCAAACCAAAAAGTGCTATACCACCACAGACTGTCAGGCCAAACGCTATTGTTCTAGCTAAGAATTCTTTGCGTGAATGCACAGCAAACAAAATACTTAAACTAAGTGCTGGCACTGCGAGAAGCGCGGGGATTTTTGTTAACAGAGCTGCACCAAATACTACTCCAGACAGTATTGTCTGGAAAAGTACTGGCATAAGTATAGGTACGTATGAGGCAAGTTTTTTGTGAGTACTTGGATTGTACGCTTTGGCCAACTTATCTGTTTTTTGCATCAAAATAATATTTGATCCCATATAGAGCGTAAGTAGCAGTGTCAAGAATCCATCGAGCAGAAAAACTGTGTGGTGAAAATACCAGAATGGCAAAAAGGCGGCAAAAAGCATGGCCATTAGTCGTGCACGTTTACTACCACCAAGTAGTTTAGTCACCCAGCCAATACTAATTACTTGTAATAGGCCAATCAAAGCCATAAAAGTTCGAGCAGTTGCAAGCTGATCAAAAGGTAGCAGCTGCCAAGGAATGAGTAACCAGAAAGCGAGTGGTGTTTTGCCATCATTGAGCGGGAAAAATAAATACTGTTGCCAATCGTCTATCATGAGCTGAGTCCATCGTATATAGATTGATTCATCAGCAAAAATAGGCAAAGAAGTCAGAGTCAGGGCGTGAAAAATTACATACGCCAAAATGATTCCCATAAAAAGTGCTGTGTATTTTTTGATTTTCATGATGTATAGAACTACTTTAAGCGGTTTTTCTTAGTATCACTAAAAATGCTAGTTAGATAGTAATATACTATAGGGAATAAGATACTTGCGCCACCCCAAGTAATAATAAGTTGCCATTGTGTGGTTGCACCTTCATAACTGCCCGTCCACAAATAGGGAAGATATCTAAAGAAGGCAGAGGTTGTGGTGGCAAGAACAAAACTGGCCCAGATTCGAGCTAGCATCGAACGCATTGGGAAAAATGGTATCCATACTAAACTCCAGATTCCATACCAGGGCAAGAAATATTTTGATCGTTCGGTCAAAAGTGGAACAAACAATAATAAGCTAGAGAAAACGGCCCAGTGAGAGATGATGAATGCGTGTAATTTTTCAGTAACTTGAAATTTGCTACCATTCAAAATAGTCAGCCCAAACAGTACGATCCAAAGAGGGATCAACACAATAGTTGCGAGTTTGACCCAAATTGAAAAACATAGCAAAACTACAGAAAATAGCGCTAATACTACAAATTTGACACTAATTTTTTTTGGTAAAAATGTGAGTACTGCCATACTCCAAACTACCGGTACTAACATCCACAAATCATTGTGACTTGAACTAATGATCTCAATCAAAAATAAAGGGTGTAGATACAGCAAAAGAATTGGCAGGAGCCCATCTGCTGTAGCTACTTTGTTTTTCAACTTCAACAGCCAATTCATCCCAAATAACAACACACCAAATGCAATTAGATTAAAAATTCGGAATAAAAACCAGGTTTTTGTAAATGAACCACCAGCTACTACATACGGAATAATCGAGAGATATGTCCAGCCATACCCATATGGTGCAGGAGTATGGGTGTTGTGCATGAATCTGAGCCAATCGTCTTGAGGAAAATCGAGAGCTGTTTTTATATGCGGATTCTGCTCGTAGAAAACAACCATCTTGGCATTAAAAGCATAGTTAAAAACATCGTAGGAAAGTGCAGTATTTGAAAAGAGTAACGGAAGTGTGACAACAAATACCACCATAAGTACATTTTTAAAACTAAGCAAGGCTTTAAATTGAGAAAAAATCCAAACAGCACCATAAAACCAAGTAAAGTATGCAACACCCAGCCCAAGAAAAATAGTTCCCAATAGTTGTCTGTCATTAAATAGTGTTTTCCACATGTAGGTTTGGAATTCCCAATAAAGAGGCCAAGATGTAAAAATCAAGTTTGGAGCGGTCAATCCAAAACTAAAAATACTAAATGATACTGAAATCAAAAAACCTATCAAACAAAGGATGTAAAAAGGTATGGTAGATGATCGCATGAGCTCGTTACTCAGTACTAGTTGCAGGATACTTGCCAAGCAACTGGGTTACTCGTATTTTAATTATATCAATCAGCATTCGAATACTATCTTTGACTGGGCTAACACGATCAGTCTCATGGTGTTTCCAAAAAATGGGAACTTCTTTGATCTTAAAACCATATTTATTTGCCAAGAATAGAGCTTCCACGTCAAAGGCTCCTGTAAATGCATCGGTTCGTTCTTTTTGTCGACCATACACAACTAGTCTTGAAAAAAGTTGTTCAGTAGCAGTTGCTGAAAATAATTTGAAACCACACTGTGTGTCAAAAATGCCAGGGATTGCCAAAAATTGAACCAGCATGTTGAATCCACGACCCATGTAATGGCGATACCAAGGCTCTTTGTCGCGCTTTGCACCAGAAATCTCTCGTGAGCCAATCACAATATCAAACCCTTTTTTGGTGAATGGAAATAATTTTTCGACCTCAGACAAAGGTGTTGATTGATCAAAATCGGTAAATAATCGCCATTCTCCATGTGCTGCCAGCATTCCTGACTGTACTGTTGGCCCTTTGCCTGCATGAATATTGGCTAATACCATAATATTTTCATCTTTTCTTGCAAACTTCTGAAGTTCTTGCAAAGTACCATCAGTTGAGCCATCATCACTCAAAATGAGTTCCCAAGTGTAGGGCTGCTTTTTGAGATATTCTAGTACTTCATCAAGCACATTACGCTTGAGGTTTTTGAGCTCATTATATGATGGGATGATTACTGATAAATATGTGTGTTTCATATGCGGTCAAAAATAAGTATTTCTGGGCCACCTTCAATTGTATAGCGAAGTGACGGAGTTTTTGAAGGGAAAACTTGGATTTCATGAATTTGTGTTGCGTTAACATTAAAATTTGGTTGATCTTCATTGATAACAACCAAGCGCTGTACCTGCTCAATTTGTGAAAAATCAAGTGGTTTCAGACCTTTCGTGGTCAAGAAATAACGGTAATTCATGCCATGTAGGTCACCTGTTCCAGTTAATAACACAATAGTAAAAGGAATGTTTGGATCAAGATCTTTACTAATCTGTTCACTAGTTCGCTCTAAATCATAAATACTCCAGCCAGTTGTTTTTAAGAACCAAGCAGGAATATTATGTTGTGCATAGTAAAAAATAATGTAGAGTATTGGAATAAACAGTATTTTTTTCCAGTTGAACCAAGCTGAAATAACAACGCCCCAACCTAATGCAACCATTGGAAATAAATAGAGAATGTAATGATTGAATAACGAACCACGATAAAATGATGTTCCTAATATTCCGATACCAATATATGAGAATAACAAAACATACCCTTTCCACTCTTTTCTTTTTTGCTGAGTGGTAACTAAGAATAAAAAGGTAATTACAAATGAACTGGCAAGCACTATATTAATTCGTCTTTGCTCACCAAACGAAATTTCAGTGAGAATATGTAGTGATCTGCCTTGGGTTTCTGAAAGTGATCTGCCAATATTTGTGAGCAGTGGCGCATTGCTATTTTTAAACGCATCTTCTTTGAAAAGTAAACTTTGAAAGGCTTTTCTGTTGAGCCCATCATGTTTGATATCAAACACAAATAACGGAGAGATCATTGCCAAAATCAAAATGATTCCAATAGGGACAACTAACAATAATTCTTTAATTTTAGGGT
>CAZOZK010000067.1:0-5540 GCA_964584245.1 uncultured Pseudomonadales bacterium | reverse complement strand
ACATGACAGAATCAAAGAAAAATCTATAGAAAAAACTATGGAACCAAGCAGTGAGCTCGGCTGTTTGATTAAAGGTAATTAGTGGGCGCAGCTGCCACGCAGACCAATTTCCCGATACATCGGTGCCAAGTTTTGCCAATGACTGTCCTGCAAAAACATAATCTAACTCGTCATAGTAAAAACTAAAAGGAATATATTGGATAAACAAAAATCGCCAGATTAATGAAAGAGCAATCAATACAATTGGCACTGCCAGCGGAGCAATTACTTTTAAATATGGTGAGAATGAAGATTGGCGACGCATACAGGCATACTAGATATTTTGAATAGGAATGACAAGTGTGAAAATTATGGAAAAACGGAAGTTAGGAACTACCGCGTTTTTTTCGCTTCTTAAATAACAATCGATACAAAATATATAACAAAAGCAAAAGTAGCCAGGAGATGAAGATTCTTGAGGAATTACCCTGAATGAATTCCAAACCAAGGGCAAATAACGTTTTCTTCTTTGCCTGAGTTCCATCTGCAAGTGTTACAGAAAATACCTCAGTGTCCATAACCTCACCATTTTTATAGGCAGTAATGGTAATTTTGGTGGGACCAGTTGGTATAAAATCAAAACTACCTTCTGCTGAGACGTCTTTGTCCAAATAATCAATGTAGACCCGGTCAGGATTTCCAGAAACACTCCACTGGATACGAACTGTTTCTCGATCTAAGGCTTCTCGCTTACGATCAGATGGAGAGGTAATTCGAACTAACTCACCCGACGCACTTGAGTCAACGGTTTCATCATACTCAAATCCACCAACTCCAACTGACGACCCAGCCTGCGAAGTTGCAATAGTAGTTCCACCAGAGGTTGTTAGAGAGCTAGATGATTGCGAACTTCCGCCAGTAACGGTTATGGTCAAACTGGATTGGAGTCCTCCATGAGGCCCAGTGCCCGTCAACGTATAGGTTCGTGAATTATCTGGTGAAATAGTCAGCGAACCATTGAGTGACTGGATGCCGTGACCATTATTGAGCGTAACTTCTGTTAGATTAGTGGTACTCCAGTTAAGATCGATACGTTCATTTGCTGCTATTTCGTATTTGCTTGCAGAAAAGCTCATGGTTGGTACTGGACCGCTGCTTCCACTTGATTGTGAAATAGTAATGACAGGGGTGTTCCCTTGATACGTTCCATCATCAACTCGAATATAAAATGAGCCAGCTTTATTGATGCTTAACCCACTCACACTTGCCTCTCCACTGGTGAAGACTGCTTGTGTGCCGCCTGATAATCCTGTGGTTGCTACATTTGTGTTTGCATCGTACAAAGTAATTGTTGAGGTCTCACCGTAACTCAAAACGGGGAATCCCAAGTCGTCAGCTGCGGTAATTGAGAGGGCAAATGATTCATTAACTGCAGCAGTAGATTTGTTTAGAGTTGCATCAATAGTTGGAGCATCCGGCGCTTCTGGATACGATCCAAAACTCAAACTGTACGTATCAACAACAGCTGTGGTACCTGGATTGGTTGTTAAATCTAATCTAAAACGGACACGGTAATCCTCTTCGCTCACAGATTTTTGTTCTCCAACTTCGATTTCATCCCAAGTCAACCCATCATCAACCGAAATAAAACTATTTACTCCAGCCACTGATTCAGGAGCATACACACCTTGGCCATCAATGCGGGTAATAACATCTAATTCTTCCAAACTAATGTGATTGACGTAGAGTTGATCTTCTTGAGGGGCTGAAATACCAACGGCAGTGTTGAGCGGCTCCCAAGCGCGATCTAAATCAACTCGCAGCAATCCAATTCGATCAATCACGGTGTAGAGCGTGTTGTAATCACTGACCACAATATTTTTTGTGGCAGCCGGGTATCTATAGTTAGCAGTATTGAATTCTAGTACCGTATCATCGAGTGGGTCAGAATAGCTATCATTTGTGTTGTAATACAAAACTACACCTTCATCAGTTGTAATAAAAAGTTGATTGCCTACATATTGTGGGCCATCTAGGAAAGTGACTTTACTCAAACTATAATTAAACAAATCACTTCCGCTAGCCAATTCATACTCGGTAGCATCTGCCAATGAAACACTAGACTCGTTGTCAAAAACTATTGCATACAGATATCTATTTGAAGGTGAACTATTTGTAAAGACTATCGCATGTGAAGTAGTATCCAGAGCAATATCTGTAACAGCCTGAGTTTTAAATCCATCCGCGAAAGTTGAACGAGTGTCATCAGCAAAATTTGCTGGGGTGTTGTTGTCATGAAGCGTACCAATTCCTGTGCCGTACACGCTCATATGAAGTAGATCTCGAGTCGTATCTAACTCAATATGTCCAATATCAGACATATTAATACCCCCTGCTGTAGTGAGCCATGTTACCGTATCATCAGTGGGATCAGTAAAATTAGTTCCTGTATTTAGATACAGCATATTTGTATCAAGATCTGTGTTAGTAGTAATCGTACGAATGTACGCACCAACTCGGCCATCACGGGTATCTACCGTAATTCTGTTTGGATCATAATGTGGGGAGAAAAAACCGTTGTCTTCATAGAGTTCATAAAGATTATCCGTTACGTTAAAAAGTAACAAACCACTTTTACTTGTAACGAAAACTAAGACATCTCCATCAGCATTTTTTACTTGCGCAATTGAACTCAACTGCGTAATTCCATAGGTGCTCCCGCTGTATACGTTCATCTGTTCGGTAACTGTGTTGAAACTTACAAACTCATTTTGTTTGACATACCAAATTAGATTATCTGTACCGGATACCAAGTCAAAATCTGATACAGCACTTAGATCGCCATAGCGTGCACCAAAATTATTGGTATCAATTTGGGTTGTAGTAAAATCAATATCTTCTTTAAGACGAACTATACCATTGCCCCAAATTGCGTCAGTGAAAAAAATTGAGTTCCGCACTTGTGTATTAAAATCCTCATTCAGAGTAACTAACTCAGGTACAGTAGCCGATGGAGCGACTATTTCAAATGTCTGTGATTCTGATGATGCGTCATCATCGGTATTATTTCCGACCGAGTCTTCGCAGCGAACTTCTACCGTATGATTACCTACTGACAGCGTTGCCAAACGTAGTGAAAATGACTCTGTGGCTGAATTGTATCCACCATCAAAAGCATTAATTGTTACCCAATCTCCTGGGGCAGAACTATCAATACGATACTGGATGCCAGAAATAGTCGAGTTGGTTTCAAAAGCATAGGTATCTCTACATGCACCACTAATATATGGACGTGTGTCGACAGTTGGATTTGGCAAAATTTGATTCAAAATTAATTCTGGAGGTCGGTTGTCATCCGCTTCAACAACTAAATAATCTTGAGCTCTACTTCCAGATGGGACAGTAAATCCTGGTGTGTTTTCTGCAAGTACTTCTACAATATATGAACCATCAGGCAAATCAGTGCTTGGAGTAAATGAGAATGAAATAGAGTTGGATCCTAGCGTGCCAGCAGAAAAATCAGTTATTGCTGGGTAATTTGGACTTGCAGGAAAAAAATCACCTTCTAAAACATCGTAAAAACGGTATTGAAGATCTGCAACGCCATTAGAGTCGGTACATGTTCCAGTATATGTTGGGGTTGTATCAGTAGTTGGAGTAGCAAGATTTTCGAGCACACAACTTGGTGGACCAGCAACTTCAAAAGGATATTCAGTAGCTAATGCAGAATTTCCCTGATTATCTAGAGCATAAATTTTAAGCACATAATCGCCAAACGCTAACCCTGTTTTTTCAAATGAGAATGATTCAGAATTATTAGTTCCTGAAAACGAAATTTGTGTGGATGCAGGTTCTGTGTCTCCTACTAAATACACCACATGCGAAATGCTTGAAACATTCGATGCAACGTCAGTAACGGTACCAGATACAGTAAAAGTCGGAGGCAAAATTGCATCAACTGGAGCGGTTAAATTTATGGTTGGAGCATCACCATCACCGTTTGTTGGACTGGGAAGCACAACACCAGCAATCGCCCATGGCCATCCCCCAGTCACGGACATATCCCAGCCAATTTCTCGCAGTGGGGAACTACCCTCCCAGGTAGCCACACTTTGCAAAATATTTATTCCACCTGTTTGGTTCCAAATTTCTTGTATTGGCGTGTTTATTGGTGTGAGAATATTTGAATCTCCGGAATACGTACCTAGTGCCGCTACAATTAAATCGTTATTTGCTGATGTTACTTCATACCTTGGCGATTGTGTCCAATCATTTGAACAAAAAGAATTAGAAACAGGTCCATTTATGAGATCGGTGTTTGAAAATACTGCAATGCCTGTTCGGACATCTTCAACGTCTTGTTCCCAGGTAATATTCACGTCAAAATCGAGAATTGAACTAGATGATAGGTACCAGACTTCAGTCACGTACTCTGCGTTTGCGTCGCGACACCCACTAGTAAATGATTCTGCTTCTGAAGTACTGATTGAAAAAATATTGCCAGTGTTTGGATTTCGGTAGGAACTAAATAAAACGAGGGTAGATTCTGTTGGTATTGATGCGAGCGAAATACTTTGATCGGTCGGGAACGCCATTGTTTCTGAAGTAATAAAAGTTTCGAGAACTACCGTGCTGTCGGCTTGGACCTGCAACTTATTTGACCAAAGTATGCTGCCCACTACCAGCAATGCAGAAACACCAGCAAAAAATACTGGCATCTTTACTAGCTCAAGGGCAATCGATAGTAGTTTTTTTATATTCAAGTGAGTCATACAAAAGTCACACATATAGAGTATGCGTTACTTACTGCTTACCGTACCATTGATTGTTGATCAGGATCAACAGTATGTTAAGAGATCAGAGTGGTGCAAGTATAGAAATTTAATCTTAAAACAAGATCAAATTAGATAGTAGACATATTTGATATAATAAGAATATGTTTGAACCTAGGGGTGACAGAAAACTAAATACATTGTTAAACGCATACGATAGGCTAACTAACAGAATACTTGCTCGTTGGAATGAATTTAGTAAGTTTAAGGATATTTCTAACACGGTACTTTATGGTGCAAATTCTGAAGAACAATCTACCGATACTGATACATTTTTAGATGCAAACATTGATATAGAAACTATTACCTCAGATTATCTTTTTTTAAGTGCATTACTTTATAAAGCCTGGATAGGCTATCAATTCATATTGTCCTGTGAGAAGAGAGCGTTACATGGCATGGTTCGTAGAGATTATCCTATAATAACTGGCAATGAAATTTTAGATACTGTAAAAAAAGAACTTGGAGAAGATTTTCATTTACATCCATGGATAGAGATGTCTGAAGAGTGGGGTGTTTATGTTGCTTGGGATAAATCGGACACTCCAAATATTACAAATTTACAACAGGTTATTGGTGAAAAAACAACTATTGGTAACGTCATACATGAATTAATGAGAGATAGAAATAAAAAGAATGATTTTTCACCTTTAAGCGATGAATGTTTTGATTTTTTTATTCGTTATCTTTCTAAGCTGATCAATAATAATAAAGAAGGAGCACTAGTTG
>CAZOZK010000066.1:0-5605 GCA_964584245.1 uncultured Pseudomonadales bacterium | reverse complement strand
GAAATGTCATCAAAAAGAATCTTACTTGATACTATTTTTGTTATGTTTTGAATTATGATCATACTAAAAAACCTCACTGATTAGGTGAGGTTTGCTTTCTATTTACTATTTATATGTACAGAAAATTAAAAAATAGGCGCAACCCTCCCTCGAGAGTTCACCAAAGATGGGACTTTTCTGACGTATAAGCTAATTAAATCTCGAATAAACATGCTGTAATTATAGCAGATGTTCTATGCACTCAGCGCCAACGCTTTGAGTTTGACAGCTTTGTCAATTAAAAATAATTGATTTTTTCGTAGCAAAGGGAAGGTATCCTGAGTAAAAAATCCATACTCACTGACCTCATGAGTTGACTCAAATGTGCCACCGACGAGCCTGCCAACATAACAAATATCGAGTCGAGCCGTAGCGCGGTCTGTCCTGGTTCTAAGCACATCATCTGCACTAATCACCAGTCCTGATTCCTCAAAAATTTCGCGTTCCAAACCCTCGCTTGGATGCTCGCCAGATTTCATGTAGCCACCGGGCAAACTCCAAGCATGGCCACGATACACGTGTTTAAATAATAAAATTTCATCCTGATCATTAAAGATAATTCCTGTCACCCCAATCAAAAATTGATCTTGCATTATTCTCATAATAAACAATTGAAAATTCTTTGGGAAATGTAGAGTTTTCCACAGTTTGGAAAGTAGTAACTTCATAGTGATCTTTGATCCGAAATATGGTCAGAAATTTGCCCATCAGTTTCATTTCTTAAGCTGACATTTTCTATTTCAAGTTGATGCACTCGTTTGGTGAGCTGTGCAACCTCATTTTTTTCTTGTCGAATCTTCTTGTCCTGTGTGCGAATGACCATCAGTGTAGAAATTGAATTCAAAAGACTAATGACATATGCCAACAGGACACCAACCAAAACAGACCCAAGTATCACAAATGGAACTGGCAAATTTGTAAAGGTGAAGGTAAGAAAGGTAAGCGTGATTTCACCAGTATTTTGCAGAGATACAAAAGTTATTGCAGCTCCTGCCAGTAATAGAAAAATAAGTGATAGCATATGGGTCCTGTTTGGTTGATTAGTATTAATGAATCACTTTGCAGTGATATCGATTGTTCAGTATTATCTTCGCAGGAATCTTCCTACAAAAATTACTAAAGCAGCGCCCATTGCAGCTACAACTAGACTATACAGATTAAAGCCTGTTACGCCTGGTTGTCCGATAAAGTTCATGACGAACCCACCGACAAATGCGCCAATAATTCCCAATAAAATATCCTCAATCATGCTGTGATTGCTTTTCATAAAAAATCCAGCAATCCAACCAGCGAAGGCTCCGAGTACGATCCAAAGTAATATGTTCATAAGCGTTTCTTTCTTTTTTTATTTTTTAATTTTCTTTAATAGCTTTTACTATTTTTTTTGCAGTCTCTTTGGTTCTATTGAATTTGTTTACCACTTCATCTTTTGCTGACATAGCTTTGTCTTGCACATTTTTGGCAACATCTTCAGTCTGTGAATTTAAATCCTTCACATCATTTTTTACCATCTTAGACATTTCATTTGCCTTAGACTTCATTTGATCCATACCTTTCTCAACTTTTTTACTCGTTGCTTTATCTTTGAGAGCCATTGCTCCGGCAACTGCTAACCCTACTCCTACTACCACGCCTCCGACTGCTGTTGCAATTGGACTAACACCTTTTTTTTGTGTTGGATTCGTCATACACTTTTCCTTTTATATATTTTTATATTCATACTGCACTATATTACTCAACCTGTGATTCGCCAGACACCATTCTCAACAAAGAGACAATTCCCCATGCCATAACAGCATAGACAAGTAATGCAACTATCGTTGCTGGTTCAATAATTGAACTCGTCTCAATTCCTGGATTCACCGCTCTGCGGAAAATGCCTTCAAATGGCATAATGAAAATGTTGCTTAAACCATAAATAAAGGAAACGAAGCCACTTGATTGACTTGCTCCCATCATCTTCAAAATGAATCTAAAACTGAGCAGTACTTCTAAAGCACCTAAAGCAAAATACACAATTTGTTCAATAAATTGCATGGGAGATGCTTGAGTCGTACTAGTGCTTAGCACCGATGACTGCTCTGTTGGCGTATTATTTCGCTCCTTTGTAACTATGGTTTCTCTGGTTTGTATAGGCATCTTGTCGCTTTCTTTCTATAAGTTTCTATTGATATATGATCTGTTCAATACTGCATTTTGAAATGCAGTTGTAAGTACTCTTGATGAGATGAAAAACGAAAAGGATAAAGAGCAGAATAAAGTTAGATGGTTACCGCTGGAGGGAGTATTAGCAATTTTGAATGTAAGATACTGCGTGTATTGACTGATTATGGCCTGACTAAAGTTTTAGCTTTGGTTGGTATCTGGTCTAGGTTGACCTTTTTAATTACAGTTTCTTTAGGTAAATAATGAATAAGACAAGCTTCAATTAATTGAGTGAGTGTCATATCTTCAATTACTGCTTGAGCACGAGCTTGCTTAATTAGATCTGGATGGAGAAAAAGTGTCAGACGTTTTTTTGCTATAGTTGACATACTTCGCATACTACAAGCATTTGTAGTAGTTGTATAGCCCCAAAGTAGTGATCATTAATTTATTGTAGCTGTTGTTTACTATCTTGATTCTTTAGTATAAGAGCCGCAACTATTGGCCTAACTATATATTTGGTGCCAATATCAGATATTGGGACGAACCCTCGCCACTCAATATTTTCGTCTGTGGGATCTTGCAATTCACCTACGAGTTTACCTTCATAAAAAAGCTCAACAGTTTGATAATACTTTCCACTTTTATGATAAAACCACTCGAATTCGGTGCTAAGCAAATGGCCTATTTTTATAGTTGCTCCTGCTTCTTCCATACATTCTCGTGAGAGCGCTTGTTCTAAATCTTCCCCCAGATTAACACCACCGCCGGTAATGTCATACATTTTTTCTTGTTTTCCCTTGATAATCAATACTTCGTTACCTTTTCTTACCAGCGCATATACTGAGACACGCCAAGATAGAGGTGAGCCGTCATATGGAATAATTTTCTGTTCAGAATTTAAAAAAGTTTTTGAAAAAATTGAGTCGTGCATACTTACTATCTTTCTAACTCAATTTTAACAGATACTAACTGTGCTGCAGATATCTGTTCAGCTTTGCGCACTTGGGCTTTAATTGGCAATAGATATGAGTCTGTTTTCTTATCAGTAAAAACTGATGTTTTCCAGCTAGTTTTACCAATCGTAACAAAAACAGGCAGTGACCCCCAGCCTTGCTTAACGTCCTCAAAATAAAAATCAATCTCTTTAGCAGTTTCTTGCGGTATGGTAATAAAATGCCAACTAGATTTACCAGGATAGAGCCACATGCGTTCTTGTATTTGATATGTTTTTTTCATGGTAAAAAATTAATCTTCAAAAATGCTGCTTCCAGGTTATTCTCCAAAAGTAACTTTCAAGAAATCACCTGCTTGAATCGGTAATTCTAGTGCATCGGGAGATTCTTGTCCGTTTAGAAAAAATCGTAGTCGACCGTTTTGTGATGTACAAAAAGTTTGTTTAGTTCCAGTCACCAAACATTCTTTAGTGAGCGAAAAAGGCAGTGTTTCAAAAAAATCTTTCCATACTATGCCCTGCTTTTTGACAAAAATACTGCTAGGATCTGCTGCCTCAAGAAAAACGTCGGGTGATTGGTTGTGATATTTAGAATCTGAAAAAATACGTTTTGTTCCGTTCGTATAAATTGCAAAAGACGCGGTGAACTCTTCAAATTCTTGTGGTTGTGCAGTGGGCTCAACTTGAGTTGATTGAATTTCTTGGGTTGTTGGATTAGGCCGAGGTGTACCCAACTCGCTTTTTTGGCCAACGCATCCAGAAAAAAAGATGGTGAAGCTAAGAATAAAAAAGAAGGTTAAAAGATGTTTTTTATGAATCATACAAAGATACTAATTGTTACTAAAAATATATGCTATCTATTTGCCTTCAGCTCATTCTCGAAAAACAGCACCTTATCTCTAACTGAAATTTGTGACGTTTTTATTGAAGACATCATTACAGCATATGCTGCAACTTTTTCATTTGCAAAGGTAATATTTTTGTTGTTCAGCTGATAAAATCCCTCAAGTAAAACAACTGCTGCACGCTTATTGCCGTCAATAAGTTTATGACCTACACAAGTTCGAACAAAATATTCAGCAGCAACAGAAAAAAAAGATAATTCCAAAGACTCAGCTTTGATATTAACCTGCTCAATCAAACCTGCAAGTTGTACTAACCTATCAGCACTTGGCTGCGGGAAAGGCTCGCTAACTTGGCCGAGTAAATCTTTCAAGTTTTTTGAGTTCAGCAGTGTAATCGATGTCGATCTCACCTTTATCATATTTATCTAACAAAAGTAATGTTTTTTGTTGTTTCAATTGTACATTCTTAAGATCGTCTTTTGACGCACGAATAAAATAGACGGGGAAAAAGAAGCTAGAAATTCTTCGGAAAAAGAGTGTCATCTTAAGAAGAAGTATACAGTATTTTGATCTTAAAGCAAAATTCTAGAAAAGATTTCATGTGTAGTATCTAGCCACAACATCTTTTCTCTACTCAATCATCCCTTTTGCCAATAAGTCATCAAAAATCAGATGGTCCACTGGGGAGGTTTCGCTTTTTCTGGCAAAGCCAAAATAATCAACTTTGTCGATTTCAGAATCCGGCATAATTGTACCCTGGTACTCAGCCGTGTAGCAGGTCATGCGCACCACGGTGCCCTCTGGTTTGCCATGGGCTTGGGCTTCGAAAACGCCATATTTTTTGATCGTGTTCTCAATAAGATCAACCTGCAACTCCTCTCGTACTTCACGCACCAAAGCCTGCACGTCGGACTCGCCAGCCTCACGTTTGCCACCCGGAATGTACCAAGTATCCTTGCCCTTGCTCAGGGTAACTAACACTTTTTTATCTACAATATGGATGTATGCGAGCTTGTCGATGTAGTCTTTACTTTCGACATGCTTCTTAAAATTATCTAAAAAAGCCTGCCAACCATCACGCTGCATTTCGATTGGATTTTCGTTTTCAGGATCAAAAGTTTGCGTCACTTCCACGCCATCAGGAGTTTCTACGAACTCAATTTTTACGTGTCTAGCATCAGCTAAATCATATTCAATTCGAGACAGTTCTTGTACGTCAGAATAGATGCCTTCAAAATCAAAACTGGTGCTCAAATCTTTGGCACGCATAACCGTTTTAAATGCCCTGCCAACTCGTAGATCATTTACTTTGGCGATAGCCTCCCAGTCATTTGACGCAAATGCCCATTGATCAATATGAGTAGGCTGTGTCCAACATTCCCACACTTTTTTGAGTGATGCATGTACGATTGTTTTGATGGTGATGGGTGGTTTTGACATATCACAAGTATATCAGAACCCGTACTAATCTATTCTAGCGGCTTAGTACCCTCTTTTTTCTTCATGCCAGATTCTGGTAATTCAATGAAAAAGGTGGTTCCACTATTCTCAATCGATTCAAACCAAATTTTCCCGCCAGATTGGTCAATAATTGATTTCACAATGTATAAACCTAGACCAG
>CAZOZK010000065.1:0-5618 GCA_964584245.1 uncultured Pseudomonadales bacterium | reverse complement strand
TAAAAAGCAATTTTTTTTTAGATTTCTGTATAACTATCTATTAAAGATATTTTTCAACAGTTGTTTTGAGTTGCTCGATTGGCAATGCGCCCGATACGAACTCTTGTGGACCATCTGCAGTTACGATAATTGAAGCTGGAGTACCAGTTACTCCGGTTGCTGCTCCACCATCTCGTTGTGCGGTCACAATTTGTTGAAATTTAGTATCAGCTTTACATGCGGTGACTTGAGCCTCGCTCAAACCAACTTCTCCAGCTGCTGCTACGATTATTTCAGGTGATAAGCCACCACCCAAATCTGCTTTTGCAGTTATTGAGTCAACAAATTTCCAGAATGCATCGTTGCCTTTTGAGTCTGCGATACATTCACTGACTACAGCTGCGTCAGTTGAATTTTGACCCTGGAATGGGAAATGTCGATATACCCAAGCGACATCATCGCCATAGTCAGCAATGAGCTGTTTCATGGTTGGATGAAACTTTCGGCAGAATGGACAGTTCATATCAGAGTATTCAACTATAGTAATCTTTGCATTTTGATTGCCAAATTTGTGATCTGCGTTTGTTAACTCAGGCATCTTTTCGATTGGAGGAGCTACTTCTTCACCTGCAGCTGCTGCTGGTTGTCCTGCTGCTGCAGGAACTGCTGCACCGCCAACATTTGCTAAGCCGCCATTTCGAAGCAATTGATTTTCGGTCCAAATTGAACCAACAAAAAATCCTCCGATAAATGCTGCTAGCACCATAAGTACTATCAAAAAATTATCTGATAAAATTGAGATCGCACTCTCGAGTGAGAATGGACCCGCGGGGTTTTTGGTCGTAGCCATAATAATATTCCTTTTGAGCATCTGGCCTTGACTATGCCAGATACTAACTACTAATTAGTATTTTTTCGCCTTTGGTATAAGTTAAAAGACTATACCATATATACCATACTCTGCCTACTCTTTTGTAGTGAAAAATCGCTGTGTTGAGTATGCTATTTCTATCTTCTGTTTTTCAAAAATCTCGAGTACAGCAAAATTAATTGCTTGCTGTGCATCCATATATACAGTGAATTCTGGCGATGTAACAGTATAAATTGCTTCAAAGCGAATACTCGAATCAGAAAGCGTTTTGCAATGACATCTACTAAATGTAACGTTCTCCTGTTTTTCAATCACCGCTTGCACTAAAGCTGGAATCTGTTTGAGTTTTTTGAGTGAGGTCCCGTACTCAATGCCAAAGGATAAAACTACACGACGCGTCACCATTTTTTTATAGTTGTGGACACGCGATTCAGTCAACTCTTTATTTGATATGACCAGTTCTTGTCCTTGCAGCGTGGTAAGGCGCGTCGACTTTATGCCAATTTTTTTGACTACACCGCCATCTTCTCCTACCACTATATAGTCGCCTATTTTAAATGGCCGATCAAAATAAATTGAAATGGATGAAAAAACATCGGACAAGACATTTTGGACTGCAAACGCCACAGCCAATCCTCCAAGCCCCAGTCCGCCAACTAGCGCGGAAATTTCATATCCAAGATTTTGAATCACCACTAATATCGCCATGATCCAGACGGTGATAATCAAGGCCTGGCGCAAAAACAATAGGACGGTTGGATCAAATTCTGGTTCAACTCTTTGTCGCTGAGCAATCAATCTAGTAAAAATGTAACTCAGAATTACCAAAGCTGATTGGATGACTACCCAACCAATCACAATTCCCATCGTAAAGTTAAGAACCGCGTCAACTTTGGCTGGTAACTCAATAAACTGAAAACTGATATACGCAGAAATCATAACTAAAATCCCCCAGTTCCAGGTCTTGATGAGATCAGAAATAAATGAATCAAGGCTGTTGGTTAGCTGTAAGGCTAAGGCATAGAGCCGTCGCAAAAAAATAGTTTTGACGATAAACAAAATAAAGAAAAAAAGAATAAATAATACGGCAAAGGTAAGAATACTGTTTGTGTAGGTTTGTGCGAAGTTGAACAATGGGGACGTAATAGAAGCTAGCATGTGGCGATTATGCCATAGGTTGGTAGATAGTGTAAGATAAAGTTATGCAACGAGGCATGATTTCACTTTCACTAACGGCTATCCAACGGCTTGCTGGGTGGGATTCTAGTGTTGATGCAGAGCTAGGCGCTCTGCCAAAAGAACTTGAAACGAGAGTGCAGTTCTGCACAAATGAAATGATCCAGGAACTCGAGATTAGTGAAGAAACAGCACAATCCATGCTCGATATTTTGCCACCACCACATGTAATTATTGAATCAAATGATGCGGTTTTGCAGGAAATTTCCAATGCGTTTAGGCAGTTTGTATTGGAGATGAGTGCTGATTGACATACCCGGCTAAATCAAATTTCCGTTTGAGTCCATTTGCATTCATGTAGCGAATGGTGCCATAGACTGGTCGTTCAAACCAAGGTCTGTCATGAAGTCCCGCAATTGACCAGAGCACACCAACATATCCATTTGGATCTCTACCATCCAGTTCGTACTCGTCATTGAGTCGAATTGCCGTTGCAATTGCTTCCTCGGGAGTTTTACTCCACTCTAGAATTTTTTTAGCCCAGTACATGCGCATATACCCGTGCATTTTCCCAGTTTTTATGAGTTGATTTTGAGCTGTATTCCAGGCTGGATCGTGAGTTTGTGCGTGTTCAAATTCAGAGTATGAGTAGGTAAATTCACGACTGTCTTCTTTATGAGCCTCGAGCGTTTTTTGCGCCCACGCTGGCGCGCCTGCTATTGTGTCATACGACTGTGCATAAAAACAAAAATTGTCTGATAACTCTCTGCGAACAACGACCTCTTCAAAAAAAGTGCCTATTTGAGATTGTTTTTGTTGGAGGCTGATTGCTTGCAGTTCTAAAGCCACGCGCGCTGGTGCAAGGTGCCCAAAATGCAGATAGGGAGATAGATTGGACAAACCATCTTTTGTTGGGTCATTTCTATCTTTCTCATAGTTTGATAGTTTTGTTGTAATAAATGTTTCGAGCGCGCGCTGGCCAGCTTGCTCACCAGGGATAAACCACGCAACTGGTTTAATTTTTGTATTCACACGAACCGCCTCCAAAACATCTTGTGCCATTTTGTGTGGATTGACCGAAAAAAATTTATTTTGCAATGCTGGAAACTCAGCTAGTTTTTCTGGATACGGATGTTTTATTACTTTTGGAAAATCCACTAGATACTCGGGCAAAAGCGCGTGGATTTTTGGCCGAAACGTGCGTGCTGCAAATTCCTGCTTGGGCGAAGCAATCCAAGTCGGCACACAGTTGTGGGCATCCACAACTTCCCAAGCTACTTTTGAACTTGCAGCCAGTTTTTTTTGAATCTGCCGCGGAAATCGCAGAGGTGAAAAATCACACACAACAGCACCGACAGCATATTCATCAATACAATTTGGCAAAGTTTTTTCAAGATCTCCAATCAAAATAGTAAATCCAATCTGTTTTTTTGCCAGCTCGGTATGCACCTCTTCTAATCCTTGAATCATTGGCTCAAACCAGCGACTGGTACCATGGACTGATAGTAAATCTTCACGGATAGCCACAACAACCAACAGCGGCTGCTTTCGCTCTAGAGCAATTTCCTGTGCGCGAAGTAATGCCCAATTATCCTCAACTCGTTGATCACGGTACATCCAGTACAAAATTGGACCATCACCATACGTAGCGTCGTTTAAGCGCAAACTACGATCGATTATCGACTTCGTTTTATGATGGATTTGTGAAGTGAGTTTTGCCATGCGTACTTATCTGATCCTACCACTCCATGGTACGATACTACTAGTATGCGCAAGCTCATTATACTAATACTTTTTTTCTGTGCTGGTAGCATAATTGGTGCGCCATTTTTTGTATTCGCCCCTCAAGTTCAAGCAGAGGTGACCACACAAGAGCTGCCGGTTTTATTGGAAGGAAAAATAACCGCGATCCCATCCACAGAAACACAAACGTATCCCGATGGCACGCAAACCAGCGTGCAAACTATCGAAGTTGAGATCAAAGATGGCAAAAAAGTAACAACCACTGTTGAACGGTTAGTTGAAGACTCGTCATTCCCGTACGAAGTGGGAAATTCGGTCGTAGTCTCCCAATCCGATCTCATTTCTGGCGAACCAACCTTCTATATTAATGACTTTGTGCGCCGGCCTGCTTTGGCGTTGGCATTCGGCTTGTTTATTTTTCTTGTCTTGTTGGTTGCCAGAGGAAATGGCATTCGCGCGCTGGCCGGGCTAGTCACTTCATTTGCAGTCATTTTTTACTTTATTCTGCCGTACATTCAAGAGGGACATGACCCAATCACCGTGGCAATTATTGGTTCGCTCTTTATTATTTTGATTAGTTTTTACCTGACCCACGGATTTAGTTCGAAAACGACTGTGGCTGTACTCGGCACTTTTTTTGCGCTAGTCGCAACAGGCATACTTGCCTATCTATTCACCCAGATGGCTCGGTTGACTGGCTTTGCCACCGAGGAGGTTGCGTTTTTGCAAACACTCAAAGGTAGTAGTTTTAATGCCAAGGGCATTATGATGGCAGGTATTATTATTGGTACGCTGGGCGTGCTCGATGATATTACGATTTCGCAGGCCTCGATCGTGAAAGAATTAATCCGCGCCAACCCAAAGTTGGGCAGCATGCAACTGTTCGCCAGAGCCATGAACGTGGGCAAAGATCATATTGCGTCTTTGGTAAACACACTGGTTTTGGTGTACACCGGCACCGCGCTGCCGCTACTACTGCTGTTTATGGATAACCAATTTCCGTTGATCCAGATCATCAATTTTGAGGTAATTGCCGAAGAAATTGTCCGCACACTAGTGGGTAGTATTGGCCTGGTGCTCGCAGTACCACTGACCACGCTTATTGCGGTGTACTGGAAGCAACTGCGCCAGGAAGCAATGCACGCTCCAGAAGAGCACGAAGCTCACGGGCATCATCATTGACTCGATAGCCGATTATGATGAGGCGAGTTTTGAGAGATTTTTCATTTTTTTGACGCGCGCTTAACTTATCATGCATATCTTGTGTCAGTGGATAGGAATCAAATCGGCGATAAACTGTGTTCACCACTTCCCAGCCTCCATCAAACTGAATAATTCCTTTGATGCGAATAACTGTTTTGGGCAGCTGGGCAATCTGTGCTATAAAACTGGTTTTGTCAAAAATAGTATCACTCACAAACGTAAACGCATCGATGCCATCTTGGGATTCGTGCTCGTGGGCATACTGATGCGTTTCAGAATCTTCATGCTCCCCAAACTCTGCCAGCTCCTTTTCCAGTTCAACACTGCTCAGTCCAAACGCAACTTGAGGATTGAGCACGCCGCCCGGCGCCTCCACAATTGGTGCGGTTTCGTTGAGCTCTCGCACGTAGCCAACCACGGCTTGTTTGCGCGCCAAATCCACCAACTCAATTTTGTTGAAAACAATTAAATCGGTCAGTTGGGCTTGTCGCTGCGCAATCAGTGACAGATCCTCGTAGCCATCAAAATTGACCACATCAATAATAGTGATAACTCCATCGCGTTGCAATCTTGGATGATTCGAGACGCTAAGAGCCATACTTGCCGGATCGGCAGTGCCAGCGGTCTCGATAATAATACGATCAAT
>CAZOZK010000064.1:0-5657 GCA_964584245.1 uncultured Pseudomonadales bacterium | reverse complement strand
AATGCCTGTTTCATTCTTTTCAATTCACTCTCTACAGTACTAGTACCATTCACATATATTAATGAAAATGTAATAAATGATGGTAAATTATCAAGATATTCTAATAGAGTTTCTCTTTGTTTTTCACTTAGATTTGGTTCATAGCTAAAGTCATTCCCATTTGTCTTATTTTCAAAAACTCTCGAAATAAAAGCGAACCAATTTCGAATCATTTCTTGTTCAATACTATTTCTAACTTTAAGAGGAAAACGATCCATAACAGGATTAACAATTGTATTATTAATTAATTCTATTGCTACTAATAAATTTTTCTTCTCCCTGGAAAAAGCAGCAAATGGGACAGCTTGCAAATCAGGTATAAGTGAATTAATGTACGTTTTATATGCTTGATTAGCGTACACTGCTAATTTAGCGTAGACTTTTGCATACAATTTATTCCATCTCTCAATGTCTCTTTTTTTTCCATTATCATTTTCTGTAATTAAAGTAAGTTCCCATGCCTTAGAAATAATATCTAAATTAGAAACACAATTATAAATACCTTCCTTAATTTTAGTACTGCAATCGCTAGCTACTAAAGTGCTTGCTTCAATACTTGAATCAATTATTGTATCTAATCCTGAATTAACTTTTTTAAGTATTTGTGTTGATGAAAGTAATATTTTAAATTCCATAATATCATCATCACTTAAAATACCATTTCTTTTTTTTGCTTCTTTGTCATTTAAAAAAGCTCCCATTGAAATTAAAAATGCATTCATAACTTCTATTGTAGTTACTTTAGCATTTAGAAAGCCATCACTCATGTCTTTAATTTCATTGAGCGAATTAGCTCTCTCAGCAGCTCTTTCAGCACTTTTTTGAGCTTCAGTAAAGACACGTTTACCTGTGCCATAAACAAATTCTGTTGATCCACCACGTCCTACATTACCTGTCCAGACAGTTTCCCAAGTATAACTGGGTGGTTGTTGCGAATTAGTAACTTTTTCATTAGGTATTGAAACAATAGTATCTGTACCCTCAATTACACCTCTTAGTGTCTGGTATGCAGTTTCAATTGCTTGAAATGCCGCATCAAATCGCTTATTAAAACTTTGATCTTTGTTTTCCCTCGAATCGAGATGAAAATCTTTAACCAATTTAATATGTGCACTTCTCAAAATACGTTTCTTAATTTCTTTTGAATTCGTACTATCTTCTATGGCCGACCTATCAACATTCAATATTATAAATGGATCAGGTTGATTCTCTCCTTTTTTTTCTGCTTTTACCGGATATCTTCTTGCTCTTTTTATTCGATTTTCAATATCTGTCAACACTTGTGGGACCTGAACATCGGGTGTCGGCTTTGGTTTTTCTTCTTGCATACTCTTTACCTCAAATTTTCCTTATAAAACTCCACAGTTCTGCTCATTGCAGTACCAAAGCTAGGACTGGTTATGTTGTGTCCGCCAAGTGAGTACTCAAATAATTCAGATGAAACGCCGTTCG
Organism: uncultured Pseudomonadales bacterium; assembly: GCA_964584245.1. Taxonomy (GTDB): domain Bacteria; phylum Patescibacteriota; class Microgenomatia; order UBA1400; family PJMF01; genus CAZOZK01. Next base: position 4,166 of record CAZOZK010000064.1, on the reverse strand, counting down.
CCAAAAGCAGTTCATGGATATTTCTACTATATTCCACATCAACTACGTTGTCATTTACAGCATGTTGAAACTGCATTGCAGTTTTAATTTCGCCTAAATAAATTACTGGAGAAACTTTGGACCAAAAGTAGTGAGCTAGATCAAATGTTCCGTAGGTATCAAATAACTTTTGTCGGCGACGTTGACGTTCAGTGGCATTTCCTGGTGGCATATACGAGCCATCAGAGATACCAAACTCAAGAAAATCAGCATAGGTAAAAACCGCACCGCCCCACACAACCGCAGCTGGAATTTCTGGTTTGACAGCCACGCTGCGCATGATCACATTGCCAGCCATACTATGTCCCCATAAACCAATTTTTTCAGGATTTACAAAACTGCTCGTTTGCAGCGCACTGTAAGCATTGAGCGTATCAATAATATAATCCGAAGAATAATACGCGCCACCGGCCTCGCCATCGGACTGGCCGTGACCACGCAAATCAATCTTAAATACTACAAATCCGTTCCTCGCTAAATAATCCACATACTCAACATATTTTTCTTGTGTGCGATACTGGGTCGGAGGAATATATCCATGAATAAATACAATCGCCGGCCATCCACCATCTGGCATTTGACCCGTTGGCTGGGTGAGAAGCGCATTAATATTCAACCCATCTGACGTATAGTTTGTGGTAAAACTCGTGTAATTTTGATTAGTAGAAACTTGAGTCAACTCGCCCACTTGACTGCTGTATTCTCTACTGCGCAAGAAGGGAATTGTTAACTCGCGAAACGGCTGCCCATCAACCTTTGGCACCAATCGCATAACTTGATCATCACCCACTCGAGGACGCCCGCGGCTATCTGTGTTGCTGGTGGTGAAATAGATTAAACCATCGGGACCTTCAACAATATCGCGAACGCGACCTGCATCGATTCCAGCAAGTTTTTGGTAGGACACAATTTGAGTTGTATCTGTTGAATCAAACACAACCTGAATGATTCCTTCTCCGCGAAGCGCCCCAAACAGAAAAGTATTTTGCAGCTGTGGAAACGCCGGGCCGCTATAGAACATACCAGAAGCAGGTGCGACTGCGGGTGTAAAAATCAAAGCTGGATCTACCAGACCTGTTTGGCTTTTTTCATGCGAGACAATCGGCCAACCATAATTTTTGCCCGCTTGTATCACGTTAACTTCGTCGCCACCACCAGGACCATCGTTACCGGTTGGACCATGCTCGGTCGCCACTAATACACCTGTCTCTGGATGCCAATCAAACCCTTGTGAGTTACGGTGCCCCAAAGAAAAAATTGGTGAATTTGCAAATGGATTATCTGACGGAATTGTGCCGTCAGAGTTTAGGCGCAGCATTTTTCCTGCCAACGAATTCATGTCTTGGGCGCTTTCCTTATTAGTTGCATCCCCTGTTGAAATATATAGTTTGCCATCGGGGCCAAATCGCACACGGCAACCTGCATGAAAACGAGCGGCTGGAATATTGTCGATCACGATAACATCATCGGTGAGCGCGTCGCCTGCATCGGTGAGACGAATTACTTTGACCGCACCATTTGTGTTGCCAGTCGTGGTTCTGTTTGTATCTTCTGTAGTTTTTTCATACGCAATACACATAAAAATGTGTTTATTTTGCTCATAATTTGGATCAAGCGTCATGCCCATGAGACCTTCTTCAGAAGTTGTGAGCACCTCTGGAAAAACTCGAATTGGTTGCTCTTGCAAAATCCCTTTTTCGATAACACGAACGCGGCCTGGCCGTTCTGTGACCAGCAGCCGATTTGGGCTAGTGAACACAATGCTCCATGGCACACTCAACCCCGTGGCGACTGACTCGACAGTGTACTCGACTGGTGTTTTGGATTCTTGGAGAGAAATTTCTTGAGTTTGGGATTGCGCTTCAGATTCTGCTGCTTCGTTCACAAATACTAGCTGACCAGCTACTAATGGGCTTGGCTCGAGGCGCAAATATCTATATGCTAACAATGCAAAAATAGCTATAAAAAAAACGACAATTACAGAAATAAAAATTACAATTTTTTTCTTGTTATTTGTTTCGGCAATTGGTTGTACAAATTGAGTATCCACAAGATTAGTTTTAGCATATTTCATCCAAAAATCACAGTCTAGATTCATGTTAAAATGAGGCATGAAACTCCAACGAGAACAGGTATACAAAATCCTCAAAACCATCCCTGCAGGCAAGGTTGTGACCTATGGCCAGCTCGCCAAACTAGCTGGAAATCCAAAAGCCGCCCGAGCTATTGGTCTATATATGCGCACGAATCCCGATGCACCAAAAACCCCATGCCACCGAGTAGTGGCATCTGATGGCAGTCTGCATGGCTATTCTGGCTCAGGTGGGGTTGAGCAAAAAAGAAAAATGCTGATCGCTGAAGGTGTCGTATTCAAAAAACAGCAACCACTAAAGGTAGATCTTCACATTTCCCAATATACTCTTGGGCTAAAATCACACACTTAAATTCATCAACAACTTTCCAAACATCGAAGTGTCAGTTGGCTCTACTGTTACAGTGCTGTCCGTGTCATTTAGCTCAACTTCATCCTCTACTTCAAAAGGAATAAAACCAAATAACCTTCTCTTATCGATACGTTTAGTTTTATACACAACCGTTCCATCTTCCCTGGTTTCAATTGAAAGATTTGATTTTGCCAGCGTATCATCAGCATTCAATAATCCCGCAAATTCCATCTGAAGTAATGCTTGATCAGGCAAGTGAACTAACGTGTGTGTCTCACCATTTTTAGTAGTAACCACTACATCTTTGGTTGATGGATCTACAACAAACTCAGCAACATTAAGCTTTGCTTTGATTGTTCCAGACTCGATTTCGATTTCTTGCTCACCGTTATCATTTGTTTGAGTTTTAATTTCAAGCGTATCATTTCTTGCTCTACGTTCGGCTTTTACTCTTTTGATTTGCTCATTTTCGACCTCTGCAGAGTCATCTAAACTTTTTTCTGTATCTTCCCTACCAATTTCTGACCCTGCAGGCAGCTCAATGTCAACATCTTGTGCATCTAATTTTTCTAAATTTCTAAAGTAACTACTTTCAGAATCATCTAACTCTTTATCTTCAATAGTCACCTCTGTGCTTTGTTCTTTATTTTTAACTTTAAGTTGCTTATTTTCTTGAGTTTTAATACTTTTGATTTCTTTGAGTGCTGCCTTTTTTTCTGTGACTTTCTCTTGCACTTTTTTTGCGGCTTCACGTTTCTTTTCAAAAACCTGTTTTGAAGTTTCTCTTACTCGCTCAGCTTCTTGTTTGGCTGCCTCTCTTTGCGTTTCTGCTGATTTATCTTCACTTCTGTCTTCTGATTCTTTTTTTTCTTCCTCTTGCTTCTGCTGAGACTCATTTTCAGATTCATTCTCTTGCTCATCTTCTTGTTCGGTATCATCACCGAGAACTCTTCCCTCACGAACCTGCATAGTGCCATTGTCATTTATGATAACCGTGAGTGCTTGAGTTGGTTGGACATATCCAAGTAAAGCTATTGTACATATTGCTAGTAGTGCGATTTTTTTATTCATATAACTAACTATAGCACTGCTACTTACCAGATAAACTGTGACTAAATAGATCATACTTAAATGATACCTGCTGTAACCTGTACAAATTTAGTTTTTGAAAGGTAAAAATTAGCTGTATAATATGACATATATTGAATCTAGCTTGAGGCAGAACTTGCTTGCAAGCATTTGGAGAGGTCGCATAGTGGTCTAGTGCAGCGGTTTACTAAACCGCCGTATCGCAAGATACCGCGGGTTCGAATCCCGCCTTCTCCGCCGCCAAGTGCGAAGCAGCTGGGTAGTACCTGTAAGGCACGTCAAAAGCAAGCGCAGCGAGATACCGGCGGACGGCCCAGGAGCTGGCCGCAAAGACATTAATCAAATGAGCATCACACCCAGAAAAATATTGAAGTTAATACTTATCTTGTTTAGTTCACTGGTGGGAGTGCTAATTTTATTAGCTGTTATAGTATGGTCTGGATGGGTTTATTCGGTAAATACTATTAGCAGGGCTGATTTGAGAGTTGAAAGTTGTAACGAATTGCCCCAATTTACCCAGATTGATAAATGGTTTGTGACAAACAAAGAAAATTTGTCTGTATTTCTGGATGATTTGAGTGAGTGTAACAATAA
>CAZOZK010000063.1:0-5738 GCA_964584245.1 uncultured Pseudomonadales bacterium | reverse complement strand
TAATTGGCATGCACAGTTTGTGCGCAGCGAAAAAAAAGCTCTCCAGAAAGTTGTCTGGTTTATTCACTCCCACAGTTGGGGTGGTGCAGAAGTATATTTTTCTGATTTGATTGGATTTTTGGCAAAATCACTTCCCGCGACTCATCAAATTGTAACCACTAACACTCAACTTCGTAATGCTCTGCATCAAAAAGGTATAGCGGTGCGCAAATTAAATAGTTACGCGCATTTTGTCGGCGACTGGAAAAGCATGCTCAAATCACTTGTGTTTCTGCCGACTACGTTGGGTCAGTACACATTTGCTGTTTGGAAAAATCGAGGGGCTGACGTCTTCATGTGTGCAACTTTCACTGACATGCTATTTGTGACTCCACTTGCGTATGTGTTTGGAGTTCCGGTGGTATGGAACGAATTCGGACCGGTCAAACCATTATTGCGAAAATGGCTGCGAGTGCCGGAAGCTATGTATCGCTTACTGTTACCATTGGTAGAACGGGTGATAGTTCCTTCTGCTTTCACAAAAAAATCACTCTCACAAGAGAGTCATGTATCAGTTGCAAAGATTGCGTTGGTTCCTTGTGGTCGGGACATACCGGATACAGTATTTGATAAAAAAGTTGGCGCAAAAATTTCAAAAAAATCCCAAAATAATGACCAAAAAATCGTCTGTGTATCACGCTTTGAAAAAGGAAAAGGTCAAGAAATTGTCGTGACTGCTTTTGCAAAAATACTCGAAGCATTTTCAGCTGCAAAGTTGGTATTTATTGGCACTGGGCAGACTAAGCCGAGCGTACAATCTTTAGTACATTCTTTAGGGCTAGATGCGTCTGTTGAATTCAAAGGATTTGTCGAGAGTTCATTGGATGAAATGCAAACTGCAACGCTGTGTGTTTTTCCCAGCACTTGGAATTTAGAAGGGTTTGGCTTGGTCGCAATTGAAGCGATGGCGCTGGGCAAACCAGTTATAGCTTTTGATAGCGCGCCGATGAACGAGATTACTATTCACAAAAAAACTGGATTGTTGGTGCCACTGGCACATACTGAAGATGAGAATGCCACAGCCTTTGCACAAGCTATAAAAAATCTCCTAAAAAATGATGAACTTCGCGACCAACTTGGCGCTAACGCCCGCCAGCATTTTCTACATACGTATACAATTGAGCAGAGTGCTCTTCAGTATGAGGCGCAACTGCGCTGGGCAGTTGCATCGCTTGAATCAAAAAAACAGCTTGCGCATCATATAGATGGCCAGCGGTTATAATATTGTATGACTAGTCATAAAAATCAGATTACAGTCGTGGTCACGGTTCTCAATGAAATTCGGGATATTTCATTTTTGTTACGTGCCTTGTTTGAACAAACGGTTACTCCACATGAAGTTATTATTGTGGATGGCGGCTCAACTGATGGTACCTACGAACTTCTCGAAAAAATTGCAGCGAAACATCAGTCGCTCAAAGTTATTTTGCACAAAGGCAATATTAGTCAGGGTCGAAACGCTGGGATTAATCTTGCAACAACTGAGTGGATTGCGTGTACAGATGCTGGATGTATCCCAAACAAAGATTGGTTGAGTGAGCTGTTGCGAGCGGCGAAAGTAGATGAGTCATCACCAGCTACTCAGCCCGACGTCGTCGCAGGCTACTATTTTGGATTATCAACTACCTCGTTTGAAAGTGCCGTAGTCCCATTTGTATTAGTCCAGCCGGACAAACTAGATCCCAGCACATTTTTACCGGCCACCCGTTCAATGATGTTTAGAAAAAAAGTGTGGAAGAGTATTGGGGGATTCCGTGAAGATTTGCGAGTGAGTGAAGATTATGTGTTTGCGCAGCAAATCAAGAAACACGGGTTTAGTTTAGTGGTTGCGTCAAAGGCTTTGGTGGGATGGCGTCCACGGTCAACTCTTCAGGCATTTGTAAGGATGGTGTACCAACAAGCGCGGTATGATGAATTGGGTGGGGTGCGAAGGAGCAAAGTCAATTTAATTTTCGCCCGCTATTTTGCCGGCCTCTGTCTTTTGTTAGCCAGCATCATTTTCCTGTCCCCAGCACTACTATCTCTCACAACACTCTTACTAACTACCTACATTATTTGGTCCATCTATAAACACAGAAGCCACTTTCCAAAAGGTTGGGCGTGGCTTCCAGTGCTTCAAATTTCTAGTGACGTTGCTGTGTTGCTAGGAACCAGCTCAGGATTACTCCGTCTTAACAGGTGAGTTAACCATTCTTGAGTAAAGAATTGGGTACATCATTCCTGCAAATGGTGCAGTCAAGAATACACCAACGAATAATGCGAGTAGTCCAGAATATCCAATTAAGAGTGAAACAACTCCAAAAGCAAAGATGTCTAATTTCTTACCTTTGGTCATTTCAGAACTTTCTTTCATAGCTTCAAAAACTCCCAGTTTCTTATCAACGATAAGATAAGGAACAAAGGTGTATGTTATAGCAAGGTAAATACCTGGGATAACGAAGAATATGAATCCAAGTCCGATCATAAGACCTAACAAAAGTGTAGCTCCAAGGTACTTAAGGAAAAGTGGTTGAGTGGACAAAATAGTGTCCATATCAAAACTCTCACCGCGTACTATAGAAAGCATAGCTTTGAGGACACCCATACTGATCACAGTTTGGATGAATAAGTATACGAGTTCTAAGATTAGCGCAATAAGTCCCTCATCACCTAAAATTCCTGAAATAATTCCAGATATAAATCCAAAGACGATTGGGAGTGCCATCAATCCATAAATTTTCATCCAATCTTTTTTGAAAATTGCCCAAGTGTCTTTTACAATTTGGCCGATTGCCATCTGGTTTTCACTTTTGCTTGTGGTGGTAGCTGCTGTCATAATTTGTAGCTTTCTTATCAGTGTACTATTGGATACATTTTAAATCATACAATGGCTTGATACAAGGAGAAAAAATCACTAGAGCATTGCAATCTTCTGTAAACGTGTAAAATGAAATAGAAATGAAAAACAAAGAAAAAATACTACTATCATTGATTTTATGTATCTTTTTCACCATATTTACGACGGTTTCATTACATAGATACTGGCAGTATGCTGCTTGGTATTATGATTTTGGCATTTTTTACAGTGCTATTTCTAAAGTTGCTAGACTTGAGCCACCAATCATTGATCATTTTATTTTCCCTGGAAAAAATATTTTGAGCGATCATTTTCACCCAATCATATTTTTGATTAGTCCTTTTGTTGCGATTTTTGAAACTGGAGAGACGTTGCTAATAATGCAAACACTTTTTATCACCTTGAGTGGCTTTTTTGTCTACTTAACTGCAAAGGAAGTGTTGAAAAATAAGTTTGAAGCCTTTTGTATGTTAGGAATCTATTTGTCATTTATAGGTTTGCACAATGCGCTCATCACTGAATTTCATGAGTTGGCATTATTACCACTACCTCTTATGGTCTTTTTTTATGGATTAGTTAAGAAACATAAATGGATTTATTTACTAGGATTTGTAGGCGTTTTGCTGTCTAAAGAATCTACTTTTATTATTCCTGCTTGGTTTGGAGTAGTTGTGGCAGTCCAGAATAAATGTTTGTGGCGAAAAATTGGCATTGCAACCAGTGTTTTTTCTGTGGCATATGGGTTTTCTGTGGTGAGAATTATTATGCCTGCCATTAGTGGCAAAGAGTATTACTACTTGCAGGACGCACTATCTGGAATAGATACAGTTTCAATTTTAAACGCACTTAAAATAAAAACTATGGTAAAAAGCTTTTTGAGTTTTGGATTTTTACCACTTTTAGCACCAGAATTTTTGCCACCAATTTTGTTTAACTGGCTTACACGGTTTTCGAGTGCGGCAGCATCACGTCATGATTTAGGACTACACTACAATGCAGAAATAGCTCCTACATTTATTATGGCAACAATATTTGGGTGGGTTAGGTTTAAGAAAATAGCAGCATTTTTGTTCAAAATAATAAAGGCCGTTCATCTGAAAATTATACTTTTTTCACTGAGTATGGCTCTATTATTTTTCAGTACCTATATTTTAAAATCTCCTGGCTTACTATTTTTTAATAGAGCATTTTATGCGCATACAAAAAATCATGAATTTTTAAACAATTTGGTTGCTCAAATTCCAGAAGATGGATTGATTATGGCGCAAACAAATATAGCTGCAAAAATTGCAAATAGGAATGTTCTCATGTTGCGTGATGACTATCAACTCTATAATCCTGACTATATTGCTATTGATATCAGAGCTGGCCAAGAACCAAATAATTTCTTAGGAATTGATTCATTTGAGACACTTGTTGAGCAGATTGAAGTTGACATGAACTACGAGCTTTTTTTCGACCAAGGTGACCAGAGGATTTATAAAAGAGTGCGGTAGTACATTTGAATATGTTATTATACTCGTTGTTTTATGAAATCAATCAGAGTACATATTTTTAGAACAACCTATACATTCAAATTATCTCATTTGAGAGTAGCAGTCTTTGCAAGTTTTATAGTAGGTTGTTTAAAATTACTCTTCCAATATTTTGGTATAGAGTTACTTGAAGTAAATGCACTTCTAACAGCAATTATTAGTGGAAATATTTTTATTTTAGGATTTTTATTAAACTCAACTCTTCGAGACTACAAAGAAGCAGAAAAAATTCCAAGTGATATGGCTACCTCGCTAGAAACTATCTATGATGAGTGCGAGATCATGCTTGCTAAGAAAAAACAGCCAGTTGTTATTAAAGCCATTGAACATCTGCTTGAAACTACGAGATTGTGTGAAGCGTGGTTTTACAAAAAAGCCTATACTCAAGACGTTTTAATGCATATTAGTGAGTTTAATTATTTTTTAGAAAAATTTGAACCAATCACCCAGGCAAATTTTATTGTGAGAATGAAAAATGAACAAAACAATTTGCGCAAATATGTACTGAAGGCAAATATTTTAAGAGACACCCCATTCTATGAAGCTTCGTATACTATTGCGAAAATTTCAGTTTTCTTTTTATTATTTTTGCTTACTATACTTAGTGCTGATCCATTCTACGAGTATGTACTATTTATTTTAGTCATCGTTTTCATGACGATTTTCTTGGTGTCGTTAATCAAGGATTTGGATGAACCGTTCGAATATGATGATCTTGATACATCAGATGAAGTATCGCTCAAACCACTTACTGATTTTGTAAAACGAGTAAAGAAGAGGATGAAAAAACTTAAAATATCAGTACGTTGATGATCTTTCCAGTTTTTACTGGGGTTCTGAATGTTACAATGTTTTCATGGCTGATACTAAAAAAGTACAACCGACTCTTGAGTTTAAAAATCACACTGATTTTCGGGCTTGGTTGTTAAAAAATCATGGTTCTTCGGATGGTATTTGGCTCAAATTTTATAAAAAGGCTTCAGGGATTGAGTCGCTAGCATACAAAGAAGCACTGGATGAAGCTCTGTGTTTTGGCTGGATAGATGGACAATCAAAATCACTTGATGACAAAGCTTATTTGCAAAGATTTACCCCTAGAAGGAAGCGAAGTCCCTGGTCACAAATTAACACGCAGAAAGTTGCAGTTCTATTACAAGAGGGAAGAATGCATGAGTCGGGTTTGAAGCAAATTGAAGAGGCCAAAGCAGATGGTCGCTGGGATCGTGCCTATGCTCCGCCAAGCTCAATGGAGGTTCCAGAAGACTTTATTGCTGAGCTTAAAAAAACGCTAGATGCCTATAATTTTTTTAACTCTTTAAATAAAATGA
>CAZOZK010000062.1:0-6372 GCA_964584245.1 uncultured Pseudomonadales bacterium | reverse complement strand
CCTGGGTCACACCCGGAAGATCTTCCAAATTTGCATCAATATTCATACTGCAACTCACGCAATGCATGCCGTTTATCGAAAAAATGGCGCGACTCGCTTGGGCATCTTTTTTATCAGATTTTTTTTTGAACATATCGAATATATTTTGTAGCATACGTATTTCTCCTTTTTACATTTAAATTACTTCCAACACTCCCGTGTACATTCCCATTGAACAACTAAACGGGTACTTGCCTTTTTTTGTGGGCGTAAATGACACAGTCTGTGAATCTGTTGGCCCAAGTTGCATCTTGATAGTAAAAGCTTTCAGAATAAATGAACTTGCGCAGGTGTAGGTATCTTTTGTTTGCAAGGTCAACTGAACTGGCACTCCTACTTTAACTTTTGGATTTTTTGGCGTGTAGCCATAGCTAGTTACATTAATTAAAAGTTGTTGTACTCCGGCGCTGTCTGTCTCCGCTGATACTTCTAAATCTTTGGCAAATCTATCATCAGAGAAAAAATAGGTGATAGGCTGAACGATTTTCCCCGCGGTAATCGGCGAATTGACCACAACCAGAATTCCATTCAAACTTTGTAGCGCAAGTAAGATTAGCAAACCTGCAGCAACTTTCATAAATGTATTTTGAAATTTTTCTGATAATTTTGCAGTGGCAATTCCAAGTACCATAAACAGCGGCATAGTGCCAAGCACAAACGAGAACATAATTAATGCACCCAGTACTGGACTGCCTGATGTGATTGCCAAAACCTCCATAGCTTGGGTAACACCGCAGGGTATGAAAATAGTCAGAAAACCAATAATTGCTGGAGTAAATAACGCTTTACCCTTCGTAGCATTTTTGACTAATTTGTACACAAATTTTGGAGGTTGAAACACAACGAAACGGAAAATAGGATGCAGATCTAACAAATTTGCTGCTGTTGCCAGCATAAACAAAGCGGCCAATCCTTGAAACACTAATCGCATCCCCAAACTCAACTCAATTTGTGAGCCAAGCAGTCCAAGAAAAAACCCAAGCACAGTATGGGATAGTAATTTACTGACCAAAAAAATACTCACTGGCAACCAGTCGAGCGTTGTAGGATGTATTGTGTTTTTTTCTTTTGCTCCTGTAACTGTTTTTTCTAACTCCTCTTCTTTTTGATTTGCAATCACGCTAGTGAGTAACCCACCTTGCATTGCCAAACAAGTCAAACCACCTGTTGTTAATCCTGTGAGAAAAATGGTGAATAAATTCATAGTATTCCTGTATATTCTTGACTGTAATTTCTATACTTTTAGCTGTTTTAGTCGCAATGCATTGAGCACAACTGACACACTCGAAAATGCCATAGCCGCACCTGCAATTCCAGGGTTTAATAAAACTCCAAAGAATGGATAGAGTACTCCTGCTGCAAATGGAATTCCCACTATATTATAAAAGAATGCCCAAAACAAATTCTGTTTAATTGTTTGCATCGTGGCACGTGCTAGTTTCATGGCTTTTGGTAATTTTGAGATCTGACCACCTAGCAATGTAATTCCGGCAGATTCAATTGCAACATCAGTGCCCGTCCCCATAGCTATACCAACTTCTGCAGTTGCTAGTGCTGGTGCATCATTAATACCGTCACCAACCATGGCCACTTTGTAGCCCTGTTTTTGTAATTTTTTAATCTCATTCGCTTTATCTGCTGGGAGTACCTCTGCAATCACATGATCAATTCTAGCTTGAGCGGCAATGTACTGGGCAGTAATTATATTGTCACCAGTGAGCAACGCAACTGTATAGCCTTGGCTGTGCAACTGAGCGACAGTACTCTTTGCGTCTTCTTTAAGGACATCTGAAATGGCAACGTAGGCAAGTATCTGTTTTTTACTCATGAAAATAACTGGAGTTTTACCAGCTTTGGCAAACTCCATAATTTGAGTAGATGAGGAGCCATCTAGTTTGAGCTCTTTCATCAGTTTCTCATTTCCCGCAAAATACTCAACACCGTTGATCTTGCCGTGCAGTCCTTTGCCTTCTAGTACAGAGAAATGAGTTACTTCAGCCAACTCGATTTTTTCATCTGTGGCTTTAGTAACTATGGCTTGCGCCAGAGGATGCTCAGAATGATTTTCTAAGGAGGCAAGAAGTTTTAAAATCTCTTTTGAAGAATAATCACCGACTGGAATAATATCTGTCAGCGTGGGTTCACCTTTGGTAATAGTGCCTGTTTTGTCCAACACAATATAATTTACTGTTGCAAGCTTTTCCAAGTTCTCTGCGTTTTTTATAAGAATGCCATTTTGAGCAGCTTTACCAACACCGACGATAACTGCAGTTGGTGTGGCAAGACCCATCGCACATGGACAAGCGATAACTAACATGCCAACAAAACTAACGATTCCCAGTGATAGTGCTTGAGAAAACGGCATGAAGAATGAACCGATCACCAGCCAAAGAATAAATACGACTACAGCGGCCACCAAAACTGTTGGCACAAATATCGCAGAAATTTGATCGACCAATTTTTCGATTGGTGCTTTTGAACTTTGAGCTTCCTCAACCATCTGTATAATTTGCGAAAGCACAGTGTCTGCACCAATTTTGGTTGCGCCCACTTGAATTGATCCTTGTTTATTAATGGTTGCGCCGACCACGCTGTCGCCAGGATTTTTATCGACAGGCAAAGGCTCTCCCGTAATCATTGATTCATCAATTGACGTACTACCTTTTATAATTTCTCCATCGACTGCGATTTTTTGACCCGGTTTTACAATAAGAATATCACCAACAACAACTTCTTCAATGGGGATTACTAGCTGCACACCATCTCGTAAAACTACAGCACTTTTTGCTTGAAGTCCGAGCAATTTTTCGATTGCTTCACCGGTTTTTAATTTTGATCGAGCTTCTAAAAATTTGCCTAAAGTTATAAAACCGATCACCACAATTGTCACATCATAGTAGGTGTGACCGGTGTCTATAAATGGCTTCAAGACATTTTCAAATGCCGAAAGCACGAAACTATATCCAAACGCTACAAATGTACCAATACCCACCAGCGTATCCATATTTGCTACGCCAGTTTTGATAAATCGGACAACACCTTTTAAATAAGGTAGTCCAATAACGAACAACATGTAGGTAGCAAAAATGGGGAGCAAATGGTGGAAAAATGTTGAAAGAATTTCTGGCATCGCAAACCCTGTGCCAAAAAGTTGCGCAGCAATATCCCAGCCCATTACCAGCACACTCACCATCATAAAAGGGATCGCGATAATCAGTTGATTTTTATAGGTCTGTAATTCTTGTATTTTGCGTTCTTTGACCGAGGCATCTGAACTAATGGGAGTCATCATGTCGTGACCAGCATGAGGATCGTGGGACATAGTATCAGAATGATTTTCTGTGTGATCTTTGTGATCCATTGCTGGTGCTTTTTTTGTGTCTAATAGCGTATAGCCAAGTGGCTTAATCTTTTCGTTCATCGCTTGCACCGAGGTCTTTGTGGAATCAAAACTAATCTTAGCTTTTTCTGTTCCAACATTAACTTCACAAGCTTCAACACCATCCATTTTTTCTAAAGTTCTTTTTATAGTACCTGCACAAGATGCACAATGCATGCCCTCAACTGGAAGTGATATTTTTTGCGTAGATACTGTGTGTGATTCGTGTCCGTTAGTATGATTGTGCATATGTTTTTGGTCCTTCAATAAATTTTTTATAACATCCACTTGCGCAAAAGTAATAGGTGTCTGTACCAAACTTTGCAGAGTAACTTGCCGTTTTTGGCGACAAACGCATCTTACATACTGGATCATGAACCAGTGGCAACAATTTTTTGATATCAAGTGAGAGTTGCTTAGCTACTTCAGTGTCTTGATTTTGATCTATAAGAAATTCACGCAGAAAATCAGTAGCCTTGGAAATTTTTTTGCTGGCTAATGAATATAAAATGTGCTTGCCATCTTTTTTTGTTTTGACAACACCGGCTTGACGCAAAATTATCAAATGTTGACTAATATTTGCTTGAGGTAAATCAAGCATTTCGTAGACATCTGAGACACACAATTCTTGATCTCGAAGCAGCTGTACAATTTCTAACCTACGAGGGTGCGCAAGGGCTTTAAGGAGGTTTGCATTGAGTTCAAATAACTGTTCGTACATATTCTAATATTAGAATATGTTGCGAAGAATGTCAAATAGTAAAAACGATACTTTTTTTATACTGAATCTACTTCTTCGCCTTCTTCACCACTATATAACACAGCAACACCGGCAACGAACAAATCTGTGCAATCAATAATGTTTTTGCTGGACCAAATGAATCTGCAACAAGACCAATCAAAACCGCACAGACCGCAAAAAAGGCGTTTCCTATAAGCGAATTTAATGATGACATTGTCGCACGTTGAGCATCTGTAAACTCTTCTTGCAAAATGCTACTCTTAGCCACAACGCTCGGGCCATATGAAAGCGATGCAATTCCCATCAACAATGGCGATATGACTGTAGGATAGATCAGTGCAATAAAAAACAACACTCTACCATATATTTCTTCCGCAATCAGCACGTTGATCGCTTTGAATTTTTGTATCAGTCCCCCACTTAACCTAAAGCTGATGGTGCTGGCCAAAAAATTGAGCGACATCATGATGCTCACTGCCCACACTGGCAAGAGTGAGTTGTAGAACACCGCTTGAAATGCCCAAGATGACTCACCCAATCCAAATCCAAGAATACTGGCAAAACTTATCGTCCTCACTTTCATATTGGTGACATACAATGACAGAGCACCTTTAAGATGATTAAAAATACTATCGGTGTGCTGGCGAATGACGAGTGGCTCAACAAATAGAAAACTCAAACCTACTCCAATGATTTGGGGGATGATTGAGAGCACAAACAGAAGCTGCACCGAGTACATTGCAATCGCACTCCCAACTATGGCGCTGACGAATCCGGCAAATTCCATATTTGAGTTAAACTTACCCAGCTCTGAGCCGTAGGTATGCTTTTTCCCTATTGAATCCAGTGTTTCATACAAGAATGCATCATTGTTACCGCTAAAAAATGCGCGGTTCATGCCATCAAATATCGCACCCAACACGAGGAACCAGTATGAAAACCCTGTTGCGTAAAATACAATCGAGAGTAAACTCGCCACCGCCCCAATGCGCAAACAATTGCTCCTGCCATACCTGTCGGAATAAATTCCGCTAGGCAACTCAAAAACCCCTTGGGCTATTTGGGCAATCGAAAAAATACTCAATGCGAGCGCATACGAGTGAGTAACTTGTGCATAGAAAATGACTGCCAAAACAGTGTGAAGACGAAAGTTATAAAAGACGCTATACACTGATAACAGCCGCACATTTCTGCCAATTTTTATTTTATTTTTTTGTAATTCTTTTTTATTTTTGAACATATAGTTATTTCTTTTTGTACTTACTTTTGATTGATGTGAGAAATTGATTCTCTGAATTTTTGTCAGGATGATTGTCAGGAAGAATGATGCGATTTGGGAATTAAACCAAAAAAAACCAGTCTAGTAACTGGTATATACACTTGATTAACTCGAAGAAATGAATTTAAAATGTGGGCGAAATACCAATTAACCAGCAACACGCTGGTCAGACATGATGATTATTTAATTCGCTCACAACACATATAGATGTATAGTATCAGACTTGAAACAGCAAGTCAATAATGTTATAGGATGTTGATTAAAACTAGAGTGGCCTAAATGTCGTCAACATTTGATCAGTGATTATCTGATAATTTGCTTGATCTTCTGGTGTCCCGACATACATCTGCGTAATCATGAAAGATTGTGCGCCAATAGTCCCAAACGATTCGGTATAGTCTGTGCGACAGCCACGAACGGTGTACTGCAGTACAGAAAGTGAATCAGTGATTTTTACAGTTTGTACTGGCGATATTTTGCCAGTATCAGAATTGCACTCCGACTCTGCTTTCATTTTCTGGGTTTGGGCTAAATCTTGGATGGTCGTATCATCAAGTAATTCAATCTCCCCAACTCTAAAAATATAGCCATCAAATAGTTCCGTTTGCGTTCTGCCCGAAGCGGTTTGGATTTCACCCATAAATGAGACTAGTGATTCCGTTTCTCGCGCTTCAGCTTTTGCATTTTTTGGATGCTTAAATGAGTGGCCAAGTGAATTATTTGTTAGTGTGGCCCAGTCATCTGCAAATGAAGTATCTGACGCTGGTTCGACCGTTTCCATTTGATTTTTCATTTGATCAGTCAAATTCTCAGAAGTAGTGGGGAGTTTTTTTTGGAAGAAATATCCATTTGCTAGGAAGATACCAATAGTCATAGCCGTTGTTAAAACGATAAAAACAAATACTGGCAGTTTTTTTGTCTTTTGTTGCATAT
>CAZOZK010000061.1:0-6593 GCA_964584245.1 uncultured Pseudomonadales bacterium | reverse complement strand
TTTGACCAGTATTACCCATTTCGATCATTATTTACTGGCAAAAGCCAATCTGATCTTGAGTTTGAAGTTATAGAAAAAGAGGATTACATTAGTTTTCGTACCCAATTGCCCAAAGATTTGCTGAATTATACTCTTGTAAAGCCTGTATATGACCGTAACGCACTCTATTATGTTGAGTTGGATCCTGCGGTGCCAACTGCTGTTTCATATCCTGTTATCTTGTTAGATGGTAAACCAATTGTAACGGTCTCACCTGAAAATGAAGACCAAATAGTGCCTGTTGAACTAGATCAAAATGCAAAAGGAATTCTGGAAGTAGTAGTTCCAAAAGTGACCGGCATACTTAGTTACGATAGTGACCCATGGAATGACTTTGAACAAACACCGACAAGTTGTGATCCCTCTCGAACCGGAACCTACGAGCATGAACTAATTCCTGAGGCAGATGGCACAAAAACACTTAGGCTAACAAGCCAAAATTCTAGCAACTGTATTTCATTTTTATTTCCCAACTTTGCAATTAATCATAGCTATCTCTTAACCGTAGAGGCCAAAAATATAAAAGGCCGTGGTTTATTTATGAGTGTGTATGACTTGCAAAGTAAAACAGCACTATTCGACACCTATTTAGATGCTCCCCAGAAAAAAGCTACTGCTAGCTTCTCGTATATTATTCCACCTTCTACTGTTGCTGCAGCAGGCTATACCGTCAATTTTGATAATCTTTCTTTTGCTAATTCACAAACAATAAATGAGCTGCATCGGGTTGCAGCGTATCAAATCCCCTATGAATTTTTGAGTGAATTAAAATTAACACAACCAGGACAACCACTCACAACTTCAACGCCAGCATTCCATGAATACAGCACAGTATCCCATCCAAATCCGACTTTTTATTCGGTCGAAATCACACCGAATCAATTAGCTGAACCTCAATTGGTTCTCTGGCAAGGAAATTATTCTGGGTGGATTGCATTTATTGAATCTGAATCTTTCCCATTTTTTACTCTTCTAAACAAGAAATCTACAGTAAATAACTGGGCACAAAGCTGGGATATCTCAACACTCAATCAAACGGAAACAAACACAATATATTTACTGTTTTTCCCACAAATACTCACCTATCTAGGCTTTGCTATTCTCGTTAGTACACCAGTACTAATCTTCATTTTTCAGAGAAAGTAATTTTGATAATTTCCCTTTTTGATGCATGTTGTGGTGGCCTGAAAAATTCAAGAGCTAGTCACCTCTTCTTTTTGTGTATATGATATTCTCATGGCAATCCTACTTACCGGTGGTGCAGGCTACATTGGTTCAATTACTAATCAGTATTTACTATCACAAGGTGTTGACACGGTTATTTTTGATAACTTGCACGCTGGTCATCTTACTAAAGTAGCTAACACAGCTTTTTTTCATGGTGACCTTCGATCTATTGAAGATATACGCAAGGTTTTTTCCGAGTATTTTATTGAGGGAGTTATTCATTTTGGCGCACTTGCACTTTCCGGTGAATCAATGAATAAACCAAGAGAATATTATCAAACTAATGTCATGGGCACCGTTAATCTTCTTGAAGTTATGAGAGAGTTTGGATGTAAAAAAATTGTTTTTTCTTCAAGTTGTTCGATATTTGGGACACCTAAAGAGATTCCCGTGTCTGAGGACTTCCCATTTGCACCAGAGAGTGTCTACGCTGAAACGAAATTACTTGGAGAAAAAATACTGGACCGTTACGACCAATTATTTGGTATTAAAAATATAAAGCTTAGATACTTTAATGCATCAGGAGCACTTTTAGACGGATCTATGGGAGAAAAGCATGATCCAGAAACACATATTATTCCTAATTTAATTTCTGCAGCACTACACAATACACCATTTACCTTGTTCGGAAACGATTATCCTACTCCCGATGGCACCTGCATCCGCGACTATGTACATGTACTTGATTTGGCTCAAGCACATCATCTTGCAGTTGGCTATCTGAGTGAGACTGGGAATTCTAATACTTTTAATTTAGGCTCAGAAAATGGGATAAGCAACTTAGCTTTACTTCGAGAAGTTGAGGCAATATCTAAAATCAAAATCAAAACTATGATTGCACCCAGAAGAGCAGGTGACCCTGCAGCAATCTATGCTTCAGCTCAAAAAGCTAAACAAATCCTTGGGTGGAAGCCAAAATACTCCACAATTCAAACAATTATTGAGACATCTTGGAAGTGGCATATAAAGGATTTAAGTTGAGTGGTGCCTAGACAGCTTACTGTAAGCTACGTGTCAGATTCTGTTGCTACACTGGCAACATGATACTTTTTCACATCTCCTTGCTCATTTTATTAAGAATTCCTACAGTGATTATAAGTGTTCTGTTTATTTTTGCTTCTTCAAGTGAAGTTGTAGGACGGGCAGACAATTGGCCAGCTGTTTTTGCTTCTACTCTACTACCACCTACTCTAACCATCTCCGAAATCATGTCGTGCCCACTCACTGGGGGAAAAGAATGGATTGAGCTTTCTAGGGCTACTTCTGGGGGGCAAACTGGGCAGACGTCAGCACAGGTACCACTTTCAGATGCATTCTCTTTGGCTGGATATCGCCTTGAAGATGACAAGGCTACAATTTGGACAGGTAACGCCGCAACACCCGCAGAGTTTGCGCAAAATCAAGAATTGGCTGTCATTGAGCTAAGTAAACAGTATCTAAACAACACAGGTGATACGCTCAAACTGTGGTCGCCGGATGGCCAACTACTCGATGATGCACTGCTACCAGCCTGCTCGCAAACTGGCATGAGTTGGACCTTTCAAGATGGAGAATGGTTAGTAACAACACCATCACCAGCGCAACAAAATCCTACTCCACTACCAACGCCAACTCTGACGCCCTCTCCCACGCCGACACCTTCACCAACTACTAGTCCAACTTCTACACCTGCTGCAAGTGCCGCACCAACGCCAACGCCTGATAGCACCACTAAGCCATCGTCTAGTCCAGCTGCTAGTAATACTCAATCAGGTCAAAATAGCAATCAAACCACAACTAGTGTAGAAAAAACAAATTCAGAGGCTGGTGCATCATCCAAAAAGCCAACATTTCTTTTAGATACAGGATATATTGGAAAAATAAACTTAGGCAGCTCATTGACTCAAGAATCCATGCAGACTCAAGAACCAAAAAATACTGACCAATCTGCATCTAAATCTGCTGTGCTTGGCACCTCAACAGAAGCAGCTCAAAAACCAGAGCAAAGCCAACCATCTAAGACCCACTTCCCACTCCCCGAGAGATCGCCTGGTGCCTATATATCTGCTATACTAGGTGGTATGCTGCTCACGGCTAGTGGAGGAACCACAGTGCTGCGACACACACTCAAACCAAACAGCAAACGATAACCCACATAATCACCTACCCCACATGACCAAAAAATCTAATCCATTTATCACCTTGCTCAACGCAGTTCTGCCACCTATTATCTGGGCAGCAATGATCTTTTTTTTATCTTCACAACCTGTTTTGCCAGGGATTGAAGTTTCGTCGCTTGATTTTGTGCTCAAAAAAGTTGGCCACATGTTTGTATATGCTGTGCTGTATGTTTTAACCTATCGTGGCACTACTATTCTGTTTTCCTCTGCAGCGCAAGCCAAACAAAGTAAACGAAAACAACTACTCCTGCTTCTGTTGCCAATCGCTCTTTGTCTGGTTTATGCAATTTCAGATGAAATCCACCAATCCTTCACCCCAAATAGGTTCCCTTCAGGCAGAGATGTCGGATATGACATGTTCGGCGTGTTCGTATCGTATCTCAAGATACATCGCTACATTTAGCGAATCACCCATTGTCACCACGCCAAGCTATGGTAGGATCTTACTACGTAGTAAAAACATACGCACACAAGGCACTTCTAATCTTATGTCAATGAATAAATCTCAATTAGTCGCAGTTGTATCAAAAAAAGCTCACCTTACTAAAAAAGCTGCTGAGGAATCAATTGATGCACTGTTTGAAGAAGTCGGCCGCTCACTCAAAAAGGGTGAAAAAGTCGTGATTTCTGGATTTGGCACATTTTATGTTAGTCATGTAAAAGACAAACAAGTCGTTCCTTTTGGTGATGACGCCAAACGCCAGACCATCAAAGGCCACCGCGTTATTAATTTCCGACCTGGAAAACCTCTCAAGAAAACAATCTGGTAAGTAATACTATCGAGACAACTGCTCCGAGCAGTGTCGTGATGTAGGGAAAAAGCCAATAGACTTTGGTTATATTGAGTTTTTGCGATCCAAATACTGGCGCAATCAAATGCAAAACTGGAATAGCTGGGTACACCAAGAATAGTAATGTGACGGTAGTAATCCCAAAAGTCTGTAGTATCACCCCGACAAAGATCGCCCACAACATAGCACAGGCCAAAAGACTTAAGCGTTCGCCTAACACTACGGCGCTTGTAATGACCTTGGCCGATTTATCGTAGTCAATATCAGGTATGGCGGAATACAGATGCATTGCCATGGCCCAACACCACGCTGCAATCATGATTGGCAAGTTGGGGAATTGGCCGGTGAAATACATATATGCCATAACGCCTGGCAAGATATAAAAACCATTGGAAAATGAATCAAAAAAATGCCGCGCTTTAAAACGTAGTGGCGACATGCTGTAGCCAATGGCCAAAAATAAAAATGATAACCCAAGTAGTACCAGTGAAAAGGCTGGTTGAAACACCATAACTACAAAACTGAGCGCTGCCATGCTAATCACCCACTTTCGCAAAAAATGTAATTCTTGAGTGCTGATTTTGTGTTCCTGCGCACCTTTTTTGGGATTCGCCTCATCAGTTTCTCTGTCAAATAAGTCATTTACACCATAAATGAGAATATTTATTGGAATCAAGAAGAAAAAAAACATGCTAGCTGCATAGAAAATTCGGTCAAGACTTAGCCCTACCGGCTGTGCGAGTACTCCAAACAAACTCCCGATAAAAAATGGACCGGCAGTGTATAACCAAAAACGCGGCCGGGAGATGTGGAGAATTGTTTGTAAGGATTCTAGCAGGGACATATGACACTCTTTTAGAATCTGCTACGCAGTTCGATGTCTTAAATAGCTTGTTAAATCAATGAAAAAATGAGTTCCTATATCACTAAGACCTAGTGACGGTATTTGCTCAATCACTTGGTTTTGATACATATCCAGTTCTTGTTCTATCGAACTCAAAATACCTTTTTTGGATGCAAATTCTTGAATATCTTTTACGTCTGCTTCTGAGACTGCGTGGTTCCCAAAAAGAGAAGTCAGCCACTGAAGCTCAGACTTGTTTGCACTTGCAAAAAGCGACTCGCGAATTAAGGTTTTTTTATTTTCAGCTACATCAGATGTGATATTTTTACCGGTCAGAGCTGGGTCTCCAAATATCCCTAGGAAATCATCTTGCAGTTGAAACATTAATCCTAAAGATGTGCCAATACTCGAGATTTGCTCAAGATACACTGCATCTTTGCCCGCCAGCAGTGCGCCGACCGATAATGGAATAGTAAACGTGTACCCCGCTGTCTTGTAGAGATAGGTACTGAGGATTTCCTCCTTGGTTGCAGTTGTGGACGCGGCGCTAATCACGTCTTGAGCCTGTCCAAGGCCGGTTTTGACCAACTCAGGTGCCATAAAACGCATAATTCGCGCTGCATAGGGATCTTCTAAAGATGCCACTAGCTGCATTGCCAAAAAAAGCGCTTCATCACCCAAACAAATTGCCAAACTTGTGCCCAGCAATGTTGTATCTTTTCCCCGATAAAACTCTTGTTGATACTGGACATGAATAGTTGGCTTGCCTCGACGTTGGACGTCGTTGTCCATAATGTCGTCGTGGATAAGCAGTGCAGCTTGGATTAGTTCAAAGGCGGCTGCAGCTTGGAGAAGCTGTTTTTGATGGTCTGACTTTGGTGTTTGGATGTTAGTTTCTTGTAAGAAAGTATACATATGATAGACCAATGAACCACGAATCATTTTTCCGTTTAATGCAAACGGCAATAAGCGATCCTTAAGATCGACAGACAATGCATTCACTGATTGTGTTGAATTTGCTGTTTCAGTCAAGAATTCTGTTAAGAACTGGCTAATACGCTCTTTTGAGTGAGACAGATGGGCAAAAAATTGGGTATCTGGGGTTTTTAGTGCATGTTTGGACATATGTGTATTTTGATTTTAATTTGAGCTAAACATTCTCACTATAGGCAACTGGGTGAAACAAGTCCAGAGGCCAATAGCTATAACTAGATATTTGCTTGGTTTGACTTTCTTTTGATACACAATGAGTGGATCCTTAGCGATGCACCTCGCTGTCCAAGCATACATCTGGGCAGCTGTGCAAATCGGCACTCGGTAGCGATACGGAATGTATTTGTAGCCTTGTGCTGCTTGATGTTGCCACTGGGTGTACTGGGCGATTTGAGCTCGCATAAAATCTTGGAATTCTTTTGGTTTTTTTAGTGCTTCTCCCTGGCTTAAATTAGTTAAACCAAATCGTTTGAGTTCTGTTGTAGGAAGATACTGACGATTCAAGGTAAAATCTTCCGCAATGTCGCGAATAAAATTAAT
>CAZOZK010000060.1:0-6890 GCA_964584245.1 uncultured Pseudomonadales bacterium | reverse complement strand
TATAATCCAGCCACGGTGCTGGCGATAAAGAGGGCTTTGATCTTTCTATCTTGAATCTTGTCATTTTTTTTTTTTTTTTCAATTGTGTTTGTCGTAATCTGCAACAATAGCCACCAACTTATACTCGCAAACGCAGCTGGCAGTGCATACGGGCGCAACTCCTGTGAGAAAGAAACGTGTAGTGAGTTGGTTGCCAAAAATAAACCAATCCAGACTGCTTCTTTAAAACCCAATATTTTTTTGACAATTAATGTCGCAAACCAAATGCTCACAAGTCCGGGTATTAGCGCACCAAAGATACGAAGCCACCATTCAGTTTTTGCAACGTATGCGACGAAGTGAACTATCAGATGAATCAACGGCGGTTGAAAATCCTCTGCTAGCAGGAGCTGTTGGTTGAACGGGCGTGTGCTTTCGATTGCTTGTGCGGCCTCGTCAAGCCAAAAAGAGCTGTTCAAGAACGGCAATCTCACAAAAAAAGCTATGCCCATGACCAGGACAAATAACAAGAATGTTGAGACACCAGCCACAGCAGAACGTGGTGATTGTAAAAGTTTCCAGATGAAGGTACGATTTGTCTGTTGGAGTTTCATAAAAGCTGATAGAATTGTATCTCATGATGAACGAGCACACCAATAGCAATGATCAAACTAGCCACATTGAGGCGACGCTTCGCTCTTTTTATGATGGAAAAATAGTGCTGGTCACTGGAGCAGCGGGGTTTGTGCCCTCCCATTTAGTTGAAGTTTTGCTTGGATTTGGTGCGCATGTTATTGGCGTAGATAATTTTCTGACCGGCCGCGCCAAAAATATTGAGGAAATTAAACAACATCCACAGGCAAGTAATTTTAGATTTATTGAGGCGGATGTGATTGCAGATCCACATACCTATCTGAGCGAACAGTTGCTGGCTGAGATGAAAGAAAAAGGTCTGGCTGCTGTGTTCCACATGGCTTCACCTGCTAGCCCTCCACTTTACCAGGCGCATCCAGTTGAGACGTATCAAGTGAATAGCTTTGCTACACATTATTTATTAGATTTTATTCGAAACGATTTTCCACAGGCGCGATTTATGTTTGCTTCTACTTCTGAAGTGTATGGTGATCCAGAAATTCATCCACAACCAGAAACCTACTGGGGAATGGTGAATCCAAATGGCGTTCGCTCCTGTTATGACGAGGCCAAGCGGCTTGGCGAGAGTATCTGTGGGGTGTTTGATCGCGATTTTGGTATAGATGTGCGCATTATGCGCATTTTTAACACCTACGGCCCACGCATGGATCCAGAGGATGGCCGCGTGATTCCCAATTTCTTGAAACAAGCGCTGGCTGGCCTGCCTCTCACTATTTATGGCGCAGGTGAACAGACTCGTTCATACTGTTACGTAGCAGATTTAGTTGCGGGAATTTCTCGTTTGGGTGGTTTGCCCGATTTGAAAGGCCAAACTATTAACATAGGCAATCCAGATGAGTACAGCATTTTAGAGACTGCTCAAGTTATTTACAGTGAAATCTACGGCAAAGAACTGCCAGAATCGTTGATTGAATTTAAGCCACTTCCTGGTGATGATCCTGTTCGCAGAAAGCCAGACATTACCAAAGCCAAAGAAATTTTGGGATGGCAGCCAACTGTTAGCCTCGTTGATGGGTTAAGGCAGACCACGAGTTATTTTAAAGCGAGTGAGAGTTTGTAGACTTTAACACTGAATCTTAAGTATTATTGACCATCTGCGGTAGAAGCAGGTTCATCATCTGGTGCTGGTAAGTCTACTGGTGTTATATGTGGATATTCTTGCGTAGCTGTTGAGTTTGGATTAGGAGTTAATCTATCAGGGTTAAGAGTCCCTGGATCAGGTGTGATTAATAGACCATATGGTGTTGCAGTACTATCTGGATTAGGGACTATTATGACATTAGCTCTGTCAACTTCTGTAAAATTCTCAGTTGATGTAGGTGAACAAGCTCCAAGTATAGGGATTAAAACTGATGCTGGGACTAGTGTTAAAAACAGTTTCCATGCTATTTCTTTTAAATTGCGTGGCTTTAACGATTCTTGTTTAATCATAATTTCCATTCCTTTATCAAACTATCACATAGTATATCCCATAGTAATTACTTTTGGCTATAAGTAATAGATATGTATAGATATATATTGATATATTTGTAATTACTATTAATTTTATACCTATCTGGGTATTTAATAACCCCCAACTCAGATTTGTAATCTATGCAGGCTCTGGCTGTGTGGGTACAATAAAGATATACATGAATCAAGCAAAGCAGTCATTTTTGGTCGATATCATTATTCCTACGCAACTCAAAAATCCTGAGTTGCTTGTGTTGTGCCTGAATGCACTCCAAAAGTTACAACTAAAAACTGATGATCAAGCTGATATAGCTCTAGAAGTAATTATTGTTGCAAATACCACTCAGAGTTCAGTTGATGAGTTTTTACAGCTACACAGCCAAGAAGCCAAGCTATGGAGGTTTCCCATCCAATGGAAAGTAATGGGTAGTAATTCTGGTTTTACGGGTGCTGTGAATGCAGGAGTGGTGTTGAGTCATGGTCCAGTTATTGTGCTCCTCAATGATGACACCCAGGTGACACCGAGCTGGTTGAGTGAGTTAGTTAGCACGCAGCTCAAAACTAAGGCCGAAATGGTGGCATCGCGGGTCTTAACTGCAGAGTCTATGGGACAGTCAAAAGAAAATCAGGTTATTGATTCGCTGGGATTTACATTTTTGTGGAGAGGTAAGGCGGAGGCGATCAAAGAGCAAGATGCTCCAGCATATGTTAGAAAACAGAACGATTACTGGAAAAATACACCAGACTTATTTGCGGATGTGAACGAGCCTTTTGGGCCTGATGGTGCTGCCGCTTTATATACCCGAGAAGTGTGGGAAAAGTTGGATGGAATGAATGAAACTTTTTTTGCGTATTTAGAGGATGTGGAGTTTGCGTTGCGCGCGCGCCTAGGCGGCGCGCGCTGCACCCTCGCCACGGATGCAATCGTGTATCACACCAAACACGCAACCAGTCAGAAGGTAAGTCACTTTAAAGTCAAACAAGATCTAGTAAACTGGTGTCGAATCGCCTTCACCAAGTATCCACTCAGAATTTGGTATGAATTTGGATTACAAATCCTATTTGAACGTTGCAGAAATCTGTCAGGGTTCATCAAATCCTACTTAAACGTTTGAGTAAAAATTCTCGAAATCCCAAGTTTCAAAATAATCCACACAGCATGGACGCCATCCTTCATCCCAATTTTCTTTCCCTCAGTATAGGTTCTGCCATAATACGAAATTCCTACCTCAAAAATCACCGGCTTGAGCCAAGCCAACTTCATGGTGATTTCTGGTTCAATTCCGAATCCTGATTCTTTCAATACCATATTTTTGGTCAGCGATGAGCGAATAATTTTGTAGCCAGTCTCAATATCGGTTAAATTCAAGTTGGTAAAACAATTGCACAAAAAAGTGATGCACGTATTTCCCAAAAAGTGTGAAAAATAAATAACTCGATTCGCCTCTCCCCCTCTGAATCTTGAACCGTACACAACATCCGCATTGTGCTCCACAATTGGTTTGAGCAATTTAGGATAATCAACGGGATTATATTCCAAATCTGCGTCTTGTATCAAAATATATTCACCGGTGGCTTTGAAAATTCCAGCATGCACGGCAGCTGATTTTCCTTGATTTTTTTCTTGATCTAGTAAAAGTGTGTATAGCTTGGGATTTTTTTTGAGAATACTAAGCGTACTGTCAGTTGATGCATCATTTACAATAATTACTTCAAAGGAAATCTTTGGCGGTTTGCATGTAGGACTTGTTAACGCAGCTTGAATTGTTTTCTGCTGCAAGGCAACTGATCGGAGTACTTGCAAAATGGTATCTTCTTCATTGTAAACCGGAATCACTATACTGATTTTGAGCGCTGGATCAATTTTTGTCATAGTTTTTGCAGTGTATCACGATTTAGTTTGAAAATATGCCACTGTTTTTTCTATGCCATCTTTGAAGGAAATTTCGGCCTGCCAACCGAGTTGTGCTCTAGCTTTTGATGCATCCGCATAGAGTAGTAATGGATCGCCAGGTCTTGGTGGAAAGTTCTTGATATTTGGTGTTTTACCTAATGCTGCCGCGATGATTTCAATGACTTCCATAACGGACGTTGGCTTTTCTGTGGAAATATTAAAGTAATGATATTCATGTGGTCGTTTATTCATCAAATCTAAAGCCAAAATGTGTGCGCTCACGACATCACTGATATATATGTAATCGCGTTTATGTCCACCTTCTCCCCACACGGTGACTTCTTGGTCGGTCATAATTTGCTGTATAAATCGAGGAATAGCGTGTGTTTCTGGTTGATGGTTTTCTTCTGGGCCAAATAAATTAAAGTAGCGCAAGGCAACACCGGTAAATCCATGACTTGCTACATACGAAGATAACAAACCTTCAAGCGCCAACTTTGTAGCACCATAGGGATTGATTGGAATTGTTTTGCTATCCTCTGTAATAGGTATCACTTTTGGTTCACCATACACAGCTGCAGTTGAAGAAAAAACAAATTTTGAAATGCCATTTTTTCGCATGGCTTCGAGTACATTGAGACTGCCAGTTATATTATTTTCGACGTATTTATGTGGGAACTGGACTGATTCACCTACTTCTAGAAATGCTGCTAGATGAAATACAACTTCTGCATCTTTGATAAGCTCGTCCATTTTTGCTGCGTCACGAACATCCGCAATTTCGGTTCGATATTCTGGGTTTAGGTGTAGATCTATCACCAGCACATCGTATCCAGCTGCATCCAGAGCTCTGCACAGATGTTTTCCTAAAAAACCTGCTCCACCCGTTACTATTGCTCGCATATATATTCCTTATTCTATTTTTTAGCTTGTTAATTTTTTATGCCACCCAATATCCTTGCACAAACAGTATCGTATTACATATCAGGGCTAATGTCGAGAAAAGTATCCACAGCCAAAATAATTTTGGTCTTTTTTCAAGCAGATAATACAATCCAAGAAAAATGGGAAATGCAACTAAAATATATCTCGGCAGACTTGAAAATGTGCCGGTGAGTGTTGGGATTATGGTGACACAAAAACCAAAAAAGAGATGCGATAATCGTATCTTGCGGAAAAAAAGCAGGGGTAAAAATGGTGCGATAAGTCCGACTACCATCTCTTGTGCAACTGTCCACCAGCCGAGCGTAAACTCAAAAGAGGTGAGCATAATTTTAATGTAGCGGTATATGACTTGTGGATACAAAATTATGGTATCAGACCTATCATGTCCCCACTGACTTTGCACTGTTTTGAATAAAAGGGCATCACCAAAATTGATTTGCAGATACAGCATGTAGGCGAGTAAGCCTAAGCAGCCAGTACAAATGAGTACGATTTCTTTCCATTTTGAAGTAACAAATTTTTGCACATGTGTAAAACGAATCTTCAGTAACGCAGTGTTTTGATTTGATTGCATCCATAGTTCAATCAGTAATGCCGGTACTAAAATGACTCCCACAATTCTAGTTGCAGATGCAATTATGGTGAGTAGTGCGGCGAGCCACCATTTTTTATGATGAGCGGCTAAAAAAGTAGTGATGATCAACAACATAAATAGTGTCTCGCTGTACATAGCGAAGAAGAACATGCTAGTTGGGAAGACTAAAAAAAGTAACAGGAAGCGATTTACATTTATTTTTGGATAGCAGGATTTTATGAAATGTATCAAGAAATACACAAGTGGTATCATCAGAAAAAAATTAGCTAAAAGGCCGTAGCCAAGCGTGTTTCCCATTTTAAAAGCGAGATGGAGGCTAACTGGCCACACTGGGAAGAATGCTTCGACGAGACCGGCAAATGAGTACCCATTCTCTGCGATGGTTAAATAGTGCACTCCGTCAAAACCTGCAAATGCTGTGATCCAGTGTGGGAGTGAATAATTTTCGAGCAATCCAGCATATGGAAAACTTGGTCTATATGGCAAGATGAAGTCTGAAACCATCGCTAGGAAAAACGTTAAAAAACGTGCAAAAGTTACCAATACAATACTTTTTATGAGGATGGGATATGACCGTATATCTAAAGTATTTTTTTTCATTTTTTTGTAAGTAGTAATCTACCTATCCATTGTATACAAAAAATTATTCCGAGGATACTTAGTACGTCACCAATAATCCTGGGTAAAGTCAGGTCTGAAAATGCTGATTTTACTTGATAGCTTCCTTTTGGTAAGGTATAGGCAATTCTGCCGCCAATTTCTTTTGAATCAATATACTCCACTTTGGATTTCTTTTGAGTTTCTTGATTTACTACGAATGTTCTCCATCCGGAAAAATACATAGTTGGCTCAATGACAGTGATATCTGTTTCTGCCACTAAAGTATATTTTCGGCTACTTCCCTTCCAATAGTTTACTGTTGCGCTTGCCGTTCCTTGCGCAATTATTGGTGTTGGTTCCCACTCTGATATCTCAGGATACAAAAATGTTTTGGGAAGATTCTCGTTCATGGTGCTCGTGCTCATAGTGAAATATTCATAATATTGGTTTGGTCTATGAAAACGGTCGGCTGGTGTTGATCTTAAAATAATGAGCATCTGCATGAGAATTGCACCAATTAGGAATAGTTGAATAACTTTTGGAATTGGTTGTTTGATTGCGGAGAATGCAACGATACATGCTATTGGGAGCATCAGCAGCCAGCGCCAAGGAAACTGTACATAGGAAAGGAATGGAAATACGCTTATGACAAATTGTGAAGCTGGTAAAGCTAAGAAAGCAAAGAGTGCAGCTGCCACAAAAAGTGGAATGGCTTTGATTGCAATTAGTGAGTCTGACATCTGTGCGATCTTTGTTCGTGTAAAGCTTGGT
>CAZOZK010000059.1:0-7444 GCA_964584245.1 uncultured Pseudomonadales bacterium | reverse complement strand
ACAACTTCTAAATAATTGTTTAGTTGGCTATTTAGTTCGTTAAAAATATCTGCTCGTATTTCTGAAAGCGCATTATTTCTTTGATCTTCCGACTCAAGCTTTAAAGCAAAAGTAACTTGCTGGCTAAATTTATTCCAAATATCTTTGATCCATTTACTTGGTCTCAAATTCCACGACGAGGATTCAAGTGCACCAAAATAATCAGGTATCCACCGGGTAATATCACGGTTACACTTCAAATTTGAGTCGGTAATTGGAGAATCAAGTGATAAAACTTGTAAAACCCAAGGTTTGTGTTCTTCACTAACTGTAATCTCATCACGCTTGACTTTATCATATAAGTCAAAGTAATTATCTACTTTGAGAACTTCTTCAGTATCCTCATTCGTATCAAAATTTGTTTGTGAATTATGACTTATGCTAGTCTCACGTTGCATCTGAACTTATTTTTTGTTGTGTTTGTTAGATTCGCTGGCAGAATTTCCGACCATAATTGCTTGTTGGATTTGCTGGGCAAGTTCGCTGACTGCGCCAGGTCCGTGGGGAAGCAAAATGGTGTTTGTGTTGGAATTTTGGCCGATTTCTTTGAGCGTGTCCAAGTACTGCGTGAGCAGGACTAAATTCATAACTTCTTGGGCGCTGGAACTTGTGATTCTATTTTGAAACTCATCAACTGACTGACTCAAACCTTCAATAATTGCTTTGCGCTGATCAGCGATACCTTTGCCTTGTAGAGCTTTAGATTCTGCATCAGCTTGGGCAGATTTAACCTTGAGGATTCGTTCAGCCTCACCTTTTTCGGAAGCGACCACACGCATGCGCTCTGCGGCGTTGATCTCGTTCATGGCTTCTTTGACTTTGGCGTCAGGCTCAATATCGGTCACCAGAACGTTCACAATCTCAAATCCGAAACTGTCCATAGTTTCACTGAGCTCTTCTTTGACCGCAATCGCGATGTCATCTTTTTTGATAAACAAATCATCCAATTTAATGGTCGGGACACGGGCTCGAACCACGTCAAACACATAGGCATTAATTTGGGTAACAGGATTTTGCAGTTTGTAAAATGAGTCGTAAATATTGGCGTCGCGCACCATGTACTGGACAGAAACGAGCACATGCACGAACACGTTGTCGGAGGTTTTTGTCTCAGCTTTAACATCGAGCTGCTGTACGCGCAGAGTCATGCGTCCGGCCACTGTTTGAATGAAGGGAATTTTGAAATGTAAGCCAGCGTGAGCAATTTTAGAAAACTTACCAAAGGTTTCAATAACGGCCACTGTCTGTTGTTCGACAATGTACCAGCCTTGAAAGACTACCAAAATGAATCCGATAAATAGAATGAGCGAGAAGATGAACATAGTATTTATAGTATCACAACTTTATTATTTTTTTGACTTATTTTTGGCCGCGGCGCTGCGAATATAGACGAGCGCTCCAATTATGCCACCGGCAAAGATGAGCAACCCAATAGCCATAAGTGGGCGGGCAGCTAGCCAGGCCAGGGCAATCACGATTACTCCAAGACAGATCGCAACTAGAGCGGAAACAAACATGCTGATAGATCCAACTATTCTGCCAATGAACGGCACGAAGCTAGCGAGGATCTTGAGCGGCGCGAGTAACATATTCAGTGCTACAAAAATCATAAATACACCGAGCACTCGGAGTACGTTGGTCATCATCTGGTTATTTGAAATTGCGGCGTCAAACATTTCTTCTGCCGAGAATATGCCCACCTTGCTCATAGACAGCGATCTGCCTTGTTTGGTTTGGTACGGAGCTAAGGTTTCGCCTTGCTGCTTAGCTATGACGCTAATTTGGCCAAGCGGGACGATTTCGTAACGAATTCGAATATTGCCAATTTCTGGTTGAGTTGGATCCTCGGTTCTGTAATAGATGTGATCCCCAAACACCTCCAAATTTTCTTGTTTGGCGTAAGGCAAGGTTTGAATGACCTCTGCAGAGAGTGGGATTGCTTGATACTGCGCAAGTGAGCGAAGTAAAAAGTCAGGGATGGCAACTTTGCCAACACTAACGGGATTTGCCAGCCATTCTTGGGTGTCGTATGGTTTGGCGGTTGGATTTTCGTGGGATGCGACTTCTTTAAACTGGGTTGAGTCGATGAGCGGTTCAGACCATTTTTTCTCATAGGTATAGCTGGTTGTCGTTTCTTGGCCACCACCGAGTTTTTCGACGGTGGTACTTGTGCTGTTTTCACTCCATTGATACACCTCAACCACACGGCGCAGGCGCAGGCCGGTTTGGTTAATCCCAAACTCAACGTCGCTGAGGATTGCTGGAGTTCTGGCTTCTCCGGAAAAATGGATGAGTTTACCTTCATTTTCAGGATTAATTTCTGCTGGATTTGCTGAAATAACAAGTGATGCGCCTTCTTTCAAACTTTGGTAGGTCGCTACAGCACGATTTTCATTCCAAAATAAGGCCACCACCGCTACAAAGAGAATAAGTACTGCAATAAAAAGTCCTTTGAGCGACGAACCCAGCCGTGAAAACCAAGATGTATTGCTGACTTCAGTTACGGATTGGGTGGGTTGGGAGGGGGTGGACATACAAAATAATCATACCATGAGGAAGGTATATATAGCTGAATTAATTATCCAACCTAAGAAAGGTCATGTCATCTTGATGAACTAGAGCATTCTGAGTGTAAGTTCACTTTGGTATATTTTCTTTGCAGTGTATTTAAATTCTCTTGACCACAATTTTGAAACTTGGGTCACTTGTTCATTAGAGCAGACTTCGATTAATTTAGTAATTATCTTATTAAGATGAACAGGGTTTGGTTTTTCTTCATTTGTTAAACAATCTAGTATGCCAAGTAATGAATCATACTGTCCACTTTCAACTACTTTGTCAATCATTAGGGATCTTTCAACTGGGTTTTTTTCCCTTGTAAAAAGATCAGAAACTGTTTTAGCTTTTTCTGGGAGTGTTGATTTATCAGTAATTCTTTCAACTATATCAGCTTTTTGTAGATTTTTTTCTTCTTGCATCTTTAATTCCTATTTATAGTGATATCTTATGTTGTATCAACAGTGAGTATTGTTGTCAATATCTTGTATACTATCCTCATGTCCACTATAAAAACCAAACAAACCAATGCGAGTGTGATTGATTTCATTGAAGCGGTCTCTGATGAAAAAAAGAAGCAGGATAGTTATATTCTGCTCGATCTGTTCAAACAAGTGACTAAGATGGAGCCTAAATTGTGGGGGAGTAGTATTATTGGATTTGGTTCGTACCACTATAAGTCTGAGCGAAGTAGTCAGGAGGGCGATTGGATGCTCACTGGTTTTTCTCCAAGAAAACAGGCGCTGACGATTTACTGTATGCCTGGTTTTGAAAAGTACTTTGATCTTATGAAAAAAATTGGCAAGCATAAAACAAGTGTGGGGTGTTTATATATCAAAAAGTTGGAAGATGTTGACCTTGCTGTTTTGTCAGAATTGATTAAGCGATGCGTGGCGGATATGCAGAAGATACATTCGTAAGCTATTTTTTTCTAGAGACATTTATGTATCATACTATATCATTTAAATAGACCGATTACAGACTTCGTGTAGTATAATGCTGCGTTAAATATGTCAGTTGAGTTAAGCATGTCTAGATACCAAGATAAATTCGAAGAAGATGAATATCCATTTGATTATAATTTTGGTCTTTCGAAGCAAATGATTTACGATTCAGGAGCAATGGCAATGGGATACTCTGTCGAAGCACATACTATTTATACTGAATACCTCAAAAATGTTGCTGAAACCTTCAAAAGAAATACTCAAGAAATAAAAAATTTATTAGCATCTGTTTCGCTATTTGAGGTTGATGAAAAAATAAAAAATAAATTTCCCAAAGCGTCTAGAATTAAGAAATATATGTTTAAAAAACAAGTGGAGTTATTAGCTGATCAAGGTTATTTAGTATTGACACTAGATAAGCGTAGTAACTCAAGTTTATTAACACTGTGTTATCAACTAGCTAATGCCAATGCGCCTATGCGAAGAGTAGTCATGAAACTTCCCACATCTTGTTTATCAATACTGTTTAAAGCTGGAGGGTTTGATAAAAAAGATAAACAACTAATTGAAGTATTAGTACAAGAAATAGAAAACAAAGTAAATAAAATAAGTGAGTCCAAAACCCTGATAAAAAAATTAACTGGAGTTGTTGAGATTGTTGAAAATAAAAAAATTCAGATGTTTCATCTGTCTAAGGCAAAATCCCAGTATGCTACAATGTCGCAATGACTTCACAAGGTCGTAGTAGTCTTTTTGTTAGAGTTTTTGCCCATTTAATGTTTTGGGGATTTAATCTTATTTTAGCCTTCAACTTTATACTTTTAGGCATTCAATTTTTTATAAGTTTTTTTGGAAGTGAATCTGCTCAGCTTTCAGATCTAACTCAACTTGCAGAATTTATTCCTGTGGATATTCTAGTTACCTTGGGAGTTTTGTTCTTCATGCCTGTGGTAGCAATTATTGTCGCTCTATTGTCTAGAGCATTTAGAACTCCAATTAAACTTATTCAAATTCTTTTGGGTGTGGAGTTACCTATTTTGGCGTTCCTATTTGGTAGGCTCGTTTTCTTAAAGACTATGACACCAGTCAACATTCTTTTTTTGTGTACTGCCGTTGTCAGTATCATTGCCTATATCATTTATATATTTAGAAAACCGGCAAAAAATCTATTTTTACTTTTGCTGCATTTGTTTTGTTTACAAGCTGCAGTTGTAGTGGGCCTGTATGGATCGCTCCTTATATTTTTCTTTGTGCCAATTATTTTGGCAGTACTTTTTCAAGCAATTGGTTCAATTATTACAGAAATTTCATTTGAATCTTTTGCATTCTCAGAGCTTTTTCAGTTCATAGCTATTACTGATTTTTTCGAGGCAGTTTGGCATGCCTTTGTTATTCTTATACTCCTGATGACAATTTTCATGCTATTTGTCTCGGTCTTAACGAGTCCATTCATCGGCTTTTTTATGTACTGGAAAGCCAC
Source organism: uncultured Pseudomonadales bacterium (assembly GCA_964584245.1). Taxonomy (GTDB): domain Bacteria; phylum Patescibacteriota; class Microgenomatia; order UBA1400; family PJMF01; genus CAZOZK01. The sequence continues at coordinate 2,425 of CAZOZK010000059.1, read as the reverse complement.
AAATAGATTGAACAAAAATCTTGCATTTCGTACCACTAAAGTGTTTGCTGTAATCGCACGTTGGGGATTTAGTTTGTTTTATGCCTTCATGATTATTTTCCTGGCTTATCAGGCAAGTCTTATCGCCTTTTATGCTCAGATGACTGCCTATCAAACAGCAATTTCATTTGAAGAAAAATCAAAGATTGCTACGCAGATTCTAAAGCGCGAAAATTTCATCAAAAATCGACTTATAGATACCTATTTAGCCAATTATTTGTACATTACCGATAGTCAAATGACATTGATTGAGCAAGGCTATAAAGATCAACTAAAACTCAGCGAGGGGACTGCAAAACAACTGCAAAAAATATTTTCTCTCGTAGCGTCGCCATTTATGTTTCAAGGAAAATTTGATGAGGATGTAAAAAAAGCTAGTGAATACTACCAGGATATTTTTGATGAACCAATTCAGCTGGCAGAAAGCAAAAAAGTGTCGAATATTCTGGCAACTTCATTTAATTTTTCAAGTGATCAACTCAAATCTAGTATTCTTGATCGTGAAGACAAAGATGTTCATTTGGTGCAACGAATTGTGACAGCTGTGCCAGATAGTACAGGGCAATTTGCAACGGTGACTATCGAAGAAGAATACAAAAACACTACAAGTTCTGAACAAGAAGTATTGTACGTTTTTTCATTGCCACAGGATTCAGTCATAACTGATTTGAAGCTTGGTGCTGATTTAGAGCTAGAAAAAGAGCAGCTAGAATTTGCCAACTTTGCTACTCCAGCTCCCCAACCAACGTTGGCACCAACAGCAATAACTAAGCAAGAAGAGTCTCCAGTCCCAACACCTACGGCTACTCCAGATCCAAATATACAAAAAGACCAGGGTGAAGTTGCTGCCAAAGGTGCAGCTAATCAGACATTTGAAGCACAGTATCGTGTAAGACTTGATCCTGCAATTCTTGAACAGGTTGGTCCAGTCCAGTATAAATTGCGTGTCTATCCAATTCCTGTAGATGAAGAAAACATGCAAAACTGGCAGAGGGAAAATCTATTGAGGCAGTTAGATGGTTCAGAAGATCCAAATGATTTGGTGAAGAACCAAAAGGTTCGCTATAGTTATGTAACTGCACTCAATGCGCAAGGTGAAGTAGCGCTTCCTAGTGTTGTTCAATCTAGAAATATTTTTAGTGACTCAAAAACTGAGTACAGTTTTCAAAATTCAGGAAGAGATTCTAGTTTGTTGACTGAGCAGACAACGATGGTGCCAGTGCTAGCTCGGAATGTGCAAGAGTGTGGATCACAACCCGTGCAACTTCTGTATAACAATCGAACAACGGTTTATGTTCCTCACTCAGTGAATCCATGGATTAAGGATGCAATTGCATTTGATTGTGAAGATCAGTTTGCGGGTGCTGAGAACTTAGTCAAAGGACAACGAATTGCTATTTTATCTGACTCTTCATATAGTATGGGTGACAGAGGCTGGATACATTATCATAATGTCTGGCTATCAATGACTGAACTTTTAGAAACTAATACAATTGATTTATTTTACTTTAATGATGATGTAAGTCAGCCAATTAATTTGAATCAGCAGCAAAATGACCCAAAAGCTCCGGTACAAGTTGCATTTGGTAAAACTAATAGATATGAAGCACTTAAACAAGTTGAAGGCAAGTATGATGTTGTGTTGGTATTTACCGATGATAGTGAAGCAGATGAATCCAGTACAGTTGATTCTGAAATATCTCTAGCGCAACCCATCTATATTATCAGTGATCCACTCACAAGAGAAAATAAATTATCACAATTTACCGATCCACTCACCTATTATTTACAAGCAAATGAGGCGAGAGTCGTGAGTTCGGGTATAGAAGCCTTGCAAAATTTTGCAGTGCATCAAAAGGTCAAAAATACTATTGGAGATGCTTTTGTTTTGGTTGGTGAGTCTGGTACCTGGGTTTCGTATCCAAGTAGTTCTGCTCCAAGCAATATGCAGCTTGGTGAACCTGTTCAGTTCCTTAGTATGAATGATCCAATTGCAAAAGTAGCATTACACAGACATATTGAAAGTGAAATGCAAGTTGCGGTAGCTGACTTACAGCAGTTATCTACTCTAGATGCATTAAATAGTATTGCGCAAAGCAGTGGCATCGTTACACCGTTTTCATCCTTTATTGTCTTGGTGACCCCTGAGCAAAAAGAACAGTTACGTTTAGCTTCGCTGCAAGATGATAGGTATTTAGTTGAGTATGATTTGGGTGAAGAACAATTAGTTGATCCAACTTCTGGTGGATTGCTGGGCACGAGCGCGGTCCCAGAACCTCATGAGTGGGTGTTATTGATAACTGGAGTTTGTTTAGTAGGATTTATGGGCAGACATAGGCTTCGCGCGCTCCTTATACATCATGTTTAGTTTATTTAAAAAGTGGGG
>CAZOZK010000058.1:0-7520 GCA_964584245.1 uncultured Pseudomonadales bacterium | reverse complement strand
TGTAGTATTATTTACAAATCTTAATCATGGTCGTCGTCATCAAACTTTAAGCATTATGAATGTGAAAAATAAAAAAAAATACAACAGGAAACTACAAGGTAAGCATGCTTACGAAAAATATGATAACTTTGAGGCAATTGAAGTACCTTTTGTAGATGCCATTCCAAGCAATTACGATGGTGTGATGGGGGTTCCTGTTTCGTTTCTAGACAAACACAACCCCGAGCAATTTGAAATTGTGGGTCTAACCAAAACATGGTTTGGTGCTGCTATCAAAATCTATCCTGAGCAAATACAAGTAGGAGAAAATAATGAGAAAACTAAGGTAACTAAATTAAATGATGGTGCAGTTTTGAAAATCAATGAACCGCTCAATAACAAGACTTATTACATAGTGGAAGAAGGACTTTATCGACAAACATTTCCGCGATTATTAGTTAAGCATAAGAAAAAATAATTATGATCACTACACTTAAAAAGTACCCCATTCGTGAAGTAATTGAAGGTTTTGTTTATAACGAACTTGAAGGCAAAGGTTTATTCGGACTTGCTGGCAAACTCACTATCCAACCAGAATATCAACGCAATTACATCTATGCCAGTGATGGTGGTAAGCGCGAGCAGGCAGTGATTGAGTCGCTGCTCAAGGAATACCCAATAGGACTGCTGTATTTCAACAAAGTGAATGGTGAGGCTCTTGAAGTTTTGGATGGCCAACAGCGAATCACTAGCGCGGGTCGGTTTGTAACCGGTAAGTTTGCGGTCAAAGACGCCAATGGTCACGAACAGTATTTCAGTGGAATGGCAGAAGTACAGCGCGAAAAAATATTGAATGCGTCGTTACTGGTGTATGTTTGTGAAGGTGACGAGCCGGAGATTAAAGACTGGTTCAAAACTATCAATATTGCTGGGGTACCACTAACTCAACAGGAAATTCTCAATGCTGTTTACTCAGGACCATTTGTTACAAGAGCCCGTGAAGAGTTTAGTAACAGCAATAACTCGCTTGTCCAAAAGTGGAGTGCGTATATTTCTGGCGACATAAAGCGCCAAGCATACCTAGAGTGTGCATTGAACTGGGTAAGTCGAGGAGAAATTGATGCTTATATGAGCAAGCATCGCCATGATCAAGATATTACCGAGTTAAAGTCACACTTTACAAAAGTAATTGATTGGATATCTGGCTTGTTTACCGATGTTGAGAGTGAGATGAAAGGTTTGGAATGGGGTAGATTGTACGAGACATATCATAAGAAAGACTATGATCCCGATGAAATTTCCAAACAAGTGCGAGAGCTACTTAGTAGTTTTGAAGTAAAAGATCGCCGTGGTGTGTTTGAGTATATTCTCGGCGGTTCGCAAGACACCAAACTTCTGAATGTGCGCGTGTTTGATGATCCGACCAAGAAGGTGGTTTATGCAAAGCAAACTGAAGCCGCTCAAACTAAGGGTGAGTCCAATTGCCCATTGTGTGCTATTGGTCACGATGCAAATCACGAAAAAATTTGGGGTATTACTGAAATGGATGCCGATCACGTCTCAGCTTGGAGTAAGGGTGGAAAAACAAATATAGAAAATTGCCAAATGCTCTGCAAGACGCACAATAGGGCGAAGGGGAATCGATAAAGGCTCATTTGACTTTATTGCTCTGAATACAGGATAAAAATAAAATGGCAGATTTGAAGATTAACCTATCACAGCACACTGACAAATATGCTACTAGCAGTTTAGAATTTCCGATCTCAAAAAAAATTAATTTTATATTCGGGAAAAACGGCACTGGCAAAACAACCATTGCGGATGAAATAGCCAATCAATTTGTAAACGATTATTCTGTCCATGTTTTCAAAGACTTTGATGGTATAGCTCTTAATGAGAGACTTGATGCAGTGGCGCTTGGCACTGAGAATGCAAAAATACAAAAAAAAATTGATATTGTGGATAGTGAGATTACTGAAATTAACAAAGATATTGAAATACTTGAAGATACTACAGATAATATTTTCTCGAAAGCCGTATCAGCTGAAAAGAATTTCAATGATCAATGGAGAAAGATAGAAGACTTTTATATAAAATCGGCTCAACAAATAAAAAATTTAAATAATCCCAATGTTGCCAGTCCTAACTATGACAAAAATAATTTTAGGTCAGAAATTGACAAGGCAAAAACCCTAACACATGATGAGATATTGGCAAATAAAAATACAATAAAAGAGGATAAGAAGTCAGATGTCGTTCCTGTAGAGCTACCCATAATAGATCTGGACAGTTATCTCAAATCTACAAATGAAGTACTCAAAACAAGTGTAAGGCAACACGAATCGATTCCTACTCTCAACCATAACGCATATAAACAGCAGTTCGCAAAGATTGGTCTTGACATACACGAGCACAAGAAAGGTGAAGTTTGTGCTTTCTGTGGAAGTGAGATTAGTGAAGATAGGTGGGCTGCACTCGGTAGTTACTTTAATAATGAGGTGAAAACGCTAGAAAACCGTATAGAAGCTGGTGTCACAAAGATTAAGGATGAGTTAAAAAAAATTGATGCAATTAAGGAAATCGATGATAATAAATATTATGGAAAATACTCCGAACAAATTCGGCAACTCAATATAAATATCAAGCTAGTGAAGAGTGAATATAGAGCATATCTTGGTGGTCTAGAAAATGCATTGATCGAAAAGAAAAAAAATCTCTTTATTGAATCAAAGATCCTAACACTAGACAAGCCTAGAGATTTTAGTGAAGCCCAAATGCAATATAATTCTCTGGTAGAGGATAATAATTCTCTTTCGAAAAATCTTACTGATGAGCAGAGAAAAGCAAAGGACTTTTTAAGATTTTATGAAATTCAGAAAAAGCTGGATAAATTTAAATACACTAATGAGAATACATCTCTCATAACATTCAGTAAGATGAATGAAATTGCGAAAAAGAATTTACAAGATAGAAAAGACGAATTGGCTAAAAAACAACTAGAAAGAACAGAACTTATCTCACAAACTAAAGATGAGGAGAAAATAGCTATTAGGATAAGTAGTTTATTGAAAAGCATGGGTATTTCATCATTTGAACTCATACTTGTAAAGGACGAAGGTGAAAATCAAAAAGGTCAATATCAAATTAAGGGGCATGATGGCAATATTCGCCGGATCACAGCACTTAGTAAGGGCGAGAAGAATATCATAGCTTTTCTGTACTTCATGTTTGATCTTGAACGTGTTGACAAAGATAATAGACCAAAGATTGTCGTTTTAGATGATCCAATGACAAGCAACGACGACACTATGCAGTACATTATGATTGGTGAAATCCAGAAGTATTATCAGAATCTCAAGAATGGCAACTATTTCTTATTACTTACACATAATGTCCACTTTTACTTAAATGTTCGCCCAAATACTGCTATCAAATATAAAGCTGGTAAAGAAATTAGCTTTTATGAGGAGTTTGGCGTATACCATTTGTTCTCAGATGGCAAGTACACAACAATCCAGTCCATAAATAAAGGTAAAAATGATTTCAAAACAAGTTATGCAACGCTTTGGAAAGAGCTGACATTCTTGTATCAAGCGACTGATGCTACTCCAGACCTTATGCTCAATCCATGCAGAAAGATTTGCGAAACATACATGAACTTTACCAAAAAAGGACAAGAGACTTTTTACGGTGAAAATAGAAATGCAAAAAAACTATTTGATGTTAACCAGCATTCAACAGTAGACATGGAAGCAGAACAGAATGGAAAAACTAAACCAGAAATTAAAGATATTTTATTCTCTCTTTTCAGGCAAAATGATGCAGAAGAACATTTTAATAGTTACTGGAAGGATAACCTATGAACACCATCATCTGTCCTCATTGTAAAAAAGTGTTTAAAGTCGATGAGGCTGGGTTTGCCGATATCCTCAAGCAAGTTCGCGATCAAGTCTTTGACAAAGAATTGCATGAGCGGCTGGAGCTGGCGGAGCGAGAGAAAGAAACAGCGGTACAACTTGCGCAGTCAAATCTCAAAAATACCCTGCAAGAGGAACTGGCGAAGAAAGATAGGCAGCTCGCTGAGTTGCGCGCGCAAAAGGATCGTAGCCTTGCCGAGCAGTTAGCGAAAAAAGAAGCAGAGCTGGCCGAAATGAAAGCAATGATTGAAAAGGCCGAAGTTGAGAAAAAACTCAGTGTCACGCAGGCAGTTCAACAAATTGAAAAAGAGCGTGATTCTTTGGCAGGCGAGTTAAAAAGCAAAGAAACCGAGAAACAACTGCTCGAAAAATCGCTGCAAGAAAAATATTTGGCTGAACTCAAAACGAAAGACGACATCATCAAAATGAAAGATGATGAAATCGCTTTGCGCAAAGATATGAAACTTCGACTCAGCACCAAAATGGTGGGCGAAACCCTGGAGCAGCACTGTGAGATTGAGTTCAACAAATTGCGCGCCACTGCTTTCCAAAACGCCTATTTTGAAAAAGACAACGACGCGGCTTCTGGAAGTAAAGGAGATTATATTTACCGTGAAACTGACGAGGCGGGCAACGAAATTATCTCCATCATGTTTGAGATGAAAAATGAAGGTGATGAGACCACAACCAAAAAGCGCAACGAGGATTTCTTGCGAGAGTTAGACAAAGACCGCACGCAAAAAAAGTGTGAATACGCTGTGTTGGTGTCACTACTGGAAGCGGAAAATGAACTGTACAACTCGGGCATTGTTGATGTATCGCACAAGCATCCCAAAATGTATGTGGTTCGTCCACAATTTTTTATTCCCATCATCACGCTGCTTCGAAATGCGGCCATGAACTCGCTTAAGTACAAAGCTGAACTTGCGCTGGTTCGTAGTCAAAATGTGGATATTACTAATTTTGAAAATGAACTGCAGCTATTTCAAGATGGCTTTATGAAGAACGTGAAGGATTCGAGTAGTAAGTTTCAGGAGGCGATGGATGGCATTGATGCCACGATCAAAAAACTGGAAAGTGTTAAGGAAGCGCTGCGCTTGTCAAACAAACACCTGCTCACGGCGGGCAATAAGGTCGAGACTGTTTCTGTTAAACGCCTCACCAGCGACAATCCAACTATGGCTGCGAAGTTTGCTCAGATTTCTGATACCTTATGACAAAATAAATATGAGAGTTAGATCAGTAGTGTAGTGGTTATGTGTATACCGTGAATGAGATGTAAGGGTAGAGTAGCTGATTCTTTTAACTTAAAGTATAATTGTAATGAGCAATCTATAGCATACCTGTAAATTTAATTTATCATGAACAAAACACCAGAGACAGATACTGACGTTGTTACACAGTTTCAAGAATTATTAAACAGTGTTGCTCGAAATAAGCCTAGTTCACCTAACAATGAGGGTGATTTATCAGAAGAAGATTCTGCTCCGAGTGATGAAGAACCTTTGAGAGTAGGTCTCATTCTAGACTATGTGCATGATCCTCTAAGTATATCTTCAGAGACCTGGGATTTAATTGATAGATGGTCGAATAACGAAACAGTTCGCGATTGGTTGAAGATGCAATCTAAAGAAGGTGAGCGGAAAGAGTATGGAATTGTGTATGATGTTGAAGAAACTATTTCTCAATCCGGGATAGTACGTATTGAAGTAAAATTTATTGATACTGTTGGTTTGGGAGGATTTGTCTATTCAACTACATCGGGAAATACAGAAATTGAAAGATTGCAAAGTCAGGAGCCTAAGGGCTTTAAAAAAGGTGATTTAGTTGAAACCACATCGAATGGGAATACTATTCTAACCAGAAAAAGATTCACAGGCAGTAACGATGATGAATTAAAAATTAGGTTAGAAATTTTACACACCTCAAAAACACTAGTGCAACAGCTTTTTGGTTAATAGTGTATGCTTTGGATGACAACTCAGCAATCATGATTGATGGCGACAAGATCGAGGTCGTTTCTGAGGGCGAGTGGCATGAGTTTAATTGAATGAAGTAAAACGACAAAATTTTGTATCCGGAGTTGGATTGAAGGAAACTATGCAACTACTCGCAACAATAAATCCACAGCATGCTACCCAAGAAGAGATTGGTTCCTATAGGTTGCGGGAAGCCGCCCGGGCGATTGTGCTCGATAACGAACATAATGTAGCACTGCTCCATGTTGGTAAGTACAACTATTTCAAGCTTCCAGGTGGGGGAATTGATGAAGGTGAAGAACCAGCACAAGCCTTGCATAGAGAATGCTTAGAGGAAATTGGATGCGAGATAGAAATTCTAAATGAGATTGGGAAAATAATTGAACATAGGAAAATGTACACTATTGAACAAATATCGTACTGTTACTTTGCCAAAGTTAGTGGTGAAAAAGGCAAGCCAAATTTTACCAAAAAAGAATTGTCCGAAGGTTTTGAGCAGATATGGATTCCATACGACGAAGCAGTCACGCTGATATCAAAAAATACTGCAATTGGAATCGAAGGTAGTGAATATATAGTTCCAAGGGATACGATACTTATCGAGGCAGCTAGGGAGTTTATTGAATAGTGCTGTGCCAGAAATTTCTAAAATTGATTCCAAAACGGCAAAGTGTATATCTGCTGATGCTTCGCGCGAGTTAAAAAGTGAGAAGGTTCAAGAGAAGATTCTATCTTAGATTATTAACTTCATTAATTTGCTATGGTCTTTGATATACTTCTTTCATGCATGAATTATTCATAGAGTCACAATCTGAAATTTTTTTTAATAAACCGAAAGATTGGTTGACTGGTTTGCAGCAAGTACAACATTTTGAGTTGTTAAGTAGTGATGGAGGTGTGTACGTGGGACCAACTATCAGGCCGGCCGAAGGAGAGGAAAGTCGAGATCTTTTTGTAAAAACGATCAAACCGAATGTCTATCCCCCTTATCTTGAGGCTAGGCGAAATGTCTTTAAAGATAAGAGGACAGCAGAGTACCTTGGTAAGAAATACATCGATATCATTAATCTTAAGACAGATGACAAATTAAGTGAACTTACTCGATTGCTTATTCTAGAGCATGCAATTCATGAAATTACTTTCAAAGGATTTATTTTACCAGCTCGCTTTGGAAAGCTTATGATTCCAGAACAAATTACTGCTAATAAGCCAGAAGAAGAACGGAGAGTGATGTTACTGAAGAGAAATAACAAAAAAATGACAGAAGATGATCGTGAAATTTACTTAGAAAAAGGACAAGAAATTGAAATAATGACTGTACCATATATTAAAAATCGACAGAGCCTTTTTAGTTTGGATCCTACAACTATCTCACCAGAACTAAAACAACAGATTGCTACTTTTTTATATCAAATAGAAGACTTATACAATAGAACAGGATTAGTCCCAGATCCTAAAATGCTTCGTGGTAATGAAGATCATTTAATTGTTGTTAATGGTAAATTGCTTTTACTTGACACGAACAACCTGATTCATGACCCTAATGGTAGGTATTATGACCAGTTCATAGATGAGTTTAAAAGCATGTTGGGGTGACCAAAGCTAAAATTAATAGTATGTATTTTAAGCTGTTGTAATAGAAATA
>CAZOZK010000057.1:0-7524 GCA_964584245.1 uncultured Pseudomonadales bacterium | reverse complement strand
TTGATGTCAGAAATCTTAAAGATACTCTCCGCAAAAAAAGAAATTAAAAAACTGTATCTTGATGTGCATGCTCAGCAACCAGCGGCTGTAGCGTTGTATCAGAAAGTTGGGTTTACGATTGTTGATGAACTAGATGGTGTAACAGGAGATGGAGTTCCATATAAAGAGTTTGTTATGTTTAGGAAGAATATAGTGTAATGTCATCCTTCAAAATTTCCATCGCCACTCCAGACGAAGCCCCGGCCATTCTCCGAGTCCAGCATGACACGTGGATAGCCACGTATCCAAATGAGGAATTTGAGATCACACTGGAAGCAATTAAAAAAAGAGTTTCAGAAAATTTTTCAGCTGAATCCATAATTAATATGGAAGAGATTATTACGGATCCACAAAAGCGAACTTGGGTTGCTAAAGATGATGAAACGGTTATTGGCTACTGCGTCGCCGCAAAGTATTCAGAAAAAAATCATATTGAAGCACTGTATGTTTTGCCAGAATTTCAGGGAAAGCACGTCGGTGGTCTGCTCATGGAAAATGCACTCGAATGGCTGGGAAATGCAAACCATATTATTGCAGAAGTCGCTTCGTACAATGAACGAGCCATTCGCTTCTACGAAAAATTCCAGTTCAAAAAAAATGGAGAGACCGGTGATAGCAATGGAATTCCCACCATAAAATTGGCAAGAAGTACTAAGTAAGGTATGATTTTAAGACACCACTAACACTATATAAAGTAGTATGAGAGGGCGCAAATATGCAAAAATATGTAGACGGATTCATTTTGGTAATCCCAAAAGACAAAGTTGAAGCGTATATAGAAATGGCGAAAGGTGGCCGAGATTCATGGATGAAGCATGGTGCACTTTCATATTTTGAGTGTCGAGGTGATGATCTAGCTCCAAAGGAAATGGGTGATCTAAAGACTCGTGCATTTATTGAGATGGCTGGGGCAACTGAAAATGATACGGTTTGGTTTTCCTTCATAACCTATAACTCAAAAGCACATCGTGACGAAGTCAACGCAAAAGTTGAAGCCGAGATGAGCGAACAAATGGTCGGTCATGAAAACGATCCTATGCCTTTTGACATGAAGCGAATGGCTACTGGCGGATTCTTGGTTGAAGTTGAAGGCTAGGTTAATTGCGCTATACTACAGATATGTTTCGCAGCTTATTCAGGCGCAGCTATCATCATCTCAATAAAATTCTTGTTAGCCGATCCGCACTTATTCATAATCATCAAGAGTTGCAACGTCTCCACCCAGAAGCAAAGATTGTGCCTGTGCTGAAAAGTAATGCCTATGGCCATGGGCTAAAAACAGTTGCCCCGATTTTTGATGCGCTTCTCCCAGAATTTTTGGTGGTGGATAGTTTGTATGAAGCCTATGAATTGTCGAAACTCAAAGTGAAATCGCCAATTTTGATTTTGGGATACACTCATCCGGATAATTTTTCTGTCAAAAATATTTCATTTCATATCACTATTTTTGATCTTGAAATGGCCAAAGCGCTGAATGCCTTTCAAAAAAAATGTAAGGTGCATGTTTTTGTGGATACAGGGATGAGCCGTGAAGGTGTTAGATTAAATGACTTGCCCAGTTTTATTGAAGAGGTGAAAAAACTAAAAAATCTGCAAGTTGTTGGGCTCGTTTCGCACTTGGCGGATGCGGACAATCCTACCGATGATTCTGCCACTAAAAAACAGTTGGCTAACTATAAAAAAGCGCTCCGCATTCTCGAACGAGCGGGCATTTTTCCAAAATATCGCCATATTTCTGCCTCGGGCGGTGCGTTTAAAATTACGGATGACACGTTTAACATAATTAGGGCTGGTTTGGCTAGTTACGGCATTCATCCTCTGGCGAGCGATGATGCTGCGCGCACCCAACTTTCGTTACAACCTGCACTGCGTTTTGTGAGTACGCTCGTGCAAATCAAAACCATCTCAAAAGGGGACAAGATTGGCTATAACGGCACATTCACCGCAAAAAAACCCATGAAGATTGGCTTGTTGCCGCTTGGGTATTATGAAGGCGTGGATAGGCGGCTCTCAAATAAAGGATCGGTAACTGTGGATGGTGTAGTCTGCCCAATTCTGGGCAGAGTATCCATGAACATGACTACGATTGATCTTTCATACGTCAAAAATCCCAAGGTCGGTGATGAAGTGTGTATCTATTCTGATGCTAACCACGAGGTAAACAGTTTGGCTTCTGCCGCAAAAACTGCGGACACTATCCCTTATGAATTATTGGTGCATTTGGCAGGGACGGTGCGGAGGGAGATAGTGTGAGATATCAGACATGATCTTCGTGATCTGTTAGCGCCTCAGCTTTGGTTTTGTGGATAGTTCCATCTTTGTGGTGTGGTGGGGAGTAGAGCGTGTAGAGTTTGAGTGGAGCATCCGTTGAAGAATTAATCACATTATGCTCTGTCCCAGAAGGTACTATAAATGCATCGCCAGCTTTAAATTGTTGTTCCTGACCATTCATGACAACTGTCCCAGCGCCTGCTTCTATGCGAAAAAACTGGTCAACATTTTTGTGAACCTCCACACCAATTGCCTCCGCGGGCGCAAGTGACATCACCACCAACTGGGTGAATTCTCCCGTAAATAAAACTTGGCGGAAGTACTCATTTTTAAGTGTAATCTCCTCAATATTTTGTAGGTAGCCCGTCATAATTGTATCCAATCTGTTTAGTTTAGTAGTAGAATCGCTGCGTTCAAGAGTGTCGCAAAACTGACCCACAACAAATAGGGCGTAAGTAAGTAAAAGGCCAGTTTAGACAGGGGATAAAATTTGCGCATGGTGAGCACGATGCAAATCCACATAGCAACAATCACGATCAGGCCAAGTCCTGGCGATCTTAGTCCAAAGAAAATTGGTGACCAAATAAAATTGAGAGTTAATTGTGCAAGAAAATACTGCCCAGCAATTCTGTTTTTTTTCTTTTTCCAGCCCTGCTTCCAGATTAAATAGAAGGAAACGCCCATCAAAAAATAAAGTAAGGTCCAGGCTGGTCCAAATAGCCAGTTTGGCGGCGCAAAGAATGGTTTGTTTAGCGTGGCGTACCAGGCTGGGATGGCTGTAACCGTAAATGGTGTGCCCAATAACCCGACCAACTCGCAGCCAATCACAGAAATAATCAGTTTAGGTAGATCTTTCATGTACCTGCAGTATGAACCCAATCCTACACATTCACAACCACATTCCCGACTTTGTGGCCGGTGTCGACGTGGCGGTGGGCTGCAACGATTTCTGAGAGCGGATACTCTTTGTCGATAACCACACGGAGTTTTTTCTCAGCCAGGAGTCCGGTCAAAAACTCAACATCTTCTTTTTTTTCGGAAGCCGTGCCATCAAGAAATGTAATACCGCGCAACTGTTTTTTTCTAAGCATGGGAATATTGGATTGAAGTAGTTCCCACAAATTAGCCAGAATCAGCACTACCCGGCCGGTTGGCTGTACCAAGTGTGCCAAGTCTTCAAGTTCTAAACCTGGTGCTGTAGTAAGAACTACATCAAACTTTCCAGCCTGCAGAACATCTTCTTTGGTGTAGTCGATGACGCGATCGGCGCCCAACGATTTCACTAGTATAGCGTTCTTGCCGCTGCACACCGCAGTTACTTTTGCGCCATAGTATTTTGCGAGCTGGACCGCGTTAGTACCAACAGCCCCAGATGCGCCAATGATCAAAATGGTCTCATTTTTCTGTAGTTTTGCGACATCACGTAAAAAATAAAGGGCTGTAGTGCCACCAAAGAGCATGCCAGCAGCATCCTGGTGACTCACCGATTTTGGTTTATGAGCTACGGCCGCTTTTTCATCAATAACAAGATACTCGGCATAGGTTCCCAGGTTTGTTGCGGATTTCATGCCCAGTACGCTGTCGCCTTTTTTGAACTGGGTGACCTCTGAGCCAACCGCCTCTACCACTCCAGAAAACGTAGTGCCAAGCAGTTGGTTCTTTTTGTATGGGGCGTTCAGACCAAACATTAATTTGGCTGGAAAAGTGAATCCTTTAGGAAAATTTGCTCCGCGGATGCGGCTGTCGGCAACAGTTACCGCCGTTGCATAATTTTTGACCAAAATTTGAGTAGGGCTTGGAGATGGCTTGGCAATCTCTGCAATATGTAAAACTTCTGGTGGTCCGTAGGTGTCAAAAAGCGCTGCTTTCATGATTTTTTTCTTGTGAATTTGTATCAGAGTACTATACAAGAAAGTGAGGATGGGGGCAATTGGTGTACATTTTTTTGAGGTATAATTAGTAGTGTTACTCAATTTAATTTGCAGAAATAATTAAAAACATATGAAACATATAATTCCTCACGATACTCGCTACGTGCCACTTACTCAGCAAAAGTGGTGTTGTGTCCCGACCTGTATACAAATGGTTATGCTTCGGCATGGAATCCCCTTGCAGCCTGCTGAACTAATTGGCTATCACATGGGACTTGTTGTGCCATCGGAAGATCAGAGATTTTTTTATAATGCGAGAACGGGCAATCGACCACCTGCAGGATATGGAACCCAAGCCGGTAAGGCGTCATACGGACCTAACAGTGTTTTTAAAAAACTAGAGATTCCATTAAAAATGAAATGGTCGTTAATCAACAAGTTCAAAACTATTGAAGATTTTAGAAAGTATCTGTCCGATTTTTCAAAGAATGAAGGTGATGTGTTGATTTGTTTTGATTGGCCAACGTTGTTTCATCACGTAAAAGGGGTAGAGCATGGAGGCCATGTGTGTGTCCTGGATAAAGTCTACATAAATGAAGATTTAATTAGATTTATTGACCCTGATCCATTTGTATTGAAGTGGATAACAGTGACCATTCCAGAATTATATGCCGCAATGCAATTCCATGGCAAAGAAAACAGTGCTGGGTTTTGGGAGATTGACCGCGAAGAGAATGACTCGCACAAATAATCTATTAATGCTATTCTGCTTATATGCAATCACTCATTTTAAAAGCAAAAAAATTAGCCAATAAACTGGATATTACCAGCGACGTTACAGTGGGGCACGTTGGCTGCGCAATTCGAGCTAAATCGGGCAAGATCTACACAGGACTAAGTGTGGCGACTTCTGCAAATTTGGGCTTTTGCGCCGAAGTTTGTGCTATCGCACAAATGATTAAGGACAATGATACACAAATTGATATCGCGGTGGCGGTTGAACCATCGGGCAAAATTATCCCGCCTTGTGGAAGATGTCGCGAATTAATGTATCAGATTAATGCAGAGAATCTCCAAGCAAAAATTATGTTGAGTGAGACAAAAACTATTACGCTCGAAAAACTGCTTCCACACCGCTGGCAGGAGTATTGGCCGCAGAGAAATTAATTCCTTTTCCCCGCCATCACCACTCCCGCAATAATAAGTACGAGCGCGACTATTTGCATGCTCGAAACCCTCTCGCCCAACAGCACTGCGCCCAGCGGGATGTACACTGCTGGTTGGAGATAGGTGAAGAGGCCGGCTTCGGAAATCTCAATTAATTCTTGCGCTTTGATGTACGCGGTCCAGCCAATAATTGTGGCTCCAATTGCCATAAAGAGTAGCGCAATCAGTATTGGGATTTGGCTGAAATCTTGCAGCGCGTGCGCCCAGAGTGATGCTGGGGATCCTTCGTGGGCAAAGAACAACAGGTATCCACCAAAGGTTATAATTCCTACCCAGCTGCTGGCGATTGGCACAAAAAGTGTGTTGAGTTTTGTGTAGATTGGCTTTGCAAGGGTGTAGTATGCGGTGTTAAACAGGTGATAGAAAAAAATCAGAATTGTGGCGATGATACTGGCGGTGAGCGAAAACTGCCACTGGTTTTGGATGATGGGGATGAGGCCGAGCAGCAGAACTCCCAAACCAGAGAAAAAGAGACCAAACCATTCATGGCGCTCAATTTTTTCTTTGAGGAAGATCATGCCAGAGAACGTCAAAAAAACCGGGCCAGCTGTGAGTAAAATACTGACTTCAACCGCGGGAGCGATTTGGAGTGCAAAGTAGATGAGTCCGAGGCCTATGGTTGTGCCGAGCAGCTCGATGCCCAACGCGCGCCAGACAAGCCCGGTGTTGCGGCAAAGATGTGGCAATAGCCAGGCTAGCAGCGGCAGTGTAAATAGTGCCACAAGGGCAAGTCGATAGAATAAAAATACTGCTGGGTGGAGATCAGGTGCCCCCCATTTTACGATTGGTAATGCAGCCCCAAAGAAAAAGGTGTTAATCAACAGGAGAAAATAAGCCTGGGCACGATCATTGTGCCGCCCGAATAGTCTCTTTTTTTGCTTTCGCATACGAAGCTTCATTGTAGGGGAGTTCGAACTTGGGTGTCAATCTGGGGAAATTGGATTCAATACTCTAGCACTCCCCAGCTGCTACTCCCACCTCAATTTCGGTGAATCCAAGTGCTCGCAACATAGCAGTCATTTGGGTTTTTGCGCTATCTGCAGCCTCGGTCAAAATCCCTGCCTTGCAGGCAGCTTTACGAATTTCATCTTCTGCGGCTGCGCGAGCCTCAGACTCGAGATCTTTGTTGCCTTTGGTCAGCAAACCCTGCATGCGGTTGTAGACCTGTGTTTTACTCTCATCGAGATCGCTCGCAAAAATTTCAGTTGCTGGCAGAGTTATAGAAATTGATTTTCTTGATATGCGAATTTGATCCTCTGACAAATTTGAAAAATCCACTCCTGCAGTAACGTTGCCGTGAGCAATAAGCAAAATGTTGTCTCCAAACAAAAATCGCTGAAAAATAGTGCCAGAAGTTCGAGCTTCAATAATTTTTTCGATAGAAAAGACGGTGGTCTCTAGTTTGTTGAGTTGTTTAATTTGAGTCACAACTGCTGTGTGATTGCGATTTACCAGAATGCCCGAACCATTAAATCTTTGAAGCACCAGTATGCCAAAAAATATAATAAGTGCTACTCCAGCTAATTTAAGTGCGGTAAAAATAGGTTTGATCATACCTACGATGGTATCATCAAAAGACAAAATTTGGATAGAGTAAAGAGCGAGTTTTCTGCTAGTACTAAGCGATAATACCAATTTTTTGCAAGTACTTCCTGACAACATGTGCTGCAAAATCATCTGCATATGCCTCGGAGGGCAATTTTCGATAGGCATTTTCATGCGCCGTAAGTAAGTCAGGTGCATTCTGAATCTTCATATCTCTGTAGTATGTAGCATTTTTTTTATAGTATTCATCCAAACTGCCATCATCAAGCTTTTTCTTGACAGTGACAGGATTAACTCCACGCACTGGCAGTGATTCCATTTCAAGTTGCCTATCTAAGCGATTTTCTTCAATCGGGTTGTAACCTTCTAGCTGATTTTTTACATTTTGATAGTTCGATATAAAATCCCATACGTGACCAAGCTCATGTGCAAAAATAAATAATCCCAAAATAACAGGGTTTTTTTTAAGTTTCTCATACCCAATCCCAATTTATTCAGCAGCAGCAAAATCAGAAATTAAAAAAAAAAAAAAAAGTGGTTTAAAGGTAGCTGCTGATAATCTATCAACAAT
>CAZOZK010000056.1:0-7553 GCA_964584245.1 uncultured Pseudomonadales bacterium | reverse complement strand
AGATCTCACGCGCTGGGCATTGCGCTGACCGGTGATAAAAAAATCTACACCGCAGGCTACGCAAACCTCCTGAGCATGCCAGAGTTTTTTGATATTGATGTGGTGCGAAACGTGCTCTCACTTATAGAAGAAGCAAATTTGATTGATGAAATTTTTGAGTCGGTAAACAGCGAAAATCCAATACACTTAGTATTTGGCCCTGAACTAGGCAACAGATACCTTGAACCAGTTGGGTTGATTTTTATGGAAATTCAGACTGCCGGCATGCAATGCAAAATTGGTGTGTTAGGATCTACACGCTTTGAGTACGAGTATCTTATTCCGATGATGCGTTACTTTAGAGGCGTGGTAGAAGAGATGACGGAGTAAGTAATAGAATAATTGAGTTTTGAATAGGATCTTTTTACACGGTTGAATTAAAAGGAGAAAAGTATGCAAGTAAAAAAAGCAACCAATACTATCGAAACAGAATCAGAAAAAATGGAAACAGATTTGCAGCAGATACAAGAACAACTTGAACAAGCACACGAGCACATTATTCAGTTGCAAGAATCAGAACGACGCGCCTTAGCGGATTATCAAAACTTAGTGCGACGCAATCGTGAAGAACGCGCATCATTTGTAACCTACGCAAATAAAGAATTAATTGAAGGATTGCTTGAGCCACTTTCACACTTAGAATTGGCCGCAACACAAGTAAACGACACAGGCATGAATATGGTGATTGCCCAGTTTTGGCAAAAGCTCGAAGAGTTTGGGCTGACCAAACAAGATGTGATGGGACAACCATTTGACGTAAACACTATGGAAGTAGCAGAAACACAAGAACCAGCAGAAGTAGTTGTGCGAGTGCACCGGCCAGCACTCATGTACAACGGCGAAGTTCTCCAACACGCGCGAGTGGTGTTGGGTGCAAAAAAGTAAAAAAAAAGTAAAAAGGAGGACAAAATGTCAGACGCTAAACAAGCAACAGGAAAAATAATCGGAATTGACCTTGGTACAACCAACTCAGCAGTAGCTGTAATGGAAGGTGGTACCGCAAAAATAATTCCAACCGCAGAAGGAAGAAATACATTCCCATCTATTGTTGGATTTAAAGGTGGAAATGTTACCGTTGGAGATGCAGCAAATCGCCAGATTGTGCTCAATCCAAAAACGACCGTGAACTCAGTCAAACGATTTATGGGACGAAAACTCAAAGATGATGCAGTAACCGCTGCAATGAAGCACGTCTCGTACGAAATTACTTCCGGCAAAGATGGTATGGCTGTAGTCTCGATCGATGGCAAACAGTACACTCCACAAGAAATTTCCGCAAAAATTTTGGCAAAGGCTAAGGCAGATGCTGAAAGCTATGTTGGCGGAACTATCACCCGTGCAGTTATTACCGTACCTGCGTATTTTGATGACTCGCAGCGCCAAGCAACCAAACAAGCTGGCGAGATTGCTGGCTTAACTGTGGAGCGCATTGTCAACGAGCCAACCGCGGCTGCACTTGCCTACGGTCTTGATAAAAAAGGCAGTTCAAAAATTGCAGTCTATGACCTTGGCGGTGGAACATTCGATATCTCTATTTTAGAAATTGGAGATGGTGTGTTTGAAGTCAAATCCACCAACGGTGACACGTTCTTGGGCGGAGACGACTTTGACAGTGCGATCATTGAATGGATTATTGCTGAGTTCAAAAAAGAGCAAGGCAAAGATTTATCAAAAGATCCTCAAGCACTCCAACGTATTAAAGATGCTGCAGAAAAAGCTAAAAAAGAATTGTCATCTGCAAGTCAAACCGAAATCAATCAACCATTTATCACTCAAGGTGATGATGGTCAACCTTTGCATTTAACTTTGAGTTTGACTCGAGCAAAATACGAAGAATTGGTCGATAGTTTGATCCAAAAAACCTTTGAGCCGGTCAAAAAAGCTCTTAAGGACTCAGGATACAGTGCAAGTGAGATTGATGAAGTAGTGTTGGTCGGCGGTATGACCCGTATGCCAAAAGTGCAGTCAGAAGTCGAAAAATTCTTTGGCAAAGTGCCACACAAAGGCGTGAACCCAGATGAAGTTGTGGCAATTGGTGCTGCAATTCAAGCTGGTGTGATTGGAGGAGATGTGACCGACGTGGTCTTGCTCGATGTCACTCCATTGACCTTAGGTTTGGAAACCATGGGTGGAATTCGCACTCCATTGATTGATAGAAATACTACGATTCCAACCAGCAAATCACAAGTGTTTTCGACCGCGGCTGATAATCAGACCCAAGTTGAAATCAATGTCTTGCAAGGGGAGCGACAAATGGCTGCCGATAATAAAACTTTGGGCAGATTTGTCTTGGATGGTATTCCACCAGCGCCAAGAGGAGTTCCACAAGTTGAAGTTACATTCGATATTGATAGCAACGGTATTTTGCACGTAACCGCAAAAGACAAAACCAGTGGTAAAGAGCAAAAAATCACCATTCAAAACTCAACCAATCTTTCCGAAGAAGAAGTTGAAAAAATGAAAGCTGATGCAGAAAAATTTGCAGAAGAAGACAAAATCAAAAAAGAAACTGTTGAGGCTCGAAATCATGCAAACAGTGTTGCTTTTGAAATGGAAAAGCAGCTCAAAGAATATGGCGACAAGCTCGAAGCAAAAGACAAAGAAGCTATTGAGCAAAATGTAACCAAACTCAAAGAGTTGGCAGCCAAAGATGATGTTACTGCAGAAGAGCTCAAAAAAGCTACCGATGAAACCTTGACCTCTGCGCAAAAAATTGCTCAGGTGATGCAGGCCGCAAATCAGGCTGGTGCACAAGGTGGAGCTGGAAGTGCTGGAGATGGCGGAGCAGCTGGATCAGGAGATGCGTCAGGTGATGCTGCTAAAGATGAGTCATCAAAAGAAAAAGGCAAAGCTGAAGAAGGTGAAGTCATCAATGAGTAAAATCAACTGGCAGGTCTTAGCTATTCTCGCGCTCGCTGCGCTCGCGCGCCTCCTTCCAGTCGGCTTTGAACGCTTGCCGTTCATGTACGACCACGCGAAGGATTCGCTCGTGATCATGGATATGGTTACACGGCTGAGACCTGCGCTTTATGGGGCGGTGACAAGTATTGATGGCGTGTACAACGGGCCATTTTATTACTACGCCGCCTTGCCATTTTCGATTCTGTTTGGTTTTCATCCGTACGCGGGAGTGCTTACGATTGTTGCTGTTAGTTTATTGGTCACTTATGCAATTGCGCGTTGGGTTGGCCGCAGCGAAGCACTGATTTTTGCGGGATCAATTGGCGTGGTGGGATCGCAGCAATCCGCCTGGTCGCCGTACATGACTGTGTTAGTTATGGCAGCGGTGATGGTTTTGTTGTGGAAATACCGCGCGGCTCGCACATTTCCCATTTGGGCTATGGGTATGCTCGCCGCGATTGTCTCACTCTCATTCCATTTCCAAACAGCCTTTGGCGTAATTCTCGCGCCATTAGTCATTTTGTATTTACTCATTAGTAGACTGCAGATTTCTTGGAAAGGCTGGGTGTTGGCCGCACTTTGTTTTGCGCTGCCATTTACACCATTTGCAGTGTTTGAAGTTCGACACTCATTTCACCAAACCAAACAAATCATTTTTTTCTTGACGCAGTATGGCAATGAATCCAGCAGAGTCCAGGGTGGAAGTGGTGAAGAAAACCAAGCCTTATTGGTTGCCGATCCATTGCTTGGCACAATCGTGCAGGCCGTGACACCAATTCAATTAGGTGGGTTTTTAGAGAGATTAATTGCAGTAAGTGTATTGTGTGTCGTCATTTTTTGGTATGGGCCTAAGCTACGTTTTGCCGAAAATTATGCACAACGTCGCGAATGGCTTATGTTGACACTTTTTATTGTCGGCACGTTTACTGCGTATCAATTTTTACCATTTAAATCATACTATTTAGTGGCGCTCATCCCCGTTTGGATTTTTGTCTTTGGACGGGTGCTTCGCGCTCTCACCACCCATCGCCAACGCCTTATTCTGGCCGGATTTTTTGTTATTGCGCTAAGTATTCAAACTGCACAAGCTCACGCTAATTATCGCGAGTTGGCTATGACACGAACTCTGATGTTGCAACCAAAACAGGATGCAATCGAAAAAATTTATGAGTTAGCTGGTGCTGATCAATTTTCTGTCTATAGTTTTGTGCCGGAAGTGTATGATTACACGTACCAACATTTATTTTTGCGCAAAATCATGGTTGAGGGCTTGCGCTCACCAATCGAATTTAGCTATGCTCCCGGTGAATTCACCTATGTGCCACAGCGCGCTATGCTTGCTAAAAAATATCCTCAATACTTGGATGGAAAAATTCAGGTCGTCGGAGATGGCCAAGCCTTACGGACATTCTTAATCATCGAACCCTATGATAAACAAAGTACTTTTGATGAATGGTATTCGCGCGCGGTCGGCGACAAAAAAATCATACGTGAAGAGTGGATAAATGAAAGTATTAAAGTTGTAGAAGTAAATTAGCAGTGTTTCAAATCATCTGCTTAACAACTTAGCAGAAACTTGCTAGAATTGCTACCGCTATGGCAACCAAACGAGATTACTACGATATTTTGGGATTAACCAAAACTGCGACCGCGGCTGATATTAAAGCGGCGTATCGCAAGCTGGCGTTGAAGTGGCATCCTGACAAAAATCAAGATAAAAAAGCTGAAGCAGAGACCAAGTTTAAAGAGATTAACGAGGCGTATCAGGTGTTGTCTGATGCCAAAAAGCGTGAAACCTATGATCAGTTTGGTCACGCGGCGTTTGACCCAAGCTCTGGCATGGGTGGCGGCGGTGGCAATCCGTTTGCTGGTGGTTTCCAACAAGGGCCATTCACGTGGTCATACTCGACTAGTTCTGGTGCTCAGGGTCAAGGATTTGATCCTTCCGATTTTGGAGATCCATTTGATTTATTTGAGCAGTTTTTTGGTGGTGGATTTTCTCGCCAGGCCCGCCGACCTCGCTACTCATTAGCGATTGATTTTGTTGAAGCGGTTAAAGGTGTATCCAAAGAAGTTGAGATTGAAGGCAAAAAACACACTATAAAAGTTCCGGCAGGCGCGAATGATGGCACACGAATTCGTTTCACCGATTTTGATGTTTCTATTGACGTGCGTCCGCATCCAAAATTCAAGCGCGATAATTATGATTTATTTGTTGATCAACCAATTTCATTTACGACTGCAGCGTTGGGTGGCTCGATTGAAGTTGAAACTATTGAGACCAAGCTCAAACTCAAAGTGAGGGCGGGAACTCAGTCGCACACACTGATCCGTCTGCGCGGTGAGGGCGTGCCGCACGTGCGTGGCGCTGGCAAAGGCGATTTATATGTTCGCCTCATGGTTCAAGTTCCCGAAAAACTAACCGGCGAGCAAAAACGCGCGCTCGAGGCGTTAAAAAAGGCGGGTGGATAGTGCTATAATTTTCTATGGCTTTAGAAGATGAAAGTGAGAAAAGAAGAGTAGACGATTATTCATTTGAAGAATTGGTTCTTTTATTTGACAAATTATGGAAACTAGTCATAGATAAACAAATTGAAGAGAATTCCCCTGAGTGGCAGATGTTAGTGAAGGAAATGGGCGGAGATGTTAATCTCGCTCGTGATTTTCTATACTCAAAGTTAGAAAACATTGCATTATGCATTGATGGGAATCTTGAACCATTTTTTGAAAAAGCAGGTATAACTGATAGGGTTTTAAAAAAAGAAATTCAATCATTAATCCCAGCAGATTGCCCGGCATTAGTGGTAATAAAGAGATACAGAAACATCCCAATTATATGGATGCCTAGTGCATTAGAGAGTAGCCAAAGGAAATTCGCACTTATACATGAGGCTACACACGCCATGGATGTGACCTTTAAAAATGCTGGTTTTGGTGATGGAGTAGATGATAAGGATGCGATCAAAAGTATGAGGTTAATACTATTAAATAAAAAACTCTCGCGATTATTTTTAGGTATCGAAGTTGCTACATTTTTGGCATTGCCATTAGCCACAAACTCAGCTGATACCTTGAAAAGTGTTACTGGATTGGCTGCAGCAGGTGCAGCAGGATTAGTCACGTCGTTGGCTATTATTTTTCGGCAAACCTTAAATTACATGGGTAGTAAGAGAGAAAAGAAAGCAGATAGATATGCAAAGCATGTATTAGAACAAGTGATGTAATATTATTGCTTTTTTTTGATTCTGCTTGTCAACTAATCTTCAAAACTTCCATATTTGGCATGTGGTACTATCTTGTGGTACAATACCTCTTGCTGTTAGATATGTTGAGTGGAATGGAGGGGACGGGCATTACGCAGTGTCCCTTTTTTGTTTGTGGCCAGTAAAGTGGCATCAAAAATTTTCTGCAAAACATTCAAAAACATAGCAGTAACCAAGTAGTAATTAGTAATCAACAAGCAATCAATAAAAGAAAGCATCTATGAACAACGCATCACCTGTTGCCCGAACCGAATTTGCAGCTGCAATTGCGCAAATTGTGAACGACCGCAAAATTCCTGCCGAAGCAATTTTTGGCGGAATCAAACAAGCATTAGTCTCCGCGTACCGCAAACAAATTGGCGAGTACGAAGAAGATTTCCATTACTACGCATCACTCAACGAAGAATCTGGTGAAGCTCATATTTTCAAAGCTCCAGTGCTCAAACGAGATGAAGAAACCCTCGAAGTTCTCGAGTTTGACGAGAAAAAAGCTCAAGATGTCACTCCAGCAGGTTTTGGTCGCATTGCTGCACAAACCGCTAAACAAGTCATTTTGCAAAAAATTCGCGAAGCAGAAAAAGAGCAAGTCATTGCTGATTTTCAAAATAGAATCGGCGAAATTATCACCGGAACTGTGCTTCGTATGGAAGGCAGAACTGTGGTTATCGATTTAGGACGCGGCTACGCGTACATGCCACCAGAGGAACAGATGCGCGGTGAGTTCTACCGAATGAACATGCGAATTGTTGTCTTAGTCAAAGACATTGCTGAAACCGGTCGTGGCCGAGCAGTTATTGCATCAAGAGCTGACAAACAACTCGTGGTCAAATTATTTGAACGCGAAGTACCTGAAGTCGCTTCTGGTGCAGTTAAAGTTGTTTCGATCGCCCGTGAAGCTGGCGTTCGCACCAAGATGGCTGTGTCATCAAGCGGTCAAGAAGGCGTCGATCCAGTTGGTTCATGTGTCGGACAACGCGGCGTTCGTGTCCAAGAAGTTATCAAAGAACTCAACAACGAAAAAATTGATATCATCCCACATTCCGACAATCCAGTTCTGTATCTGCAAGCCGCTTTGGCTCCAGCAGAATCTTTGTTGATTGATGTTGATGTCAAAAATCAAGAAGTCAGCGTCATTGCTCCTGATGATCAACTTTCATTGGCGATTGGTCGCGGTGGACAAAATGTTCGTTTGGCAGCAAAATTAACTGGCTACCAAATTACCATTAAATCATCTGGTGGATCAGTTCAATCAAAAGTAACTGGTAAAGAAGAGTACGAAATTGACACAATCAAAGGTTTGAGTGATGAAGCTCGAGCAAAATTGATTATGTTCAAGCTGATTACCCTTTC
>CAZOZK010000055.1:0-7557 GCA_964584245.1 uncultured Pseudomonadales bacterium | reverse complement strand
GCTGGGGCGATTGATGCGGCTGGTGAAAGAGAAAAAGCTGCTGGTGAAAAAACTACCACCATCTCAACTACTTCTGAGTCAGAAACCAAAATGCTGGCAGGCAAGTTGCTACTCAAATACTGGAACACTATTCGCAGTACTGGTTTAGTGATTGGTCTTGACGGCGCGCTGGGTGCCGGCAAAACAATTTTTGCTAAGGGAGCTGCTGAGTTTTTGGGCATCACCGAAACAATCACCTCGCCTACCTATAGTTACATTCAAGAATATGACTATGAGCGACACGGCGTGGCAGGCACATTCTTTCATCTGGATGTTTGGAAAATTGATACACTCGAACAAGCCAAACTACTCGATATTCCAAGCCTGATCAAGCCAAACTCAGTTGTAATAATTGAGTGGTGGGAGCAGATTAAAGAGTTTGAAAAATTTGAAGGTTCTCAGTTTAAGCCTGAGCAATTGCTTCAAATCAGGATTACTGATCAAGATGATCAACATGACCAAAATCAGCAAAGTAGAACTATCACCATCACAGAAAATAACTCGTGAAAAAATCGTCAGTTGCACAACTATCTCCAGAATCCTCTTCCGAAAAAATCATCCTGGCGATTGATACCTCTTGTGATGACACCTCGGCCGCGGTCACGGCTGGCTGGCGAGTGCTCTCCAACGTGATTGCGTCGCAAACACAACTGCACAAACAGTATGGTGGGGTGTTCCCGACCGTAGCCAAGCAAGCGCATAAAGAAAATATCGCCCCAACTGTGGTTGCAGCGCTGAAGCGCGCAGGGGTAACTTGGCAAGATATCGACGCGATTGCGGTGACCCAAGGCCCTGGACTCGCCCCGGCACTCGAGGTGGGCATCAATTACGCCAAAGAGATGGCAGAGTTGCATACAGTGCCTTTAATTCCAGTAAATCATTTGGAAGGTCATTTGCTGTCGGTGCTGGCTGTGCCAAAAACTAAGTTGTCAAAAACCCAAGTAGCAAATGCACCCGTTTTCCCGATCCTCAGTCTGATAATTTCTGGCGGACACAGTGAGTTCTTGCTCGTCCACGATTTTGGAAAGTATGAGCGAATCGGTGCAACAATTGATGATGCGGCCGGCGAAGCTCTCGACAAAATTGGCCGCATGCTTGATCTTGGCTATCCTGCGGCACCAATTATTGAGATTTTTGCCAAAAAGGGTAATCCCAAAGCCCACATTTTTCCCCTACCCATGACAACAAGTGGCGACTATAACTTGAGTTTTTCTGGCATCAAAACGTTTGCCCGAAATTTGATTGCTTCGCTTGAAGCCGAAGGAAAACTAACCTCCCAACAAGCCATTTTTGATCTGTCAGCCAGCGTGCAGTACAGCGTGTTTCGACATATCACCCACAAACTGCGAAAAATTTTGATTGATCATCCAGAAATTACCGAAATTTGGCTCGGCGGCGGCGTAGCAGCAAATATGAATCTTCGCGCAGCGATTCGCGCGACTGCAAAGAATGCAAGAACTCAGCTCCAAAAATCCTCAACACCAAGCAATGTGAAAACTCTAAAACTTCGTACTCCCTACACAAAACGCCTCTGCCAAGATAATGCTGCAATGATTGGGGTGGCGGCTCAATTCGGAAAATCCACCGAGACTTTTGATAGAAATCCAAATTTGAAGCTCAACTCAGACTGATTGTTTTTCGCACCAAATTTTTCTCAAAAAAAATCCACCCAAATTGTTAGATTTGGGTGGAAGTTTGCGATTTGCTTTCTAATTATTTTCAAAAACTTAGATCGGACACGCGCCGGTGTCGCACTTGAGCTGTTCGAAGTCGATGTCTTCTTCGACCTTTTCTTGCTCGCGGCTTTTTTCGATTTCGTGGAGGACCTTCATGAACTCACTTGTGGTGACCGGTTGCTCAGGTTGGTACTCGTAGGCGGTGCTATCCTGCTGTGGCATGACACTACAACACTTGATCTCACCTTGATATTTGCGAACCATTTCGGCATAGCCATCAAACGAAACGCGTTTTGGATCGTACTTGAGCGTGTAGGAAACTTGGTTGCCTGTATCCTCAAGTGGATTACCAGCATCATCCATACCAACAATCCAGTATTTTTCGAGTAACATCAACCAGCGATACTGCTCTTCTGGAGTAGCCTCGCCAGCAGTGACCAGCTTGTCACCCATGCCTAAGCGACAAATCATAGGTTGGGTTGGGAATCCAACGACCGTAGTGCCGTTGTAACTCTTGAGATCTTTGGTTGGATAGCCCATTTTGCTATATTTTTTGACCTGTGGATCATCACTTCGATACTGCACCCAGCGTAAGTACTCGCGCATACTTGGCAAGTGAGCGCCTTCGGTCAGAGCGAACAATTTGGACACCGTGCCAGATGGCTTGATAGTCGTGTCAGTATGTGGAGCGGTAACTCCAAGTCGTTTGGAGTACGCAACTGCCTCTTCGCGCACTGCTCTCTTGAAACGATTAATGGTTTGCCAGAAATCTTGACTCTTTTCCTCATCAATCAAATCATAAAATGAGTAGCCAAACATGTTCCAAGCAAATTCGTGAATACCTGTCATGCCCACACCAATACGGTTGGTGCGTTTAACCTCGCGGCTGTACAAACAGTCCATTGAGTTGACACGGATGAGGGCGCGCGCCATAGCGCGGAAGGCTTCCTCGGCATCATCAAGCGTTGGTGCGAAGTAAGGCACGACGTCACCGATGACACAGTACCCGCCAAGCATGTTGAGCGAAATCTCGCCACAAGGATTTGGAATCTGTGAGTATGGTTTTGCACCAGCATTTCGAGCCAAGTGAGAGAACATTTTGGTAGAGCGTTCGAGTGGCTTGTACTTTGCACTTTGGGCGTACTTGCCATCTTGATAGCCATCATATCCCTCGTCATTTTGGACCAAACGATGTTGGTTGATAAAGCCTGGCTCTCCAGTACCATCTTCGTAACTTGCTTTCATGATTTGATCGAGCACTTTGCGAGCGTGGTTGGTTCGTTGCTTCCAGAATTTTTCGTCGACGGCTACAGAGTTGTTTGCACTCCATAAGAAGCCACCGCGTTTGATTTCGATAAAATCAAAGACCTCTGGGTCTGACCAAGTTTTGGTTGCGATACGTGCACTGCGTCGAGCACCACCAACTAAGACACACTCGGCGAGGTAGTGGTCAATAAACATAGCTTGTTTCCATGGGGACATGCCGGCTCCTTTGATGGTAGCCACACGCTCGAAGGCGTTCATGAGTGGTTTTGGACCTGAGGATGGTCGGTTTTGCATGCCTTTGATTGGTGCGCCCTTCGGGCGCACCATACTAAAATCCAAAATGAGCAAATCATCCTTGAATTTCTTCTCATACGCCATAACTTCCAACATCTCTATTGCCTGAGCCCAACCCTCTCGGCTATCTGGGACCTCAAACCAATGCACTCTGCCATTGCCATCACTATATTTGTGTTTTGCATCACGTGCACTTTCATCTTTGCCCCAATCGTAATCGGGATGCGTATCAGCAATCACACAACGCACATTTGGCATATTATCCCAATCGACCACACACATATCGTCGTCGTAGGCGCGGCCAACTCCGGATCCATTCATGAGCAAGTAAAACAAGATAAATGATGAGGATGCAGTACTACAGTTTGTGAACACCTCCATGTTTCTATCTGGTTGTGTCTCGTCTCCATGTTGCAAATGTCGTCCTGACATCAGCATTGAGCCATTTGAAATATGTTTGCGCAGCAATTCGTACTCAGATTGTTTATGCCCTTCATCTTTTTTGAGTTTTTTGAAATTTCGAGTCAACGCAGTATTTCCCACCGCAACTCGGTGTGCTACCTCTGCCCAAGTTTCCCAACGTTCTTTTTTGGTTTTATCATCAATAACTTGGCGCAAATAGGTGCGTCGAGCCACAGCTTGACCCATGCCTTCATCTAATTTTCGATCAATAAATTTCATCTTTTTCTTTGGTTGCATTGGCTCCTTAATCGAGTCTTTGGTCGCTGGTTCTTTAGCCGATTGTGTACTCAATTTTTTAGATCGCATATCTGGTTTCATAGCTGCCGTCTTCTCCACTACTGGTTGCTTTATACTTGTACTTTTTACATTTTTTTTCATATTTATTTCCCTTTTTGGACTTACTTCTTGTCTGTCTTTTTTTCTCCTGATTTTTCCTTGATTTCACTTGTTTGTACTTCTTGCTTTAGATCAACATCACACTCAGTCTCTTCATCTTGCATCTGCTGCAACCTTGCAATTTCTAATCCAAAATCCTCAAGCGAATCAAAATCTCGATAGACACTGGCAAATAATAAATAGGACAGGGCATCTACTTTTTTGAGTCGATTGATGACCAAATTGCCAATCTCCCAACTTTTCACTTCTGTACTTAATTTACAGCGCAATTTTCGTTCAACATCGTCGAGCAAATCTTCGATGTCCGACATAGAAATCGGACGCTTCCATGTTGCTTTCACCACGCCTCGCTTCAATTTTTCTCGGTCAAAATCTTCGCGATTGCCATCTTTTTTGACGACCTTCAACTCCAAACCTTGAATTTTCTCAAATGTCGTAAAGCGTTTTTCACATTTCTGACACGACCGGCGGCGACGAATTGCATCGTGTTCTTCAGACTCTCGAGAGTCAACCACGGCGGTTTCGTTATATCCACAGTACGGACATTTCATGCGTTTACTTTTTATCTCTTAAAACTGATCCACAACTCAGATTTAAGCATACATATTGTGTTCATTTTGATGTTCACACACAATATGTTGTGTTTATTTATTTTGTGGATTGTAAGAATGTCATACTCAACGGAAGGGTGTCAATAGGGTTTCACTACACCAAACACAATCATTTTTGAATCAAAAAGACCACTAAAAATAATGCATAAGTTGCAATACATATTGGATATGTACAAAGGGAAAAGTGGGTTAAACAAAAAGTGGCAAAATCAAAATAATTATTTTGCAGTAACGTTTGTGACAGGCTCACTCATCAAGGGTGCGCTCATCACAGGCTTACTAGTCGCTGGCTCACTTGGATTTGGCTCACTTGCAGCTGGAGTTGGCTCACTGCCGGACTGCAGCTGACTGAGCACCACCAGCAACTCTTCGTTGAGGCTGTTCACACTAGCGCGCTGGCTGTCTGAAAAAATGGCGGTGTCAGAATCAAGCGTGGCCTGAATAGATCGCACATGATACTGAATCGTTTTGATAACGTGATTTTTGAGCCGAGGAACTTCGTTATGATCATTGACCGCGATCGCCGCATATAAAAGGTATTTCTGACCCTTGGTGAGGGTCGTAAGGGCCAAATCTGCATTGCCCTTCTCTAAGAGAGCTTGCGCATAGATAAGCCGTCTGTTGGCGTACTCAGTTTGCAGATAGACTCGCTCGATTGGCGTGGCAACTTCGAGCCGCACTCTATCCAATACCATCAGGACTGGATAACTAATGTGATCTGGAAGAATCTGTTCATCTGAATAAAATGTGCGTTGAAAAACGGATGGATTTGAACTCAAACTCAGCACACTGCTGACCACCGAAAGTAATAAAATAAAGCAAGCGCCCAGTAGCGCGAGCAAAATCAAAACTACCTTGAGGAATTTGTTCATATCTTTTTTCCGAAGTGCGATTGTACCACTTCCCGAACTCATTTCAAAATATCCCAAGAAAAAACGTATATAAGACTAGTATTTCAACGCTATCAATTACAACGTATGTATCAACAGGGTCATGCCCCAAATGGCGTGGACTACAATTAACGTATAGAGATTTCTATTGCGGGCATACAAAAGTGCTTGACCAATGCCAAATGCGGTCACCAGCAAAATGTAGCCTGCCATGGAAGTAAATGTTGCTGATTCTACAAAAATGGCCGGGATGTGGAACAGCAAGAAGATGGCGACGACCACCGCGAGTTGTTTGGTAAATGACCAGTGGGACCAAGCGAACTGAATGACGCCCATGATAAATGCGTAGAAAAAGAGACTTTCCCAGAATCCGGTTAAGATTGCCAAAGCAAACTCAAACCAGAAATTGCCAGAGTAAAAGAATGGTACTGCTAACACCGTTTTATTTTGAGAAATGATGGATGCCAACGCCCCAGCGAATCCAAAGATACCGCCAAAGGCGATGCCGCGGAACAAACCGAGCTTCAATTTTCGTAAATCAACCGTCTCTGAAATACCTCTATATCCTGTCAAGCTTATGTAGACCAAAGTTGGCAAGCCAAAACACAAGGCTTTGCCGATACTTTCATCAAACCAAACTGGGAGGTTAAATACAAAACGGTAGATTGTCCAGAGAATTAAGGCTATGACGACAAATGGCAAAAATAATGTTGAGTGGGACATTGTGCCGCGCCCATCTCGAGTACTACCACCTCGAGAACTGCGCTCACTGCGAGCGACACGACTACTTTTATTTGAAAGTTTCTTTTTATCTGCTGATCTTTTGTTAGTGCGTGGTGATGGCATGTATCACTGACTCCAAAGTTTGTTCTTTACCTTGCTTATACGTATCTATAACTAGATCGTAAAGATCTTCGCGCCAAAAATCAATTGGATCTTCCTGCTTCGCAATACCCTTTGCCACAACCCACTCTTGCCATTGTTGTGAATATAATCTTGACCACTTGGCTAAATTCGCGTTGTAGCGATCTTGCATGTTCTTAATTGCTTGTTCGACAGTGACTTCATCTCTGTTGACAATTCGGTCGACGCGCACGCCGTCTTCACTACAAATCATCAGAACTTTGAAAGCACCTTCAACTTGTTGTGCCAAAAAACCTGATAACCATGACTCCAAAATCCAATGATCTTCTGTTTGCAGCTTTTCGCGCATCCCCATGTCAATTTTGCGATCAAAATCATCTTCATAGTGACTTGCATCGTGATGTTGCTTTGATTCTCCATTAAACAAACCTTTTTCCTTGGCGTACTCGCGCATAAACTCACCGCCGCTAAAACCTTTCCATCCATCATACTGAAGCTCTTCTTTGAGACCTTCGAGCAACGTCGTCGAACCGCAACCTGGCAGACCAGATACAGTAATATTTCGATACTTGAAGGTGTGAAGTGTGCTGTTCATAAGTTCCTGTATCTTACCAGAGTTTTTTGCGGATGGGAAAGGCGGGAAATCAGGTGTGCACAAAGTTCGATTTGCAATGTACTACCAGTATGCGAGATAATGATTGTTCAGACTATCAGTCTAAATCGCACCTATTTGTTATGAAATCATTCGTACAACTCATTTCAGCACTAGTTTCAACATTTTTTTCGACACTATTCGCGTTACCGGGATCTCTGTTGCCCTTTCTCAAACGTGGTGTGCATCACTCAAAAAATGTATACATGGCCAAGAACTCGCCACTTCGATCGCTGACCCAAAATATCAAGTTTAAAAAAGGTCATAACGCCAAGGATTTACCAGGAAAACTCAAAAATATTATCTTGTTGCCGATTCGAAACAAGGCTGTGGGCATTGCTTTGCTAGTGATTATTGTGCTGATCATTGCTGGAATGGCCTATATTCTTAAAGACTTGCCATCTCCC
>CAZOZK010000054.1:0-7596 GCA_964584245.1 uncultured Pseudomonadales bacterium | reverse complement strand
AACTCGTTGATCGTGGTCTTTAAGTGGCCAGCGTTCATTCAAAAAATCACTAATTTTTTTATACTCTGTTACAAGTTCTTCGATAGACATGCTGGAATTGGTGGAGTTTGGATCAGTTATCATGAACGATATTGTACCATGTATCAATCCAACCTTGGCCAAAGCCAGGAATTTTCATGTACTCTTGTTGAGTTTTAGGATTCAGCACGTGCATCCAAGCTTGCTGGAGTTGTGTCGCTATAAAGGCAAACTCAATTTTTTGCAGCTTAGCTTGTTCGAACAATTTTTCAATTTTTTTGGTGACAGTTTGATTTTCTTGTAACTCCAAAATCTTTTTGCATTCTGGTGCACAGTTGTCACACCGACCACAGTTTTGTAGTTTTTCTCCAAAATAGGAACTGAGCTGACTATGTCTACAGGTTTTGCTGTCCATGTACTCCATCATTTTCATCAGGAGGTTTTTTTCACGAATCAACTGTTCAGGATTCTTAGTTTTTTCTAAAAAATGTTTATGAATAACAAGATCTTCTGGCAGTGCCAACAGCAAGCAAGTTGAGTTATTCCCATCTCTGCCAGCTCTACCAATTTCCTGATAGTACGCCTCGATACTGCCAGGAAAATCATAATGCACAACCCAGCGCACATTTGGTTTATCCACTCCCATGCCAAAAGCATTGGTGGCTGCAATGCACTGAATAGTATTTGCTATAAAATCGGTTTGGGTTTGCTGGCGCAGTTTTGGATCCAACCCAGCATGGTATGCATAACACACCTGTTTGCCGAATAGATAATTGAGCAATTGCGTGACATACTCTGTTCCCTTTTGTGTGGCGCAGTAAATGATGCCAGATTGCTGTGAGATTCTTGATTTCAAAAAGTGATACAACAGCAAATTTTTTATACTTTTTGTGGTGACTTCCTGCACTAGTATTTCCAAATTTGTCCGCTCAAAACTTGCCCTAGTTATGACCGGTCTTTGTAGTTCTAAAATTGACGAAATTTCTTCCAAAACATGAGGGGTTGCTGTGGCCGTGAATGCAGCAAGTGGTGTTTTTGGTCGCAGCCAACTTAGATTTTTTACAATCCGCACATACGACGGCCGAAACTCATGTCCCCACTGACTCAAGCAGTGTGCTTCGTCGAGCACAATCAAAGAAATGTCTAGTTTTTTGAGTAATTTTTGAAAGCTGGCTTGTTCAATTCTTTCTGGAGAGACATAGAGTAATTTAATTGGAGATTTTATGTCTTTTTTTTGATTTAGCAAATCATCAAAAATTTTCTTCTTTTGATTTTCATCTAATTGGCTCGTAATGCAAACGGCGCTAATACCTTTTTTAATCAGGCCATCCACCTGATCAGTCATAAGCGAAATTAGTGGTGAAATAACTAAAGTAACTCCCGGCAAAGACAGCGCAGGAATCTGAAAACACAATGACTTTCCCCCACCAGTGGGCAGCAACGAAATACTATCTTTGCCCTGCATACTCGCCGTAATGATCTGCTCCTGAAGCGGTCGAAAAGCATCATATCCAAAGTATTTTTTTAGAACTTGGTGCAACTCAATTGAAAGTTGAGCGGTATCCCTATGAATCATAGTTCAATAATACCTAAGAATTCTGACAAGAAGATTACATGCTAAAGACTCGATTTAGCTATTTACGGAAAATTTTTTTTAATTTTCTAAAAATCAGTGTACCAAATGACTGATGATTTTCTTTAAAATATTTTTTCATTCCAATATCTAATATTTCTTGTCTTTCTTTTTCACTTTTATCAAATGGGTCTCTGACCCAATTTCTTCTATATACTTCTCTCACTGAAGCGTCTTCCCCAATTGCTTCAACTATTATGATTCCTTCCATAATTGGTTCACGTTTGAAGTTTCCTGTCATGGCATTTTTATAGAGAGGTGTAGGTGAAAATGAATAAATCTTTGCTGTAAGATCAAAATATAGTGTCTTTTCTTTATCCTTTAAGTCAACATAAGCAATTTCGTGAGATCCCCTTACAGGATATATAGAATCATCTAGGTTTCCATTTCTGGTTGAATAATGAAAATTTCCATCTGAAACACCATATGAGCTAGCAAATTCATGAATATATATACAGCTACCAGTAGTTTCTTCACAATCAATTTTACTTTGTAATAAAATTATTTCTTGAATTTTTTTTTGTACATCATGAATTTCTTTTATATTTTTGGCAATTACTGGCCAAAGGCCATATTCAGTTTTAAGAACATATAGTTTTCTATTTGCACTTCTAGCTCTTTCAAAAAGATTTTTTAAATTAGTTATTACTTCTGGTTTATTAAGTGAAGATATATTTGTTGTATTCTCGAAGAGTAGATTTTGTAGTTGCTCAAACGATACAATTTCGGTCACCAGAGCAAATAGTTGTTCAGCTTCCACGTCATTGTGAATTTCGACTATCATATTTTCTCCTGCTTAATTATTTTTCAAATACTTCCTCCCCTTCAATTCCTCCGGCAGCATCTCCTCACTTTCCATATCATACATGTCATAGCCTCTGCCGTAGCCTTCGTTTTTCATGAAAGTGGTTGGGGCGTTTAAAATTGCTTTGGGAATTGGCAGCGCGCCATATTTTTTTGCATCATCCATGGCAGCGAAGTAGGCGTCGTAGGCGCGGCGGTCCTTTTTACACTGGGCAAGGTAAATGGCACCATGGGCCAAATTTATGCCAGCTTCGGGCAAGCCAATTTTATGGACCGCATCAAAAACCGCATTGGCAACAACCAGTGCAGTTGGCTGGGCTAGGCCAATATCCTCAGAAGCAAAAATCACCATGCGCCGCGCGATAAAAGTAGGACTCTCCCCCGCCTCAACCATTCTAGCCAGATAGTACACGGCCGCGTCGGGACTGCCAGCACGCATCGATTTTATAAATGCGCTAATGGTATCGTAATGGCCATCACCATTTTTATCGTAGGAAATATGTTTTTTTTCGCTGGTGGCTTGGAGGTTTTCCAGGGAAAAATTTTGGTACATTTGATACGCATGGTCCAGCAAAGTCAGAATATGCCGGGCATCCCCTTGTGAAATATGTATGAGCCAATCGGTAGCTTCCTTGTCTATATTTATTTTGGCTGAAAACTGCTTAAAATAGGTAATTGCACGATCCACTACTTGAGCTAATTCGTGAGCTTCGAGCGGCTTGAGGGTAAACACTCTGCAGCGGGACAGGAGCGCGGAAATAACCTCAAAACTAGGATTTTCGGTGGTAGCACCGATCAAAATAATCCGACCATTTTCTACAAACGGTAGTAAATAATCTTGTTGAGCTTTGTTGAATCGATGGATTTCGTCTACAAAAACTATTGGCGGAAGCTCTATTTGATTGGTGGATTCAATAATGGCTTGCAAGTCTTTTTTGCCTGATGCAACTGCAGAAATTTCGATAAATCGCCTACCCGTTTCTTTGGCGAGCATTCTAGCCAGAGTTGTCTTTCCAACTCCGGGTGGTCCCCAAAAAAGAATGGAAAAAAGTTGTTTGGATTCAAAGAGTTTAGTGAGTGGTTTGCCTGGACCCACCAAATGAGATTGGCCTATGAATTCGTCTAAATTTGTAGGTCGAAGTATGTTTGCCAGTGGTTGGCTTGTTTGATCATTCACGGTTAGTTATTGACGTTTTTTCAGACGCGCAAAATTATTGTGTCAAAATTTTAAACATTTTTTCTTTGAGCGTTTCGGTGACGAGCACTTTGACTAGCCCGACTCCCGGTTGTCCGTAAAAAATGTATGAGTATAAAGGAAGTCCAAGAATAAAAGCGGCGGTTGCCAAGTCTTCTTCTCCATCAACTTGAATTACGGTTTTCCTTTGATTATTTTGTTGAGTGTTGAATCCCCCGTTGAGCTGGGCATCTTTGCCACAGTACTTCCAAATGGTATCCACTAGTTCTGCAGAAATTTGTCCGGCTGGATTGTTTGCTTGCAAAACTGTTGGGTGGGTTTTTTCAATATATGAATTTATTTTTTGTGTTTGTTCTTCGGTAAGTGGTTGTCTTTCGATTTTTAAGTCAAAAACAGCAACATCAAATTTCCAGCCCATTTCCAAAAATAGCTGCGTGGTTTGGTCGCCGACCAAAACAGTTTTGCCACTTTTGGTATCAAATTTTTCGAACGCTTGGTGGCCTTCGTGATCACCATCTTTTGGATTAGCGGCCATGCGTGGATCTCCATCTAACTCAGAATAGAGTTCGCCAAGTGGCTCAGACAGTTTTTTGCGTTGATCATCAGAAAGCGTAATTCCCTTTGCCAAATGACTCAAGTACACAATGCCTTTTCTGTTGGTCAGGCCGGCTCGAATTTGTTGTGCGTGGAGCGGAAGACCTAGTTCATCTTGTAACAGCGTGCAGATGTAAACAGGCAGCGGTCGCATGCGCGAAACCTCGCGAGCCTCGTTGATTTTGTCCGCGCCTTTGGTTGTTTCCTGTGTGACTGCCAAGGCTTTGATGCGTTTGTCTTCGAGTGTTGGACCGTAGACGTCATCGAGCATAAAAATCTCATGGTTGATCCCGTTTTTGGTGCACCAAGTTTTGACGTTTTTGGCGCGCACGCGAAATGGCTCAATGGTAGACGAAAATGGCTTACCTTTTATCAGGTGATCCGAAGTTACGCCAATAATTAAGTTCTCGCCTTGCCTGGCGGCAAACTGCAAAAAGTGCTCGTGCCCCGCGTGAAAGTGGTCGAAAGTGCCACCAAGCCCGACCCACCAGTGGGTGCGTTTTGGTTTGTAGGTGTCGTTGGTGTGTGAAGTGTTAGTCATGGTTTTCTTTGAGTGAGTAATGGTTAGTTTTGATTGCTGATGATGATTCCGATTTTTTTGCGGTTGTTGTGCGTACCGAAATAAATCCTTCTTTGACCAATTGATCCAGGGCCAATTGTACCTTGTTTTGGTCAAAAATACTTGGGACACTCTCGGCAAGAGTCAAGAATGAGTGGTCGCGCTCGGTGAGCGATCGCAAAATGCTTCCTCTTAATTGCCGAAAAGACCCAACAAATTTTGATTGTTTGACATGCTGCTTACTTTTTCGTGATGGATTTGGCATGACGGATTTTAAGTAACTGCCGTAGTCCATGAGCGCGCTGTACCAAAGTCTGGGATTTTTTGTGTAGATGGTTTTCGTGATGAGTGGGATCAGGTCTGAGTCAGAGATTTTATGATTGATATCAGTTTTTGCGCTGCCCGCTGTCTTGCTCTCAATCTCGTCCGTAATTCCATCCGCAAAAAAATGATACAAAAATATTGATCGAATATTTGTTTCTATCACAGTCACCGGTTGATTAAAGGCAAAAGCCATAATTGCGCTTGCAGTATACGGGCCAACTCCTGGCAAGTTTAGCAATTCTGGCAACGTTTTTGGCATGCTCCCTTGGTGATTTGCCACAATTGCTTGTGCCGTCTTTTGTAAGAATAATCCTCTACGATTGTATCCAAGTCCTTGCCAGGCAGTAATAATTTCGCTTGGCGATGCGTTGGCCAGCGAAGCAAAATCAGGAAACAACTGCAAAAAGTTAGTAAATTTGGGAATGACTCGGCCAACTTGAGTTTGCTGGAGCATGACTTCAGAAACCAAAATATGGTAGGGATCATAGTTGGTTCGCCAGGGCAAATCGTGGCGGCCGTACCTAGCATGCCAGTTTAAGATGAATTTTTGGAAATTCTCTACATTTTGGTTTGTCATAATCTATCCCACTGATGTATAACAAAGATATATGCTCAAAGTAAATGATCAAGCGCCAGTTTCGGTACAAGTTATGTCTGCAAAAGGAGTTCCAATTACTTTGGATCAGGTGATGAAATCCAATCCTGGTACGTCTATCGTCCTCTATTTTTATCCTAAGGATGAAACCCCTGGCTGTACGACTCAGGCATGTAATTTTCGTGATCTAACTGCTGAGATCAAAAAAGCTGGCGCGGTAATTATTGGCGTGAGTAAGGACGATCTCAAGTCGCATGGCAAGTTTGCAACCAAGCATGAGTTGCCGTTTGATTTGTGGTCTGATCCTGATCATGTGCTTATGGAAGCGTTTGGCGTTTGGGGTGAGCGAGCATTTATGGGCAGAAAATACTTTGGCACATCTCGTTCAACTTTTATTATTTCACCAGCTGGCAAAATCGCTGCGGTTTGGGAAAAAGCCAATCCAATCACGAACGGAACTGAGGTTTTGGAGTTTTTGAAGAAATAAAGTACGCGACTTTTTTGACCAGATTAATTAATTGGTTTCGATTCACATAAGCCAAGTAGCCGTATCCAAACGTGATATCCCCAATCAGTGTTCTGGCATAAAATGGCACAGCGAGCGTGTAGCAGAGCACGAGTTCTTGCCAACTACGTTCATACCAGTAGAACCAAACGCCAAAGTTTGAGATTAAGAAAAATAGAAATGACGCAGCTGGAATTGCCAAAAGTTGTTTGGCTGTTTTTTGGTTATTTGATGTTTGGCCTTTTCGTGCCAACCAGCCTAAGAGCGGATAACAAGCAAATCCCAAGTACGTGAACAAAAGTCCTGGATAAATTCCTTTGAACGCAAAATCAAATAAAAGAATTGAGATTGCAAATAACAGTGGGTTGCCAAAAAATCCCAAACTTCCGAGTGGGCTGATGTTTGCTGGTAAGAAGTTGAATCGTGAAATAAAGCCAGCTATTGCGGCTGCTAAAGACTGCACTCTGGGGAGTCTCAAGTGCAAAAAATTATTTTTCAAGTGTAACTGCTTCATAGGTAAACTTGATGATATCACCTTTTTTGAGAATTGTTTGGCTGGCTCCTTTTTGCGCATACTCCCCGTTCACATAAAAAGCCCAGTAGTTCTGGTTGTTGCCTGCTAGGCCATTGATTGAGGTCACAAATTTGCCAGCGGTGCCGTAGTCAGCGGTTTCGATTGTTGCTTGCGATACAATGAGATCTAGCGCGAGTTGCTCGTCTTCTGCAGCTGTGAAAGAGTACTCAGTTTTTGGAGAGGTTGGAATTTCTGTCGAGCCTGCTGGAATGGGTTGAGATTCTTGTTGATTTTCTTGGCTTATTTGCTTACTGAAATTTAACTGTGTGCAGCCTGCGAAAACAGTTGCTATTGTGATAATTGCTGTAAAGGCAGCAAGGTATTTACTGTTTGTCAGTACTGATGAATTTTTTTTGGACATAGGTGTATGGTACCATAAACCTATGCCAGAAGAAAAAACACCAGATCTTGGAAATTTAACAAGACTAGGTAGTGGTACAGCAAGTGATCTCACTGATGTACAAGTAAATTATGAAGTTGGTACCATGGGAGTTGGAAATGTTGGAGAGGTTAAAGGAGCATTGGTAAGTTTTTTTAAAGGAAGAAAAAAACGTGAAATACCTATGGCTCACAAAAAATTTCATGGCAATATTAGGCCAAATCGAGAACTATTGCATAGTGCGCTATCAGTTCACAAAAAGTTGAGAAGGCTACCTCATGGTCGTGAATATACTGTGGCAACCTTAAGAGCTACAGACAATGGTTTACTAATGACTGATTTATCTGCACGTGGTCAACATTTGGTTATGTCATCTAATGACGATATGGATAGTATAGTTGCTAAAGTAAAAAGAA
>CAZOZK010000053.1:0-7626 GCA_964584245.1 uncultured Pseudomonadales bacterium | reverse complement strand
AGTTTTTTTTGTTCTTTTTGCTCCATACGTACTGTATCGTTATCTATTAGTTTAACTCGCTATTTTGCTCAATCGGGACGATTCTATCCCCTTCTAATATAGTTCTAGAAACTATCACGACGTCTTCAGTGCCAACGCCAGCCCACACGGCCACGTACTCACCTGAAACTTCGCCAATGGTTACTTCTTTTGCTTTGGCGTACATGCCATTTTCGTCTTCAGCCACAACATAGACGTACGCGTTTTGAGCGGTTTGGTAGAGCGCATCTAAAGGTACAAATGGATCATTTACAATGATTTTTTCTGGACCAACCGGCACACGGACTGCAATATACTCTGTGTTTGTTAGCCAAGCAGACTCTTCTGGCAAGACATATGACAATGAATGCAACATACCATCGGTAGCTTCACTTGAAATGTGAGATGGCAATAACGCAATGGTTTGACCTTTTATAGTTATCATACTTGGCTCTGTTGCCAAAATTGATCGTGCGATTGGCGCGGTTGTCTGAACTTTAAGAATATTTTCACTTTCACTAGCTACTATAGTTGCAAGCAAGGTTCCTGGATTTACCATCTGGCCAGCTCGAACATAGACTTTTTCTACCACACCACCGAATGGTGCAGCTGGATACATGAGACTTTCTGAGATTCGCGCCATCTTTACATTGAGGTATGCAATATCTTTTGCAATATCCAAAGATCTCTCTTGTAGTTCAAGTTGTTTGAGAGCAATTTCCTTGGTAATATCTGACACTTTTGCACCTGGTTTAGAGCCATCAGTTTGATACTCGGTGTTTCTCAAGGCTGATTTTAATTGATTCAAACCACCTAATGCTCCTGACTTACTTTGTTTTGCACCCAAAATTGCGGCATCATTACTACCAGCTACATTTGTTGATTCTAAATAGGCAATGTTTTTATCAATCGAAGAAATAATATCCTCACTTAAGGTGATTGATTGTTTGGTTTCGTCAATTGATTTTTTGCTGATCTCGCGCAGGTCATCACTTTGTTGATCCGCAAGATTTGCCAAATCTCGTTGTTTAGCAATAACTTCTTTTTGAATTGAATAGTTATCATTTAAACTCTTTGCACTGACCTCAGCAATTTGTCGGCCAACACTGGCTGAGTTTCCACCTTGGTATGAAGTTGAGAGCGCAATAAGGCTTTGGCCCTTTTTCACACTGGTACCTTCTGGGAAGTTCACTTTTTGCACAATTCCTGGTGCTTGGGCAAATACTTGGATGATACCGGTCTTTTCGACTTTACCATTGAGCGTAATATATGGAGTTTTTTTGAGAGAATAGGTTTCGACTTGCTTTGGTTCCACTACTGTCTCTGTAACTTCAGGTTGTGGTTTTCTCAACGCACTACTAATCACAATAAATATATAGATAAGAGCGAGGAAAAGAATAAAGAGAAAGAGCGGCCATTTTTGGAAGAATTTTTTTGTTGAACCATAAGCCCTGGAAACTGGCTTAGTTATTTTGGTCTTGAGCGTTGTTATTTCTTTTGTTGTTTGCTTGACTACATCTTTTTTGACTTCTGGCTTATTTGTTGTGCTGGTTTTAATGGATTTTTTAACAACTTTTTTTGGCATGGAGTTCTCTATCTGTGGATACTTTTTTATTCTTGATGATAATACTGATTTTTCACATACTTTTTGCAATTTTTTATAGCAATATTGCAAAAAATACGAGGTGTAATTATATCACAGAATATCAAAATATTCCACAATTGAGAATAAAGATAAGAATACAGAGGAAAGTGCTAAAAGTAACTTGAAAGTCGCAATAAAAAAATGAATTCTACTTCCAACTCTCAAATTTATGTGAGTATTTTCTTTTTGCCAGATCCCAAGCAGCAAGGGTAATTGCAGCGTTGATTTCATTTCTATCTATGAGAGCTTCAACCTCAGCAAAACTG
Source organism: uncultured Pseudomonadales bacterium (assembly GCA_964584245.1). Classification (GTDB taxonomy): domain Bacteria; phylum Patescibacteriota; class Microgenomatia; order UBA1400; family PJMF01; genus CAZOZK01. The sequence goes on along the minus strand of CAZOZK010000053.1, from coordinate 5,697 downwards.
AGTAAGACAATTTCAATTTCTTCGTTTTCGTCTAAATTTTGTTTTGAATTAAATTCAACATTGTCAACAAAATAACAGTAAATTTTTTCTGTGGCTTTAGTCACAAATCCAGAAAATACCCCCAGATAGTCAAGAGAGTCAGTATTAATTCCAGTCTCCTCCTCTAATTCATGCTTGGCTGTTTGAGCAATATCCGTATGATCATGCTCCATTCTTCCGGCTGGAAATTCCAATATAACGTCGTCATATCCTGGTTTGTATTGACGAACAAACACAATTTTTTCATCTGGCGTAACGGGCACTATCATTGCAACATCAGCCAAAGTAGTTATCGTAAAATCATCAACAATTTTACCGTTGGGCAATTCGTAGGTGCGCTGCTCAATAGGAAACCACTTACTGGGCGAGACATCCTTTTTAGATACTACTTTCCACTTTTGTAGCTGCACAATTATTTTTTCTTATTTGTTTTTGATTTGCCTGCTTTTGATTTAACAGCAACAGACTTTGCTTTAGCTTTTTTTGCAACTTTTTGCTTTACTACTTTTTTTGGTTTAGCAGCTGCTTTTGTTGTAGATTTTGCTGGCATTTTTGCTGTTGATTTGACTTCAACTGGGCAGGTAGAAATTCCCAGTAATGCATACACTCCACAAAAACCAACTGCGCCTGTTACAAACAGAGGTAGTCCAATTAATAATAGCCACCACACTTGAGTGAGTAGCGCATATATTATTAAAAATGTAGAGACTATGATACGAATTGATCTATCCAAATCGCCTTCGTTATTTTTGATGGTTGTGAACATAAGATTTCTTTCTTTTTATATACTTTTTTTCTATAGTTAAGAATAGCACATTTCTGAGATCAAAAAAAATAGGGAGTATTAGTAGGTAATTGTAACCCTCGGAACATTCGTTAACTTATCAATTCTTTTTTTATTAACGTCAACTGAAAGCGGGATAAGCCATTCTAAATTTTCAATGCTATTTTTTGGCACGGGAGAAGCAGCATACCAATTTACATTTTGATCAGGAAACGTGTGGTTTTTAGGTACATCAATAACACATGTCCAGATTGAAACGTTCCAATTTTCCCAAAACAAATCACCAACTCTTTGCCACTTACCTGCAGCAATTTTCAAGCCAGCCTCTTCCTCAATTTCTCTCATGACACATTCAAGGTGAGATTCCCCAGTTTCGAGTTTACCGCCAAGCCCATTGAGCAGCCCAGCATGCACAACCGGCTTTTCTTTTTTGATGAGCAATACTTGCGATAATTTTTTATCAAAAACAAAAGCGAGGGTGGCTTGGATCATAAGGTTTTCTACTCATAAAGAAGTTATATTAAAAAATATCATTGTGTAAAAAATATAAATTACTCTTCCATTTCACGGGAATAACGGTCTCTATTATAAAATGGTTCCTCAACACGTACTCTCTTTTTTAAATAGACAATCTGAATATCCAATTTATCTAATCTCGGCCCAAGTTGCCCTAGAACCTTACTTCCAGGTATAACCTCCATTCGGGAGTCATATGATGGTCTTTGTAGTAAATAATTTGGATTTTCTTTACTAATTGCCGCAAAATGACCATGACGATATATTCCATTTGACCCCTTTTCCCTAAACATACAAGAAATTATTTGTGCTTGTTTTGCTAATTCTGGATCATATGTTGCACTGGTACCTACCCATTCTAATTCTCCATCTACATACCTACACAAATCATGAAAGGATAGTCTACCTAGGCTAAGTCTAGGTTCATAATGATAAATACCAGATAAAAATAATGCTGCCGTTATACAGTCATGTGGGATTTCGGCATCTGTAGAAGCTTCATATGGCAGTGATATTCCTGATTCCGTTATAATAGTTTGTGGTTGAGTTTGTTTTTCTGACATTATAAAAAGATATTTCTTCCTATTTACTATTGGACACAAAAAATTATAACACTAAAAATAAGCACTATTTAAGATACAATACAACTTAGCTTAGCCTAAGGTAACATCAGCAACTTGAATTCAATAATTGTTCGTCCTTTGAAAAGATACCATGACTATTCACATTCTTAACTCTAGAAGCAATTTTCGTAAGGAAGATTTAGAGCTGCTCGACACGCACAAGGCAACGTTTTATGAACAAAAAGGTACTAGCCTCGACACTTTAAATATCCAATCAGAAAATGAAGAAATTGTATTGGGTGTTCATCCCAGCTACATTGAAGGTGGCTATGATGGATTAGTGATTGAGCGACTACAAAAAATCAAGAAACTTAAAGGCATCTGTCTTTCTACCACTGCCTATGGCTGGGCGCCATTCGAGGAACTGAGCAAACTACACATTCCAGTCTGCAATGTTCCCGGAAAATCCACAGACTCTGTAGGTGAGTACTATGTGTTCATGATGATTGCTTTGCTCCGAAAATTGCCACAGATTATAAAAAATGATTGGAGGTTTGAATATTCTTCAGAGATCGTTGGAACTCAAGCAAAAGGTTTGCGCGTTGGTATTGTAGGCCTAGGAAAAATTGGCAGCAAGATTGCACATCTTTGTGAGGCGTATGGTATGAACATCTCTTATTGGAACAGGAACAAACGAGATGTTGCGTATCCTTACATAGAATTGGATGAACTTTTTTCAACCAGCGACGTGGTTTTTGTAACTGTTATCGCTGATGCAACCACCAAAGGAATGATAAACAAAGAACTGATCGACAACATGAAAAAAACTGCGCTGTTTTTAAGTCCTGTTGATGCAATGGTGTTTGATAGGAAACATATTATAGATAAAGTCGCTCGCAATGAGCTGGGTGGCTTGGGCTTTGAAACACACCGGCGTAAATTAAGTGACTTCAAAGGCAATGTCTTTGCCGCACCTGAAGTTGGCTACTACACTCATGAGACATTGGCAAAAGAGTCACAAATTATGACAGAGTCCTTGCTTTCAATTGTGAGCGGGAAGCCAAAGAATGTGGTGAATGACATAGAATAATTCTTAATTATCTCAAATCAATCCAATAGATTAATCGCATTTGAGTTACCAACCACTATTGGTTCTAGATATCTTTGTCCATCTATAGTTGTCAAGTTTACCAAAGTAATAGAACGGAGATCAAAATATGCTTTTGCAGCAAAATCATCAATAACTGAATCGGGGTGCCCCTCATTACTAAGTAATTTCCTTGCCTCAGGTAAAACCGTCTCAAGCCACGCTTCACCCCGTTCTATATATTTTTTTGCGGCATCTTGTTCCTGTGCAATCCTTGCCAATAAATTAAAATCATCTGTTAAAAAATGATCATTCCCCCATACACTAATTGAAGCAACGTCGCTTATAATGTGTCCTATTTGCTGCAGGTATTCTATTGCTTTTCTATGCTTTAAACTATCTAATAAAGTCCTCTCATCTACCCCCTGTGCTTGTGAATATTGACCAGGAATGCCTACACCAATACCTTTGTCTAAGTTAGCTGCCTCTTTCACACGATCCTTCTGTGAAGTACTTGGTAATAATCTGCTAGCAAGGCCACTCGCGGTTGCTGCTGTCCCAATAAATAGTAACCTAAGCATATCTCTTCTAGTCATATACAAGTTAGTTTTTTCTTTTGTGATGTATCTAAGAGATGCTTCAGAAACACTCGCCCCCAGAGCCATAGCAGCAATTATTCCTGCATACGTTCCAATAGCATCTACACTACTATTATTTGAGGATAAAATCATAAAACTGAGTGGATCTGAACCAATTAGAATAGTTTTACCGGCATTCGTTACATTTTCAAGAATTACTGATTGGTAAACATGGGTTTGACCTAAGACTTCATCAACTGATTTAATGTCAGAAAGTATCAAGTCACTAGGTCGAATAGAATCTATGCTAAGAACCATACTAGCTGCTGTATTTCTAGCATCATGTATTCTGAGTATAGTTGACACTAAATCATTCACATTATCATGGACCCAAGGAATTAATCTTGTACCAGCAATTAGATTGGTTTCAATTTCTCTTGATGCTAATTCATGAGGGGTGATCACTATTTAATAGTAGCTTGATAAACTAAAAATGAATAGGATTAGTTATATTACAAGTATTTTTGGCTAAAATAAGTTGAATATTTATAGTGAACCACTAACCCTCAAACGCCTGCTCAATCTTCTTAATATCCAGTCGTTTCATCGGCAAGAAGGCCTGAACTATGCGTGCTAGTTGTTCTGGGGTTGCGGTGGTCATCATTTTTTCCATGTCATAACTGACCATTTGCCACGAGACGCCAAACTTGTCTTTGAGCCAGCCACACTGCTCTGCCTCCGGCACGTACGTAAGTGCATCCCAAAAATGATCCATTTCTGCTTGATCTTTGGACCGAGCAACCAACGACTGCATTTCGTTGAACTTAAATTTGTGATCGGCGGCACTATCCATCACCACAAATTCTTGATCTCCAATCTTGAACCGTGCATAATTGAGAGTTCCCTCTTTGTCAGGAGCTTGGTTGGCACCGTATCTAGAAATATGACCTGGCATCACATCTCCACCAAAAAGTGAACAATATAGTTTCATTGCCTCTTCAGCTTTGCCACAGGCATCACCCACAAACAGCAAGCTTGGAGTTATTCGCTGCACATCCATTCCGCCATCGTGCATAATCTGCCATGACACGCCAAACTTGTCTTTGAGCCAGCCGTATCTTTTGCTAAACGGATAGGTATCGAGCGGCATCAATACATCTGCACCATCAGCTAGTGATGCCCAGAGCTTATCAACTTCCTCAGCTGTTTTGCACGCGACCATGTACGAAAATGATGGATTACGGTCAGCTAACTTCCCGCCACTCATAAACTGAAATTCTGTGCCATTGAGCGTGAGTGTGGCAATATACGCATCACCGCTTGGTGTACCTGGCAGTGTGATTTCGCTTATGATGTGCGAGTTGGGAAAAATGGTGACATACCACGCAGCAGCCTTTTGAGCTTGATCTTCGAACCAGATGAAGGGGATGATTTGTTGCATATGGGGAGTATATAAAAAATTGTGAAGAGGGGGAAGGGAGAAAGCTATCCAAATTGACTTGAATATCCTATACTACCACTCATATGAGCGATACAAATTCACCTATAGATCTAGAGCGAATAAATCAAAACATTGCCAACAGACAGAATGTGTTTTATTGGCAAACAGATAGAGCTGTCACTCCAGAAGAGGCTGGCCATATTTGGGCAGATAGACATCGCTACTTTACAAACGAAGAGTTACTGTTGGTTATAAATACTACATTGTCTACAGATTCGTTAGTGCATATTGAGCCACTAGATCTAAACGCACAAACAAATTTGGGGAATGTAAACTCAGTTCGTGTTGGCAGAATGAAGTCGGGCAAAGAAGTAATTATTCGTTGCCATCCCAAAGGTGTGAAAAATGGCTATTTCCACGCCGAAGCTTTGGCCTCGCAATTGGCTAAGGATGCTGGTTTGCCAAGTTACAGCACTATTGCTATTCACGATTTTATTTCAGACAATGATTTTTCATTTCATCTCTTAGAAAAATTGCCAGGAACCGCTATTAAGAAATGGCTGGATGAAAATCCCGAAGACGAAAACAAACTAGTGGTTGAGATGGGTAAAGCCATGGCTCGGTTGCATCAAATTACTGTTGAGGGTTTTGGACCTTTAAAAAAAAAAAAAGCAAAGGCTGGGCAGCTG
>CAZOZK010000052.1:0-7797 GCA_964584245.1 uncultured Pseudomonadales bacterium | reverse complement strand
GTTCGTTTAGAAGTAGAGCGATTGCCACTGGCCCATCCTCTCCATCTGTTAGATCAATAATAGCTAGTGACAAAACAGGTGCTACGTAGTTAACGTTTTCGGGTTTGATTACTTCTGTGTTACCAAGCGGGATTGTTCTGGTTGGACCAGTTGCAATATCATAATTGTCAGGATTCACAACGGGTTTGTACTTAACTTTAGTAAGTAGAATGAGTAAATCTCTTTCACTATTCGACATAGTATTAGTTGGAATTTGATATTACCGCTTTACCTAAGTATGGTTGCAATACTTTTGGCACAGCAATGCTGCCATCGGCTTGTTGGTAGTTTTCAACAATTCCTGCCAATAATCGAGGGGTTGCGGCCATTGTGTTGTTGAGTGTGTACACGAACTTGGTGCTGCCGTCTTTTGTCTGGTACTTCATGTTCAAACGTCGTGCTTGAAAATCATTGAAGTAACTTGCAGAGTGGGTTTCTCGGTACTTTTGCTGTGCAGGGAACCAGGTTTCAATATCATATTTTTTGCGCTGTCCTGCTCCCATATCCCCAGTACACATAAGTAACACTTGATATGGCAACTCTAAATCTTGTAGCAATTGTTCACTGTACCCTACCATTTTTTCATGCCAGGTTCGAGTTACTTCTTCGTCGGCGACGGTCAAGACCACTTGCTCGACTTTGTTAAATGCGTGGACACGAACAATGCCTTGCGTATCTTTGCCGTACGAGCCAATCTCGCGGCGGTAGCATGGAGAAATTCCGGTGAGCATGATAGGCAGATCTTTTTCTGCCAGGGTTTCATTTTGGTGATATGCGGTAAGCGCCACTTCTGAGGTCCCAGCCAAAATCTGATTGTCTTGAGTTTTATAGTGATCTTCTTCGCCCCATGGAAGGTATCCAGTGCCCCACATTGCTTCTGCATTGACCATAATTGGCACACTCATTGGCGTAAAGCCAGCTTTGACCAAGGTATCAAGTGCAAATTTGAGGATTGCTTGCTCGAGGAGCAATCCATCTCCCTTGAGAAAATATGAGCGAAAACCACCAATCTGGACTGCGCGTTTCAGATCCAGCAATCCTAAGTTTTGTAAGACCTCATGGTGCTGTTTTGGTTCAAAATCGAGGGTAGGAATCTTGCCAACGGTTCGTACCACCACATTTCCCGATTCATCTTTGCCGATTGGTACATCTTGGGCTGGCACGTTGGGAATATAGTACTGCAACTTAGTAAACTCTGCGTCAATTTCAGAAAAACGTGGCTCGACTTCTTTAAGCTGGGCTTTAACTTCTTTGCCCGCCGCCACGAGTTCTGGATCTGGTTTATTGCCACCATGCACTTGGAGTTTGATAGCATCAGCATTTGCATTACTTGCGGCGCGAAGTTTTTCGACTTCTTGCAATACGCCACGGCGTTTTTCGTCGACTGCCAACAGCGAATCAACAACAGATGGGTCCATCTGTTTGTCTAAACAAGCTTGTCGAACGAGCTGAGCATTTTGGCGAATAAAAGATATATCTAACATAGTGGTGTAATTATACTCCCTTTTTATAAACCTATTTTTTGAACACCTCGATCAAAAACGCAATATGGTCTGCCAGAGGGGTTTCGATCAAATCCGCGCCCTGATTAATATCATCTCTAGATACATTGGCTGCAAACGACTTGTCTTTGAGTTTTTTCATCACAGATTTTACCTCCATGTCAGAAAATCTGCCCGGACGCATCAGCGAAATGGCGTGCATCAGTCCAGAAAGTTCATCACACGCAAACAGATATCGCTCAATGGTGGTTTCTGCGTGTTTCCCCGTTCGCTCTGGTGCGTGGGCTGCGATGGCGTCGAGCAATTCTTGAGGATATTGTCCAGCTAGAATTTCATCGATGGCAATATTTGGATGCTCATCTGGATGGGTCTCCCAGTCAAGATCGTGGAGCAGTCCAGCTTGATACCAGAGCTCGGTGTCTTCGCCAAGTTTGGTAGCGTAGGCCTCCATGGCGTTAGCCACACTGTAACAATGGTGTCGCAGCGCCTCATTTTTGATGTGTTTCTCGAGCAGCTCAATGGCTTGGGCGCGAGGAGGCAAAGGAATTTGATTTTCGCTAGCCGCAGTATCAGCTTTTTTGGTGGCACCTGCCTGAGTTTTTGGCTGTTGTGGCCTGTTGAGTGGTTTGAGAGTTGGGAATGCAATCACCTCTTTGATACTCCAAGTGTTTGTCAAGAACATGACTAATCTATCAATTCCCATGCCAATTCCCCCAAGTGGTGGAATGCCGTACTCCATCGCCTCCAAGAAATCTTCATCTAGTGGATGTGCTTCGCTGTCACCTTCGCGCATGTGTTTCTGTTCATTCTCAAATAAGTTGCGCTGGTCAATTGGGTCGGTGATTTCACTCCAACCATCTGCCAATTCTTTGCCGCCAACATAGAGCTCGAATCGCTCAGCGAGCGCACTATCAAGTCTATGTTTTTTGGAAAGTGGGCTGACATCGCGTGGATAGTCTATAATCCATGTTGGTTCTATGAGTTGATTGGCAACGAGTTTATCAAAAATGGTAAAAAGAGCTTTGCCACGGGTGAACTCGCCGTTTGATTCCAAATTATTTTCTGACAAAATAGCTTGTAGTTGTTCATCAGTTTGAGAATCAAACTCAATTGAAAGATGTTTTTTGATCGCTTCTTTCATGGTGATTCTAGTCCAGTCGCCGCCCATCTCGATTGTTTGATCTTGCACTTGCATGCTGGTTGACCCGTGCACTTTTTGAATCAGATGGCGCAACATGCCTTCGGCGACATTCATCATAGTGGTGTAGTCGGCGTACGCCTGATACCACTCAATCATGGTGAACTCTGGTTGGTGAGTTTGGTCGATGCCTTCATTTCTAAAGTTACGTGCAATCTCAAAAATGCGCTCATATCCCCCAACTATAAGTCGTTTTAGATACAACTCTGGTGCTAATCGAAGATAGAAATCACAATCAAGCGCATTCATGTGTGAGGTAAATGGTGTGGCATTTGTGCCACCGTACAATGGTTGAAAGATTGGTGTTTCAACCTCTACAAAATCATGTTGATCTTGCAGGAATCGGCGGATCTCTTTTTCTACTAACCAACGAGTATCAAGAGTTTTTTTCACTGCTGGATTAATAAGCATATCTAAATATCTTTTTCGGAAACGAAGTTCTTTGTCTTCGGCAGCATTCCATTGGGTTGGCATTGGTCTCAAAGCTTTGCCCAAGAATGTGACCGTTTCAGCCAAAATAGTAATCTCACCAGTTTTAGTTGTAATTACTTCTCCTGATACACCAATAAAATCACCTGGATCGATTGATTCAATCAACTCAAATGATTCTGGAGACGTGTTTCCCTGGCGCAACATGACTTGCATGTGTTCAGTGCTATCCTGAATATCATAAAAAGCGACTTTGCCATGAGCTCGACTAGCCATAACCCGGCCTGCAGTCTGCACTTGTTGGGCAAGAGATTTTTTTGCAACTTCGATAGTGTGTTTTTTATCGAAAGAATAGGGATGGACTAGAATGTTTTTACTTTCTAGTTGCTCTCTTTTTAATTTTTTTGCTTGGATTGTTTCATCGATTCTGGACATACAGCGCATTCTACCGAATTATCGGTTATTTTTCATCTAGAGAATTATTTTTTACTAATTGAGATTGTGGATACTTGATTCTGTTACGTTTGGGTCGAAGCTTTTACTTCAACTCCTCGATAACATACTCAATTGATCCGGCGGGGGCGTGAACAGTGACGGAGTCACCCTTCTTACTGCCAACGAGCGCCTTACCGAGTGGAGAGTCACTAGAGACTTTGCCTTCGAGAGGATTTGCCTCAAACTCACCAACAACGGTGTAGGTAAGCTTCTTGTCCTTCTTACCCTTCATGGTGATTACAACTGTAGATCCCATGCCGACTTGTGTTTGACTTCGAGTGTTTTCGACAACTTTTGCTTTGGAAATAACATCTTCGATTTCAGCAGCGCGTGCTTCGAGCAATTGTTGCTCTTCTCGTGCATTTTGGTACTCTGCATTTTCTGAAAGATCGCCATGGCCGCGAGCGATTGCAACACGTTTGATTACTTCTGGAATTTGAACGTCAAAAAGATTTTGGAGCTCAGCCTTGAGTTCAGTTAAGCCCTGTTTAGTAAGTTGAATTACTCGAGGACCTTGTTGGGTTGTAGTTTCTGGTTGTGGTTGAGTTGTTTTTTTCATACCGCGAGTAGCTTAGCTGTTAGATTGATTCATGTATAGTAGCAAAATTGAAAGAAATGGCAAGTGTAGCAGATGTGTAACGCGATTATAAACGCCTATTATATTGCTGATCTTCTGGTTTTTTGGGCAATTTTCATCTCCAACATAGCTTGTTTGAGTGATGCCTCAGCCATGAGTAATTCTCGGCGATCAGTGCTTTCTGACATAGTCTTTTTGGCGGCTTCAATAGCTTGTTGAGCTGCCACAGTAGAAATTGAGCGAGCATCGGTAGCGGTGTCGACAATGACGGTGATAGTGGTGCCAGCATTCACATCCAAAAACCCTTTTGAGACCACAAATGAGTGCTCTTCTCTACCGATTCGGTAGATAAGTAGTCCTGGTTCTAGTCGAGAAAAAAATGAGATGTGATCTGGCAAAATAGTGACTTCACCATTAGCAGCTGGAGCAGTTAGTGAATCTATTTTTAGAGTCACTAACTGCTTCTCCTGAGAGACAATAGTAAGTTGTAGCTGTTTTTGTTTGCTCATGTTATTTGCTTTACAGTGTCTTTGCTTTCTCGATAGCTTCTTCAATGGTTCCTACCATATAGAAAGCTTGTTCTGGCAAATGGTCATAGGTACCTGCAAGGATTGCTTTGAAACTGCGAACAGTGTCAGCAATACTCACGTATGAACCTTTGATACTAGTGAATTGTTCAGCCACAAAGAATGGTTGTGTGAGGAATTTTTGGATTCTTCGAGCACGTGCCACAATTCGTTTGTCATCTTCACTAAGTTCATCAATACCCAAGATAGCAATAATGTCTTGTAACTCTTTATAGCGTTGCAAAACTTCTTGGACTCCTCGAGCAACTGCGTAGTGCTCTTCTCCGACGATATCAGGTTGCAAAATTTTTGAGTTTGAAACCAATGGATCGACAGCTGGGAACAATGCTTGCTCTGCCAAACGTCGCTCAAGTGAGATGGTTGAATCTAAGTGAGCAAAGGTAGTAGCTGGAGCTGGGTCTGTGTAGTCGTCAGCTGGCACGTATACGGCTTGGATTGAGGTAATAGAACCCTTACGAGTAGAGGTAATACGTTCCTGCAAATTAGCCATTTCTGTAGCCAGGGTTGGTTGGTATCCCACAGCAGAGGGAATACGTCCGAGCAGTGCTGATACTTCAGAACCTGCTTGTGAGAAGCGGAAAATGTTGTCGATAAAGAACAACACGTCTTCATGTGCCTCATCGCGGAAGTATTCAGCCATAGCTAAACCGGTGAGAGCGACACGAAGTCTATTCCCAGGTGGTTCGTTCATCTGACCGAAGCACATCACAGTACTGTTGATAACTCCTGAATCCTTCATTTCATGGTACAAGTCGTTACCTTCACGGGTTCTTTCTCCCACACCAGCAAAGACTGAGTGACCTTTGTGCTCTTCAGCAATGTTACGAATTAATTCTTGGATGATAACGGTCTTTCCCACACCAGCTCCACCGAAAGCGCCGACTTTTCCACCCTTCATAAAAGGAGCGATAAGGTCGATAACTTTGATACCTGTTTCCAAAATTTCTGCACTCGTTTCGAGTTCAGTTAATTCTGGAGCTTGGCGGTGAATTGGAGCGGTTTGTTTTAATTTGATTGGAGCACCACCGTCAATTACTTCTCCGACCACATTGAAAATACGACCGAGTGTCTCTGGTCCGACTGGAACTTGGATAGCACTGCCCGTGTCGGTTACAACTAATCCTCTTGATAATCCATCAGTGACTCCGAGTGCGATACAGCGAACTTCAGTTTCTGAAAGTTGTTGTGCTACTTCGAGTGTGAGTGTCCATCCTGCTGGGTGTTCGAGCTTCAAAGCGTTGTAAATTGCTGGAAGGCCAGTTTCAAAAGTAACGTCAATAACTGGTCCGATAATGCGTGAGATCTTGCCAGTGGCTTGGGTTGTTGGTTTGTTAGTTTGGGTCATATGTTCTATCCTTTTTTGCGTTCTTAGTAGTTGATTTTAGCCGATAGTCAAAATTGCCGTTGTTATATCTAATAATTCACTTGTAATATTTGCTTGACGTGTTTTATTGTAATCGAGTTTCAATTCTTTCACCAGGTCACCAGCGTTTTCACTTGCGTTCTTCATAGCCACCATACGTGAACTGTGTTCACTTGCTCTAGCTTCCAAGAATGCTTGATAAATGGTATTTTCAACATAATAAGGGAGTAAATCGTTCAAAATTTCGTTTGCTGATGGTTCAAAGGTATACTCTCGTACCATTCTTGGTGTAGAAACTTTTTCATCCTCAGGTATATGTGGATTTGGTGTATCAGTTTGCTGCAGTGGTAATAACTGAATAGCGCGCACTTCTTGTGAAAGTGTGTTAATAAAGTCCATGTACATAAGGGTGACACTGCGGAATGTTTTGTCCAAAAATCCAGTAGTGAGCAAGGTAGTGATTGGCGCAAGTGCGTCGGTAGTCATCTTTTCTGGTAACTCAGTGAACTGGGCGTGAATTGTAATGCCAGCAATCTGACAAAAACGAACTGCCTTTTTTCCAACAGCAACAGCAATCGCGTTTGGATGAGTTTGTAGCCACTCGTGAGTTTCTTTAAAAAGATGGTTGTTTAATCCACCAACTAACCCTTTGTCGGTACTGAGAAGCAAAAGTACATCATTACCCTCGAAGTGGCGTTGTAATAATGGGTGCAATGCTGGGTTAATATCCTGAGAAACTTTTTGTAGTGAAACCTGCAAAGCTCGAGTGTATGGGCGTGCTGCAAGAGCGTGCTCTTGGGCACGACGCATTTTGCTGGCAGAAACCATCTCCATAGCTTTTGTAATTTGGGAGATGTTCTTTGCAGCTGAGATTCGACGTTTTATTTGACGTTGATTGCCCATATAGTTCTATTTTGCAGCTGTAAGATGCAAATCTTGATTTAAATCTGTAAATGTCTTGAGTAATGCAGTTAATTTTTCTTCAGTCTCTGGAAGAATTTTTTGTTCAGCTCGGATGCTCTCAAGAATGGCTTCTCCAGATGAGTGAACATATTGGAGATAGCGGGTTTCCCATTCTTTCAAGGCATTGACGCGGATAGGATCTAGATGACCTCTAACTGCTGCGAACACGACTACGACTTGCTCTTCCATTTTGAGTGGGGTGTCCCAGCCTTGTTTGAGCACGTCATTGACGCGTTGTCCTCGTTCGAGAATTGCTTTTGTTTTATCATCTAAGTCTGAACTGAATTGTGAAAATGCCTCAAGCTCGCGGAATTGAGCTAAGTCAAGTTTCATAGTACCAGCAACTTGTTTGGTTGCTTTGGTTTGCGCAGCAGATCCCACACGTGAGACTGATAATCCAACATTAATAGCTGGCTTCATACCTTTGTTAAACAAGTCTGCTTCAAGATAAATTTGTCCATCAGTGATTGAAATAACATTGGTAGGAATGTATGCGGAAACGTCATTTGCTTGAGTTTCAATGATAGGAAGGGCGGTAATTGATCCACCACCATGCTCTGCATTTAATCTACAAGCGCGCTCAAGTAATCTAGAGTGGAGATAGAAAACGTCTCCAGGATAAGCCTCACGACCAGATGGGCGTC
>CAZOZK010000051.1:0-7821 GCA_964584245.1 uncultured Pseudomonadales bacterium | reverse complement strand
TAAAGAACTGATCAGCAAACTAGTTAACAAAAAATCACAACTCAACACTCCAAAGAAAAAGAGAAAAAATCGTGTTATCAAAATGAAAGCTGGCAAAGCCTATCGACCAAACCATAAACCGTTGGTGGCCGCTTACAAAGCATTTTTGAAATCAGCATTTTACCGCACCAGTAAAAAAATTCTAAAATCAAAACGAACCCACGCCATCGCTGCAAAGCTGGCTTCTGTCATACTCGTAGCTATTGGAATTGGCGCTATTGCATATGGCGTATACATTTTTGCATTCAAAGATTTGCCACCAGTTACCGATTTGGTCGAACGCGATCAACGCGTCACCACACGAATTTTGGATCGAAATGACGAGCTGCTGTTCAAAATTTATGAGGACGAAAATCGAACCCTGATCCGTTTAGAGGAATTACCACCACATGTGGTGCAAGCAACCATTGCTATCGAAGATAAAAACTTTTACACTCATTTTGGATTTTCTGTTGCCGGAATCACCCGCGCCTTTTTGGCAAACACTAAAAATGAATCTGTACAAGGAGGTTCAACAATTACCCAACAGCTGGTCAAAAATAGATTATTATCCCCAGAAAGAACGGTCAAACGAAAAGTGCGCGAATTTATTCTCGCGGTGATCGTGACCAAAACCTACTCAAAAGAACAAGTTTTGGAGATGTACTTTAATCAAGTTGCGTACGGTGGTGCAACCTACGGAATTGAAGAAGCAGCTCAATCATATTTTGGAAAATCAGCACGGGATTTAAGTTTGGCAGAAGCAAGTATGTTGGCTGGTTTACCACAGTCTCCTAGTGTCTACTCACCTTTTGGATCCCGACCAGAACTAGCCTACGCCCGCCAAGATGAAGTCTTGCGCCGCATGGTTGAAGATGGATACATTTCGCAAGCAGATATGGAATCTGCAAAAAGTGAAATTTTGAATTTCCGCGGTAACACAATTGATATAAAAGCTCCTCACTTTGTGATGTATGTTCGCGAGTTATTGGCAGACCAGTTTGGAGATAAAATGCTCAACCAAGAAGGCCTAGAAGTGAGAACTACGCTCGATTTAGAATTGCATAACAACACCCAAGCATTAGTCACTGCAGAAGTTGATAGTCTCAAAAATTTGCGCGTCCAAAATGGCGCAGCAATGGTCACAAAACCAGCCACAGGAGAAGTTTTGGCAATGGTTGGCAGCACCGATTACTTTAATTTTAAAAATGATGGTCAAGTAAACGTGACACTTCGACCACGACAACCGGGAAGTTCTATCAAACCAGTCACTTATGCGCTCGCGCTCTCAAAAGGAAAAACACCAAACTCAATCATTGAAGACAAACCTATTAGTTACCAAATTGCAGGCAGTCGTCCTTACACACCAAAAAATTATGACGGCACATTTAGAGGTCGGGTGACACTGCGCGAATCTCTCGCATCAAGTTACAACATTCCTGCTGTGAAGTTGCTGGCTGAGTACGGTATTGAACCAATGATTCAGTTGGCAGAAAATATGGGCATTTCCACTTGGGCAGATCGCTCTCGCTTTGGACTCTCGCTCACTTTAGGTGGCGGCGAGGTGCTCATGACCGATATGACCGAAGTCTATGGAACCTTTGCAAATTACGGACAAACTGTTGAGCTCAATCCAATTCTTGAAGTCAAAAATTCTGATGGTGAAGTGCTGTATCGAAACACCTGCGCACTCGATGGTTTTGGCTGTCCACAATCACGATCACTCGATGCACGTGTGGCGTATCAAATCACTGAAATTCTTTCAAACAATCGAGCTCGAACTCCAGCATTTGGACCACAATCTGTGTTGAATATTCCTGGCCAACAAGTCGCGGTAAAAACCGGAACCACCAATAACTTGCGCGATAACTGGACCTTTGGCTACACCACTGAGTACGTCGTCGCAACTTGGGTTGGCAACAACAATAATGCATCAATGAGTTATATTGCCTCTGGTGTGACCGGCGCATCCCCAATGTGGAATAAAATTATGAGATCATTGTTATCTGCAGAAGAACCGCACGTATTTCCAACTCCAGAAGGTATGGTGAAGGTTCCAATCTGTGCACAAACTGGCACACTCGCCTGTGCAAGTTGTCCAACTGTTATTGAGGATATTTTCATTCCGGGAACTGAGCCAAAAGTTGCCTGTACTCCAGCCTACTTTAAACCAAAGCCAACGCCAAATCCTTCAGGAACTCCAGGACAACCTGGCCAACCAGGAACTGAAAATAGAGATCAAATTTTGCAAGGATGGACACGATAATAATCGTAAACTGCGAATAGTGGGGCGATTTGTGCGATTTTTAATTCAGCACCATGATGAGATAGCTGACCGCAATGGTGATCAACAGCAAAATAAATCCAATGAGACGTTCGACAAGCGGTGCATGCTCTTTTGATTTTTTTGAGCGTGATCTACTTTTTGCAGCAGATTTTGACTTTGCAGATTTTCGTTTTCTGCTCGAGCCTTTTTCATCGCCATCGCCGTCATCATCAAAATCATCTTCGTCTGAGTCAGCATCTTTTTTGAGTCGCTCGCGTTCAATACGTTCGGTATTACTACGAATTTCTTCTAGTTCTTGTTGAGTGAAAGTTGGCATGGAAATTAAGCTATTAAGCCGCTTCAAGCATGGCGCCCACACGTCCTACAATTATTTCTACAGCTTGTTCAATAGTAAGATCGCTGGTGTCGATAACCCAAGCGTCAGGAACAATTTGGAGTGGATCGACATCTCGGTTGGTGTCGCGATCATCTCGTTGGATGAGTTCTTTGTAGACTTCATCAAACGCGACGTCGGTGCCTTTGGTAAGTAGTTGCATGTGTCTGCGTTTTGCGCGGACGATGTCAGATGCTGAAAGATAAATTTTGAGTTGTGCGTTTGGCAAGACACGATACGTAATGTCTCGACCTTCCATAACTACGTTTTTGCCCACAGCAATTTCTTGTTGTTTGGCGACGAGTTCGTGACGAACTTTGGCAAGCGCTGCTACTTGGGATGCACCTGAAGAAATTTCTTCAGTGCGAATTTGCCAAGAGACGTCTTGGCCGTTTAGCAACACAGTTGCTAAACGGCCATCCTTTTCAGATTCTTCTAGTGGTGCGCGCAGATCCATCTGCGCGCCTTTTACTAAATCAGTTACCTTATCTTCATCAGAAAAAGGCACATCATTTTGTTTTGCAAGTAATGCAGTCATTCTATACATTGCACCGGTGTCTATGTACACAAAGCCTAATCGCTCTGCGACTAAACGTGAGACTGTCCCTTTGCCAGCGGCAACTGGACCATCGATTGCAATGTGAAATTGTGAAGACATTATTCGCTTTCTATGATTCGATTAGTAACAGTAGTTACTATACCCGTAGACTTCAAAAAAACAATTGCTACTTTCGTTTCTTACTACTAGATTTTTTTGCAGCTGCTTTTGGAGCAACTTTCTTTGCACTTTTCATAGCTGGTTTAGCTGCTTTTTTGGCGGCTGGCTTAGCTGATTTTGAAGCTGGTTTTGAAGCACTCTTCGCCATTGGTTTTGCAACGCTTTTAACTGCAGCTTTTGGTGCGGATTTTTTGGTTGAAACCATCCACTCATCTCTGTCTGAAGTTAAGAGTCCTCCAAGTCCTACTATTATTAAGAGTAGTGGCCAGAAACTCAAAAATTCGCGTGGCAATAAATCTAAAATTGCCGCCATGAAAACGAGTCCCATTACTACTAGTGAAGCTGGCCAGAATACTTTCTTTGGCATGTATCCCTTTCTGTGAGAAAACTTTTGAAAACGATACTATTTTTAATTATGAGCGTTTTAGCACATTTCGTCTACCTGCGATCTTTCATTTCACGATCCATGTCACGTTTCACATCTCGCTCTTTAATCACTGCTCTTTTTTCAAATTCTTTTTTCCCGCGTCCAACACCAATTTCTACTTTGATTTGTCTACCCTGCGCAAAAATCTGCAGTGGTACTAATGCCCAGCCTTTTTGTGATGAACTTTCTTTGAGTTCGTAAATTTCTTTTTTGTGCAACAATAATTTGCGCGTGCGTTTGGGATCGTAATTCTCTACTGTCGCAAATGGATACAAATTTATTTGTGCGTTCACCAAAAAAATTTCATCTCCAATAACTTTGACAAAGCTACCAGTCAAACTCGCGTGTTTTAAGCGCAAACTTTTGACTTCATACCCATGCAAAACTATTCCGGCAGAAACGGTGCTTTTGATATCGTATTCAAACTGGGCTTTTTTATTCTTAACTAACATACGTGCTCTGCAACTTGTGCCTCATCTGTTTAATTCATTCACCTTCATTATAGGCTAACTTCGTGAATTACGGCTCCACTAATTAGGTATGCAGTGTTTCCATCTGCTGAAACGATCACAGAAGTGACCGACGCAAGAGTGGTGCTCACAATTTCTTTCACGAACGAACCATCTTTGGCTAACACTACTAGCCGATTCGCACCTGGCTCAATCACGTACAAAAAATCTAAATCATCCCTGGTGTACACAATCGTGTTGGTCGACAATGCTCGCTCTAATCCACTCACCGAAAATTCCTGTGGCTGACCAGATCTCATCCGCACAATGTTTCCCGTTCTGTCACTCAGCCAAATATCCCCATCAATTACTAACGAACTTACTTGTGGATACTCAATTCCTTGACTTGAGCGAATCCAAGTTCGTGGTGCGGCAAACGCATTTTCTTCTAAACTATATCTATAAATATTTTGTTTCTCAGGATTAAATACATAGACATTAGTTCCAAACGTGCTGATTAATTTCGCGCCTTCTATTTCAGAACTAGTATCTATCACTTTGGTGACTGCTCCATTTTGTGTGGCAACCCGTAGCGCGCCGCCTTGTGTAAGCACCAAAGCGTCGGCTGAATTTGGATATCTAGAAATTGCAGTTGCTCGACCTTCGTATTCAAGTGGAAACACTGCGCCTTCTTTTGATTCCATGTTGAAACGGATAATTTGTTTAGCGTCATCGTCCAATAACCATAGTGTTGAGTCATTGAGCGTCCATGCTGAAGTAATAAATCGTGGTTCGATGTTGGTCACCGAGTGGAACACAGGCAATTCTTTCAACTCTTGTCTGCCGGACACCTCGCCATATAACTGATCAATTGGTTGGGAGAATGTTGCCAGTATATTCAATGCATATGGTTTTCCGTCATAGGTTTGCTTCAGTGACGCAACTTGCTGTTGGAGTGACACAAGTGTATCGCGCGCGACTATCGGCTGGTTTGCCATTGCCGCTTTTGCTTCTTCTAATTCAACTGCCAATGGGGCTATATCTGCTTGGACTTTGGCGTGCAAACTTGATCGCTGCCATGCCCACCAAATAAAAATTCCCACAACGAATACGACTGCGACTATCCCAATTGCGATGTACCGCGCGATTTTTCGTGATGATTGTTTTGTCACATAGACTTCTTTGGAAATAAATTTCCCAACCGAACCGCTCACGGCAAGTTTGAGTGCTGGACCAACTGATTTGAATCTGGATGCAAAAGCTGGCGCTGATATACTTTTTAGTTTTGAAAAAAGCTTTGCAGCTTGCTTGCCACCTGCTTTGCCGCCCCTTGCTAATGTGCCAAAAATACTTCCCAACAGATTGCCTGCTTTTTGGGTAAATCCGGCTGCATCTATAGTAATATGTTTATCGACTGGTGGAGTTTGTACTCCATTTTGTGCGGAATCTACCGTTGTACTGTTGAGCCGTGCGTCGTCGAGCTGTTCCCCATAACTTTGAGATTCTAGATATTGATCTGCAACGTACTCATCTCTTTGTACATCTTCAGACGTATCATCTTGGTCATAATCTCGGTCTTCACTAACCTCACTCATGTCACTGACTTCGCTCGCGCGCTGCTTAATCTGAATAAATGCCAAGGCTGCTAGCGAAGTATTCTCTTCAAGTTGCAGGTTAGGTGTCAGCGAGGTAACGACTGAATCAATATCATACCCCTGTTTCATTTTGAGTTTAATTTCATCTATAAACGAAACTGCTTGGGCGGTACTCAAAATATAGACATCATCTGGCAAAATAGTGCCCTGGACCACTTTTGTAGTGTGCAAGCCATCGAGCAGCGTACCGATTTTACTGTCTCTGCGCAAAATAATCTGGGCGTGATAGGTGACATACGTTGCAGTGGTTCCTTCAATAAAGACAGCGGCACAAGAAAACTGGCACTCTTTTGCTTGAGTTTCTGAGACTACTTCTTGGAAATGAGCGTAAAAATCGGCGGCACTGGTTGGATTGTGATTCGAGATAAGATCGAGCACGTCTCGGCCAACATTGCGTGCGTGAGCACCATGCAAAGAAATTGCCCAGACCAGATTGCCACTTTGGTTTTGAGTCACATGGGACCATCCATCAAGCTGGGGTAACCCAATTAGTGGCGTAACCTGAACGTTGTGCATCAAACTATTCTAGCACAAAAATGAAATCTAACTCTAGGGAAGATATAAGAGTTCTAGACTGAAATACGGGGGCGAAACTATGCGAGGAGCATCACGAAAAAGATGAATACAACAACGGCTAGCAAAAAGTGAGCATAACCTAATATTCGTATAATTGGTGAAAATGAAGTGATAACAGTAGTGCGCATAATTTTAATTTGGCGAGTGACCACGAAAGCAAATCCAGCATACAAAAAAGCAGTGATAATAAACAAATAACTGAAAATCATTTGTAATAATGATCCATCGATAACTGACTGGGAAAATGAGGTTAGCATTAGTTGACTCTCCCTTCAATTTTTTCGCGTTCCTCCTCGAGAATGAGCTCATTGAGTAACTGTTTGACTTTACTAGGTTGTGGCACATCTTCAAATGAAATTTTTGCATCAGATCCTGCGGTTTGAACTTCGACCGTACCAAAGTTAAAAATCGAGCGAATTGCACCACCGATTGTTGCAGATACATCTTCAATATTATCAATTTTTGCTACAGTGACTTTTTTGTAGATTAAGGAAAGAAAATCCACATCGATAATTCGTTCATCTGTAATGATGAAGACATAGAAAAACCAAGTTAGAAAAAATAAGAAAAAAAAGCCAATCAAGAATAAGTACCACAAAATAACACCTGCAAGCATATATTGAAATGGAATTACCATTTCAAATCCAAGGAATCCGGTTATGAGTGGGAAAAATGCAAAGAAAAATGCTCCAAGTAATTTTGGCAGTAGCGTAATTGGGTGTTTTCGCAACATCAAAATTACTTCTTCTGATTTAGCTTGTGAGTCGAAAAAAGTTCCGGCAGGTTTGGCAGAAAAAGCAGCAAGCGGATTAGTTGTGCGCGCCTCTGCTCTCATCGTTTCTGAGTAGTCATCTACTCGGCGTTGAGGGTGATCGTAATTAACACTTTTTTGTTCATCCATATCCATCATATTTTCTGGGACTGTTGTCCCATCTAATCTAGTTACACCAGCTAGGTCAGTTGTCTCGACTGCACGCAACTCTTGGAGTTGAGCTGCTTGGGCCTCCTCCACGATTTCTTGTTGGGCATCTTCTGCATCCCATTGCTTGTTCATCTTCTTTTGTTGTGCAACTCTGGAGTTAAATAGCTCTGGTACCATGTGATGATTATACGCTACGGCAGAAAAAAAGTAAAAAGACTAATCTGAGGCTTTTTTTGGAAGTTTTACCCTTGGAGATTCTCCATTTAGCGGATTTTTATAGTCTGGATCAGTAACTGCAATTTTTCTTGAGAAAAGCATGTGTTCGACAGCAGCATCATTTTTGTTATAGATACCTGCCTCTTCATGGTCATGCGCCATAATTTTGATCAAATTCAT
>CAZOZK010000050.1:0-7832 GCA_964584245.1 uncultured Pseudomonadales bacterium | reverse complement strand
TTCACCAGCATAAGCTTTATCTAATAATGGCCTAATCTTCTTGACTTTTAGATATAATTTGTATGCTTGCGCTAATTTCTCATCTTTATTTTCAGTATCATTTCTATCTAGAATTACTGCTAATTCAGCTTCTAGATCAGTAAGTAATGTAGCCACACTTTCTTGATTGGTTGAGATCTCAAAAGGCTTTGGACGCTCCTTAAGATTTATAGGTGGGTGAGGTGGTGTTGGTGGTGACTCATAGTCCTGAAAAATCATAAAATTTACATCACTCTACTCAACCCCCACGCAATAACAATAACAATTGGGATGTGGAGTACGTAGAGTTGCAGGGCTTTTTTGCCGATGCAAACCAAAAATTGTTCAAATAAAATTGGCAGGAAGTGACGGACTCTAGATTTAAGCGCTAGCACATTTGCTCCATATATTCTCTTGCCTATCCAAACTCCCAACAGCACTACCCCAAACCATGGAAAGACTGGAAAGTAATCTAACATACCTGGTGGAACTGTTGGCATTAGTATGAAACGCATTGTTACTGGCACAGCAATGACGCTAGAAATAATTGGTGTTCCGATAAGAATGATAGCAGCAAATAACCAGGTCAAATCAGCCAAAAATAAAAATGGCACAATCAAGACAATACTAGTTGCAATCAAATGCAGTACACCGAACTGCACATAATACTGGGGACTAACCAAAAAACTTACTAATGAAACTCCAATTGCAGCGACTGCAACAGGCAAGGCTCGTCTAAATGCCGCATCATAGATGTGCGAGCGATCTCTTTGCATAAACCACAGCCACGAAGATACCCCGACTAATCCAATAAAGAGCCAACGAACAAGTATGCCAAGTGGCCCAATAAACGGCACAATTATTTCGGGCTTCAAAACATCAAACCAAACTAATGCAAAGAATAAATGATGCAAAAACATGCCCAGAAAGGCAATTCCTCGAAGTGCGTCGACTTCCCAAATTCTGGCACTTTTGTGTTTCATACCATTTTTTTGCACACTATTCATTCATGACCTTTCGGCACACATCTTCACAGGCAAAAGCATCCAACGGATCTGTCTGAGTACAGCTCTCAACACATGATTTACAACTTTCGAACTTTTCGTTTACAGCTAGCTGACATTCTCCCGAAACTTTTTGACAAACTGCAAATTCTCGACAAAAATCGCCCAATCTATACTCCATAGTACACATTTGAGGACCATCGGACCCACAAGCTACATCTAAACCATGGCAAGAAGTTATTTGACAATCATCTGATGGATTTCCAGAAGGATTTGAGGAATCACCAGGATCCCTAGGATTAGCAGGATCAGAAACACCAGGTCCAACATTATTAGAATCCATTTTAGGAACTGATAGCACAAAAAAGAGGGATGCAACTGCCATACCGATACAAATAAAAAGAAAATACTTAAATGACTGGATCATAGACATTTTCCTGTAGTATGTTGCTCTTTTCCGGCATTTTTACTATTGCTAGTATAGTACACACGTATGGTATATTGTAAGACTCTTTTCAAAATCGATATAAAAAATATATAAAGTAAACTCAAGGAGAAACATGCAAAACAAACAACTCATCACAGGAATTATGGTAATAGCCGTTATTGGAATACTTACCGCTGGTGGAGTTATGTACTCGAGTAATCAAAAGAAAGCTGCTCCTGTATCCCCTTCACAATCGGTAACTGAAACGCAAAGTATGCCTGATGCGCAAAATGCAGCAGCTGGTGGCACTATGCCAACCACTATTGGCCAAGAGGACAGCGGGATGACCAATCCAGAATTTATGGATGGTGAGTACATGGCAGTTGGAACGTACACTTCTCCAGGTGGCCAAGAAACTGTAGATGTAAAATTGACACTACAAAATTCAATCGTGACCGCAGTTGAAGTAACTCCAAATGCAACTCTGCCAATTTCAGCTGGTTTTCAACGAAAATTTGCTGACGGCGTAGCCGAAGTAGTTGTTGGAAAAGCAATTACCGATATCAAGCTCGATGCTGTCTCTGGTTCATCACTCACCCCAAAAGGTTTTGCTGATGCACTAGAAGAGATTAAAATTGCTGCGCAAGGCTAAACTAGTCCAAAAAATATTGTCATGATAGATTCACACACTGATTCTAGTGGTACCACTGAGTTTGAATTTGAGGCCATTGGAACTTGGTGGAAGATTGTAATTCGTGGATTGCAGGACAGTGATCAAAAAAATCTGGCACAAAAAAAAGCCAAACTCAAACAAGAGATTGATTCATTTATAGCTGAGTACGATCTTGCCTACTCTCGGTTCAAACCAGATTCACTCATAACCAAGATTGCTCAAGAATCAACCAAGCCAAGTACAAAAACCTACAGTTTGCCCAAGCACAGTGAACCTCTCTTTACACTCTACCAAGATTTATTTGAGCTAACTGGTGGATTGTTTACGGCGTGTATTGGTCATGCGCTAGAGCAAGCGGGATATGACTCACAGTACTCACTGAATCCACAACCCACAATTGATACGCCACCCAGTTTTGAAGTTGTGCAATTTGTACCAGCACTCACTACTGCTGAAAATGACCTTCCCAAACTACTCATCCCCGAATGTACTTCTCCTCTGGTTTTGGATTTTGGTGCCGCCGGAAAAGGCTACCTCGTTGATCTGATCGGAACAATCATATCCAAACATTTTTCTGGTTCATCCTGGTTTATAAATGCAGGGGGAGATATTTTGCATCATAGTGAAATTGCTGATGAATCTATGACTATTGGCCTAGAAAATCCACTCAACACCCAACAAGTAATTGGCACCGCAGTTCTGCACAATAAAAGTATTTGTGGTTCGGCGGGAAATCGACGTAGATGGAGTACCTTTCATCATATTATCAATCCACAGACACGTACTTCTCCAAACCATATCTTGGCAACTTGGGTGGTGGCAGATACTGGTCTAGTTGCAGACGGGCTTGCGACCGCGCTTTACTTTGCTCTACCTCAAAATCTCCAAACTAAGTTCGATTTTGAGTATACTATCTTGTATACTGATGGCACGGTACATCGCTCTGATGGGTTTACTGGAGAGCTTTTTATATAATTTCCAGGTATTGCCTGGTATGACGCACAACAAGTATGAAACTTCTTACTCTTCTTTTTATCCTCATAGCATTTTTCCACAAACCCATGGCAAAATTTGCCAGCAAAATCATTACTTTTGTTTTCAAACCAATTGACGACCTTCTCAACTCATTCACCATGTACAAAATTATGATGTTTAGTTTAACGGCAATTGCTGGCATGAGTGCACTGCTATCTGTACTGGGCATTTTGCACTTTAGTCTGCTCTCAATTGCCCTTTCGCTTTCACTTATCTTGACACTTTGCTTTCTCATTAATCTCGCGTTCGCCCAAATTTTCTCGGTTCCAATTAACTTGGAATCATCATTTATCTCTGGCATGATTCTTTTCTTGATTTTTTCACCTGCAGATTCTGCAACTGGTTTTATCATGTTAGTACTTGCTGCAGTCATTGCCATGACCTCAAAATATATCTTGGCTATCAACAATAAACATGTCTTTAACCCTGCGGCAA
Source organism: uncultured Pseudomonadales bacterium (assembly GCA_964584245.1). Taxonomy (GTDB): domain Bacteria; phylum Patescibacteriota; class Microgenomatia; order UBA1400; family PJMF01; genus CAZOZK01. The sequence goes on along the minus strand of CAZOZK010000050.1, from coordinate 4,240 downwards.
TTGCTGCCTTAATAATTCCGCTACTTGGCTTTGATGGTGCAAGCTGGTGGGTTGCTACTCCATTTCTGGCACCGCTTGTAGCTATTTGTGGCATTCTCATCGTTCGCAAAATCCATCGTTTTTCACTCTTTTTTGCTTTTGTGGGTGCTGCGCTACTATCAATTTTTATTCACAATGCGGGCTATGTTACCAATTATGCCGATTTTGTGGGAGAAGTTCTGTTGTCCTGGCCAATACTTTTCTTTGGCGGTTTCATGCTGACTGAACCTTACACTATGCCACCGACTAAACGATTGCAGATTATATTTGGATTGATAATTGGCGCACTATTTGGTGCACAACTTTCTTTTGGACCATTCTATTCCACGCCAGAAGCAGCATTGATAGTCGGAAATATATTTGCCTACCTAGTGAGTTCAAAACGACGTTTAGTACTCACACTTAAAAAAACTACTAAACTTTCGGCAACAAATTATGAATTTGCCTTTACGCTACCAGCACACATGAACAAATTTGTATTTACTGCTGGCCAATATTTAGAGTGGACAGTACCACTACCAAATCCTATAACTGTGTTACAAAACCCAATAATACGCGCACAATTTGCAAAAATAAATACTTTTACATCAATTAACCTTGCTTTTCCTGACTTGCGAGGTAATCGCCGCTTTTTCACTATTGCTTCATCCCCAACAGAATCTGAATTGCTGCTCGCAATCAAAATTCCACCAACTGGTGCAAGCTTCTTCAAGCAAAAGTTACAAGCGCTCAAACCTGGGGACACCATTTTGGCTGGCCAATTAGCGGGCGATTTTACTCTGCCCAAAAAACTCACAAGTACAACTAACTTAGTATTTATTGCTGGTGGCATTGGCATCACTCCATTTAGAAGTATGGTGGCGTATCTTTTGGATACTGCAACATCACAAAAGACCGACATGCCGCATATAACCTTGTTGTACTGCAACTCTGACGCGACTGACTTTGCCTATGCAGATTTTTTCAACAAGGCTAGTAAAAAATTACATCTAACTGTCCACTACATTATTACTAAAAAAGAATTAGTGCCCGCTGGTTGGACTGGACAAGTTGGCCGCATCACCCCTGAAATGCTCCAAAAACTAACGCCAGACTATGTATGTAGCACCTTTTATTTGTCTGGACCAAACGCAATGGTGACTGCCTACAAGGAAACGCTTTTATCGATGAATATAGCACCCGCAAACATTAAGCAAGATTATTTTTCTGGATACTAACGTGCCAATCACACTACAAAAAAACCTCAAGAGTTTTCCTATTCTGCCCGTACTTTTTCGTGCGACAGTACATGCTATTAGCATTAGTATCGTTATTCCTACAATTATTGTGGCTGGAACCTCGATTAGCACACGAGCTGTTGAAGAACTCAATATTGGCAAGGATTTTGTGCTGATTTCCGGGACTGGTTCCATGTACCCAACCTTTCCAAAAGGAGAAGGAAAAACGGTAGATGAACAAAGTAAAGAAATTGTCAGTACTCCTGGCATGATTCGCTACCCACGTGGCACCTCGATTGGATCCTTTGATCTACTCACCTATGACATTAAACGTGGCGATATTGTCTCGTTCAAAAATGATATTACCGATTCATTGACTCAAGAGCTCACCGGCCGACCGGCTAGTTTCGTGAAGCGAGTGATTGGTCTAGCAGGCGATACGATTGAGCTGAGAAGTGGTATTTTGTATCTGAATGGTGAACCGCAAAAAGAGCCGTACATCGCACGGTCTCGCTCAACATTTGGTGGTGAGTTTCTGCCAGAGTGTACTCAGATTACCGTACCAGAAAATCATTTTTTTGTACTTGGTGATAATCGCAAAGGCAGCAACGACTCACGAAATGTAATTGGATTCGTCAATCAAAATGATGTCCATCACGTTATTCCCTTTGTTGAACAAATTGGCATTCTCGATGGCAATTGGCGTAATACCGACAAAGATTTAGAAGAAAGTTCAGTCATCACGCTCTCGGTGGAAAATTATGTACAGCTACTTAATAATGAGCGCCAAAGAAATGGCCTCAAACCACTTACTATTCAGCCAAAACTGAACCTTTCTGCACAATTGCGCGGCAAGAGAATTCTTGAAAGCAACGATTTTTCCACTGACGCAACAAAGAGTGGCTATCCGATGCGACGCGCCGTTGCTGAAGCCGGGTACTCAAACATAACCTATGGGGAATCTATTGTGCAAGGGTATTATGAAGCGGATGAACTGCTCGACCAACAATTAGTCTTTCCTGACAGCAAAGCATTTTTATTGACTGCAGAGTATCAGCATATTGGCGTCGCTGCGGTTGAAGGCAAAATCAATGGCTGCCCCACGCAAGTTATTGTTCGCCACTTTGCCGGATATGTACCTCCAGACTACGATGTTGCGGTGATTGAGTCATGGGAAAAATCCTTGGCCCGATTACGAGAAATTCAGCCAAGCTGGGAAGATGCTGTCACGTTTGGCACTACGTATGAAGAAAACAAACAAACCTTTGACCGTATACGAGCGATCATCAATGAGCGTATTTCAATGCAAAATAAAATCGTAACCACCATGCGTTCAAACCAGTGGTTATCATCTGAACTCGAGGAATATATGCGTGATGGCGACACTAAATTAGCCAAAGAACAGTTGCAGCTGTCTACCACTGTACAAGGTAGCGTACAATAGAGGCATGCTCGGATACAAATCAATCTCAAAACTAGACAAAAAAAAGTACAGACAACTCTACAAAAGTTTCTTAGTGGAAGGTAAAAAATCTGTCTTGGAAGCCGTTCAATCGGATCAAAATGTCATTCAATTATTGGTGACTGCTAGTTTCAAGAAAGAACATCCTGACTACATGCAACTTTCGGCAATAAAAGCTTTTGAGAAATCCCAGAAGATCGTTGAGCTCAATGATAAATCATTTTTTGAACTAACTGAAACCGTTACTCCACAAGGTATTGCTGCTGTTGTGTCTTTGCCTGAATACAACTTGGCAGATCTACTCAAAACAACTCATTTAGCGCTTTTAGACGATGTACGTGACCCAGGAAATTTGGGAACTATTATTCGTACCGCTGATTGGTTTGGACTTGGTGGCATTTTAGCAATTGGTGGGGCGGATCCTTTTCAACCAAAGGTGGTTCGCGCCAGTATGGGTTCGATTTTCCGTGTGCCAATTCTAGCAGTAGATTCTATTGGTGATGTTATCGATGCGTTGCACGCAGCAAATTTTAATTTAGTCGTCAGTCGACCAGAAATTTCAGATGAGTTGCTCGAAAAACAGCTTGGAATTCGTGGACAGGATATTCAATCATTTACTCAAGCTGGCCGACAACTGCAAGGAAAAACACAGTTTAACACCTTGTACGAAATTCGTGAGCAAATTGCCAAGAAGTCTGAAAAAGCTAAACTTTGTGTCGCATTTGGCAACGAAGCACGCGGAACATCTCTCCAAGTTGATCGCGCTGCAGATTATACCGTGAGCATTCCTCAATTTGGCAACGCTGAGTCACTCAACGTGGCAATCAGTTTTGGCATTTTGGCTAGTCAGATGAGATAACTTAATTCTAGTATGTCGACCCAAAATTACACAACTCGCCCACATTCATTTAGCTCAATCGAACGCATTCGTACTGGAGCAAAAGCCATTATTGTTCATGAAGGTAAAGTTCTGATTATTCGACAAAAAATATCTAGACCAGGTGGCGATGAAATTATTCATGATTTTCCTGGTGGTGGCATTGAACTTGGTGAAAGACTCACTGACGCTCTCAAGCGCGAGGTGTTTGAAGAAGTTGGCTTGCGTATTGAACCAATCAGTGTTGCAGGAGCTTGGGATTACTTGATACCTAATTGGGACCTTTCTGCTATCGACAAAACTGGTGCCAATGGCGCTACTTCAAACCCTGGTATTCATATCATCTGCATCGGTTATGTGTCGAAGCTTATTGGAGAACCTATAATTGATACCACAAAAAATCCTGTTAATGAAGAAATATTTGAAACTCTGTGGGTAACAAAAGAAGAGCTATTGTCTGATCCATTGATGAACAACAATCCAGAGGTAATTCAGGCAATTAATAATCTTAAAACACTATAGGTTTTTGGTCTTTTAAGTTATAGGTCTTTGTGGGGAATATGATCTCCACCCCATTTTTCGAGTTCAAGAATGACATTTTGCAAATCTCTTCCCGCTTGGGTGAGTGAGTACTCTACTTTTGGT
>CAZOZK010000049.1:0-7951 GCA_964584245.1 uncultured Pseudomonadales bacterium | reverse complement strand
TTCCTCGAAGTTTCTATATCTTCATACACCATCTCAAACCAACTCGTCATAGCTGTTGCACCCTCTCCTATCTCAAGTTCTTGGTATGAAAAGTCAGGTGCAAAAAGAGGAAGTACTTGTTTGATTGAGTAACTTCCTTTTAATTTTGGATCTGCATACCATTGCTTTTGAAATATATCCATGAGGTCATAGATTCGCTCGTTCATGTTGAGGCAAAAATCTGCAAATTGGGGATGAATTTCAGCCATGCGTTTATTTTGTGTGCCTTCAAATGATTTATTCCAAACGACTAGCGATCCTTGTTCTCCAATGTGTTTTTGCAGTGCTGTTAGAAAGTTAGGAATAGGATCAATTTGCTCAGTTTCTATAAATTCAAAATGTTCTAGCTCCCCACCTTGCTGTTGTTGTATATGCAGTGACCACTGAAACGGCATCTGATCAAATGGTTTGTAGCCATCATACATAGGAATAGCAGGGTTATATGATTCGTAATCAATAAAATACAGCGGGTAGGTGACACCATCTAAGTCATTTTTAATGGTATTTGTGTCTATCGCTACTTTGTTGTTTTGAGCAACAGCTACTTGAAAGCGCTGTATCTTTGAAAGTGGAAAATTTTTTGGCACATCAAAAACACTTTCAATCCCTTGATCGATAAGATCACGCATTTTGCCTTGGTTGGCAGATAGACGATTTATATCGTAAATAGAATATTCGGGAAGATCTGGGTGGCAGACAGCGATACATGGACACTCTTTTGGCTTGAAGCATTTATCCGCAGATTGTAGATTGCTTGCTTGGGCTGTAGCTAGAGCGTCATGCCGTAGTTCTGAAACTTCATCAGTCAGCTTCTGAACTTCTTCTGTAATATCAGAAACAGTGAATAACTCCGAAAGGCTTATATCTCCACTGCGCACATAGTCTTTATTGAGGTGCAGTATGTGTACCGTTCCTATATCGTACGACTCTCTAAATACGAGGTACTGGAAAGTAGCATCATATTTGTGCGTCTTTTTGACATCATTGGTGCTTTTGATTTCATAGATATCCCACTTATTTGTTTTGACATTTTTAATGAGAACATCTGTTCTTGCCTGAAAATTTCCGCTTATTTGTGTTGGTTGGAGAAGTACATTTTCAGGATCGATCGCATAGCTTGGGATGAGAATGTTTTGAATGTATTTCTCAGCCTGTTCTTCTACCTCATATCCTTGATCAAAGAGGTGTTGAATAAAAACATTAATTTCTTTTTCTGAAAGTTTGTTATTTTTAATTGCCCAGAGATGCCGCGGAGCATCAAGGAAAGCTATAAAGTCGGTTTTTGTAATAGTCATTACCTGTAATTATAGCGCAAAGAAGGGGTCTTACCCCTCATTTTGCAAGGGTTTCCGCTTCGCTCCAATAAACTGCGCACCGCTTTGCGTTGCTTGCCCTATGCAAAATTTCACCCTGCTTTGTTATTGCCCAGGTATGGGAAGCAGGCGGGCTGCTTCCCAAAAATTTTATTAAATTACAAGCAGTCCCCAATACCAATATGAAGCTTTCAACCAAAGCACAACAAAGTCTTGATGCGGTAGTAGAGAAGTTCAAGACTGGTGACATATCTGCTATAGCACAAGTTGCTCGAATCAGACTTGATCCACAAGCTCCAGCACTACACTGGAGTTTGTCAAACAAAGTACTCAGCATGATGCAAGCAGGTGAGCTTGATTGTAGAGGGTTTCGCCAATGGGAAAAAGCAGGTAGAAGAATCAAGAAAGGAAGTAAAGCAGTTTATATTTTGCGTCCGATTGTAATTGCTAGTAAAAAGAAAGGAGGTGAAGAAAAAGAAGATGAGCAACTTTGTATTGGCTTTTCAGCTGTTCCAGTGTTTCCGACTTCTGCAACTGAGGGAGAAAATAACATAACTGCGTATCAGCCACAGGAATTGCCCGACTTAGTCAGTGTAGCCCAAAAAATGGGCATTTCAGTGGCATATGTGCCAACACTACCCGATCGGCTTGGAGATTGTACAACTGATGGTACACAGATCAGAATAGGTAGCCATAGTCCAGCAGTGTTTTTTCATGAACTTGCGCATGCTATACATGCCAGACTCAGTGGCAAGCTTGAAGGCAAGCAGACAGAAGAACAAGAGACCATTGCGGAGTTTACTGCTACTATACTTATGGATGTGTACGGATATGAAGACCATACGGGCAATGCGTGGAACTATATCTCTAAGTATGCAAAAGATCCGATTGTTGCCATCTCAAAGGCTTTGGGAACGGTAGAAAAAGTATTAACAGTTTTACTTGAACAAGTTTGAAAGGAAAAAAATATGATAAACCCATTACTAACTGAACCATTTGAAAGTGAGATCTTGGAGTTGATTGAAAATAGTGACGAGTTTACAACTAGTGACTTGCAAGGGGTTGTGACCGTGTTAGTCAACAAAATCATGGAGCGAGGGCACGAGATTCTCAAAGAATCAGAGTAAAGTCGCGTGCATAGAAAGCTCAGTGTCGGCATCGGCCTGAGCTTTTTCTATGTATTTTTGCACAAATGCGAGTATTTTTTGTGACTGGCAGACAAACACAATCTGCATGGTTGGCTGGTTTTTAAAAAATTCAATGTATTGATTAATTCTTGAGCGAATGGCAAAGCGTGGTGTGCTGTCTTTAATGATTTCGCAGGTGTGATGCTGTAGTTTTTCATCATTCGAGTAGACATAGGCAAAACTTGGTAGAAGATCATGGATGATTGAGTTTGCTTTAAAGTCTGCTTGTGTGTACAGCTTGAAGTCTTGTAAATTTTGAGTTTTCAGCTTGAGGTATATATCTGCAATGAGTATGCATTGATCAATGAAGCCTTGGGATCTTCTTTTCTCTTGATACAGTTTTCGTAATCGTTTCTTATCCGCTCCCTCGGCAGAGCTAAAAAACTTGATTCCGTTATTAGTAAGGTAATACAGTGCTGGTTTATTTATTCCCGGTGTTCTTTCGAAGATTTTGCCAGTATAGTTTTTGGTTGTTAGATCTTTGAGCCAGACATTAGTATTTTTAGGGTCTTTGTGATTGAGGAGTTATTGAATTTGAATACTATTGAGGAATCTGAATCTATAGAGATAGTGAAGTATTTCTTTTTGTTTATTTGTAATTGTTGGTAGTAGCATAGGTTATTGAGTTACCCACCTCTATCCTCCCATATATAGTATATGTGAGGAAATAAGTTTCTTTCTTATTTATAAGATAAAGAGACTACAAACTTATGCTAATTATAGCGTATACAAGGCAAAAAGAAATAAAGTAATACCCTAGTCGGCTAGGGCTTTATTTGCTCGAAAAAGTTCTCAGTAATCGGTGCTTCTTTTACAGTCTTTGGGGTCTTTTTCTCTTTTGATTTTTCTTTTGAAAGGGTAATTGTTGATCGTTCGTTTCCATAGGTTTGTTGTGAGTGAGTCATTACTTCTGCCCTTATTTGTTCAGTATCTGCAATCACAAAGTTTTCAATCTCTCCACTAAATGTTGCTTGAGGCTGTAATGCATTGATCTTCATATAAAAGTTGTATGAGGGTAGGTTTGGGATCTGCCCTATCTCAACTTCTGGAGCAAACACAGGAAGCAGTTTGATCTCATCTTTTGGGCTTGTTGTTCTAAAGCAGATTAGTGTACCAGTATTTCCAATAATTGTTTCAAGTAAGTCAGGCTCAATCTGTACCGTATTTTGATGTGCCAGAATAACACTCAGTCGATACTTTCGTGCCTCAGACAGAATTTGAGCAAACGACATGGTGGCAAAGTTTTGAAACTCATCGATATATAAGAAAAAGTCTGGGCGTTCTGATTCTTTAATATGTACCCTTCTTAGCGCCGTTAGCTGTATTTTGGCAGTAAAAAGCCCTCCAAGGAAATAGGCAGTGTCTTCTCCTATCTTTCCTTTTGAGAGGTTGCAAATCAGGATCTTTTTGTTATTCAGGATGTCTTCAAAATCAAGCTTGCTCTCACTCTGGTTTAAGATGTTGCGCGTCATACTGGTTGTTAAAAATCTACCAAGTTTATTAGTGATCGGTGAGATTTGCTCTGCCTTTTGAAAACTACCAAGCTTTTCAAACTCATTCTTCCAGAACGATTTTAGAACTTCATCGGTTAGCTTACTTGTTACCTGTTTACGATAGTTCGTGTTGGTTAAAAGATCATAGATAGTAAAGAGTGTTGGCTTATCTTGCTCGAGTGCCGTTAAAATCACATTGCGCAAGATGTGTTCCATTCTTGGCCCCGAGTATCGTGCGTCATACAGTTTATGAAAGATTGATATGAGTGTTGAGGTAATAAAGTCTTTTTCTCGCTGTAGCTCGACTTCTGATAGTCCGTCTGGAATCTCAAGCACATTAAGACCAATCGGGAACTCAATATCATACGGATTAAAGTAGACAACATCTTTGACGCGCTCTTCTGGGATAACTCCAATCAATCGCTCTGCTAAATCTCCATGTGGATCAATAACTGCCAGACCATTGCCTTTGCATATATCTTGATAAATCATCTGTAGTAAAAGTGTGGTTTTACCGGTACCTGTTGCCCCAATGATATAAGTGTGTCGCCTGCGTTCTTCGAGAGTCACGCCAATTGGAGTGATTGTTTCTCCATATGAATTTGTGGCAAAGGCTATATCAAACTCTGATCTGTTCTTTTTAAGCGACAGTGGCGCTGGAAGCTTGGGACTTTTGACTTGCAGTAAGTCTTCGGTTTTGGTGTTGAGCACATGAGGTAGATGATACAAACCTGCAAGTTCCAGTGCGGATAAAAACAGAGGGCTTGAAAAAAGTGAAAGTCGGTTTTGCAAAAGGAAATACTGGAGTTTTCGTAACAGCGGAGTGTGAATATAGGTAAAGACTGTCTTCTTTCTGTATATTGTTTGGTGCGGTGTGGCAAAGGATTCAAATGAGGCAAGAATACCTTTGAATCGTTCTTGTGGTTTTGTATCTGATTGGATGTACACGCGAATGGTTACTTCAAAAAGCGGTTGATTAATTTTCGTTGCTACTGATTGCAGTAGTTCATTTTTTGCTTGTCCAGATTGCAGTGGTTTGGTAGCTGGTGTTTCAAAAAGCCAAGTAGGAAATACTTGCCTTGTGTTACCAAGAACCCAAGAAAGCAGTGTTACAGGGGTTAGGATGATAAAAGCTAGAAGTCTTCCAAGCAAGCTTATGATGTCTGAACCTGAATGCTCCGAAAGAATTTGATCTGCACTTTCGTTACTCAGGATTTTTTTCTGTAGATCTGCAATCTTATTTAGGATTTTTTTGTGTGTTGCTGTGTGTACAGGAGTACAAATAAATTGCAGGGCAATCAGCTCTGAGTCGCTGAGTTTAGTAAGGTATCCAGTCAGATATGCAAGCGGATCATACTGCTGTAATTGTGGTAGTTCTGAAAGTGGGTAGATAAAAGAATTGCTCAGGGTTAGTTCTTCAATTGCGTATGATTTGTTGGTAGTACTAGGTAGGTAGTCATCTGTTTTTTTAATCTCGATACCAGGAAGATATGCGAGTAGTGTTTTTTTAATACTTGGAGCGTCTTCTGTAGCAACCCGAAGGATAAAGCGAATTCCATCGTACTTGCTTGAAACAAGTTCATAGCTTACAGGCTTGGTAAAACCCAAGATCTTATCCCACCAAGTATATGGTTTTTCCAAGGAGTGCAAAATTTCAAAAAGCTTTGTGTTGGTAAGTGTTGTTTTGAGCGTTCTATCTGTTGGTTTTACTTCTAGATATGTGTGCGGTGTATCTAAAAGTCTTCGAGCACGCTTGATTCTGAGAAGAATTGAAAGAGTCGCTAATGCTGTAAATACAAAGACAAGAGACACGAAAATACTTCCCAATATGCCAAAGAGAATGAGTGGGTCAGGGTTTGTAAAATATGTTTGCCAAAACAAAGAAAACTCCATATATACCAGCAAAAATAGTTGCTTGGAGTATAACAAACTAGGTCAGGGAATGAAAGGGAAACTTGACTTTTATACTTACATTCCTAGAGCAAAATTCACTTGACAACTATCTTTATCGAGATATATACTATCTCTATCGATATAGTTAAATTTAAATATGTTAAACCAAGAATTGACACTTTTTGAGATACCAGAAGTAAAGCCCAAAAAGAGAATTGATATATCCTCGAATCAATTTGCTGTATTAGATACTACGCTTTCTTCAATCTTTCCCACACAGCAAGAAACACAACTTCAGAAAATCAAAAATAACCTCGGCGATGTTTCGCAAGAGTTAACTGATGACCAGATTGATGACCTTTCAACTAAATTTCAATATTTAATAGATAACTGGTTAGATGAATTTGAAAGAATGACCTTTCAAGGGAAGACTTTGCTTGAAGTTTTAGGAGGTAAATAATATGGGTATTATTGATCATGAAGAGTTAAAGACAGCTGTTATTTATTTACGAGTTTCTACTGAAGAGCAAGTTGATAATTTTTCTCTTGATACGCAAGAAGATATTTGTCAGAAAGAAGCAATTAAACGAGGCATTGAAGTTGTAAAAGTTTTTCGGGAAGAAGGAAAATCTGCAAAAACGATAATTGGGCGTCCTGTACTTATTGAAATGCTTGAATATTGTAGGAAAAATAAAAAGAAAATAGGCGCAGTAATTGCGTATAGAGTAGATCGTATTTCTAGGCAAACCCAAGATTACTTGGCAATAAGAAAAAAATTGAGTGAGTGTGGGATCAATCTGATATCTGCCACAGAGCCAACGGGTAATAGTCCGACAGAAAAACTTGTTGAGACTATTTTGGCAGGTTTTGCCCAGCTAGACAACGATGTTAGAAGCGAACGCACTAAAAACGGAATGAGAGCTAGATTTTTATCAGGATTACCCAATGGGAAAGTGCCAGTTGGATACTTAGTATCTGATGGTTATGCAATTAAAGATCCTGAAAGATGGGACTTAGTACAAAAAGCTTGGGAACTTATGGCAACAGGTACAAAAACCCTCAAGGAAATGGCAGACGAAATGAATTCCTGGGGTTTGCGAAATATTGTGAGAGGGAGGGAGTGTCTCCTTAGACCTCAAACAACAAGTAAACTTTTTAAAAATAAATTTTATGCAGGCATAATGTCATCTGAAAAATATCCAGAGGAAATTAAGGGTCAGCATCTACCAATGATTACAATGGCTCAGTATTATAAAGTGCAAAGTATTATAGAAGGAAGAAATCATAATATTTCTACTCCTATTGCGAAGAACAATAGAAATAACCCAGATTTTCCGCTTAGAAGATTAGTAAAGTGTGGTAATTGTGGCGCGCCATTCACGGGCGCATGGAGCAAAGGCAAAACAGCTCGCCATGCCTACTACTTTTGTAGAGAAAGATGCGGAAAGCCATCGGTGAAAGCCTACACACTTGACTATTCAATGGTTGAATATTTAAGACGAATAACACCAAAACAGGAAACCTTGAACGCTTTTCTCTCAATGCTTCGTTCAACTTATTACAAACGAGCATCGCTTTTGCAAAGGAAAAAAGATACCGCAAGCAGTGAGCTAAAACGACTACAGGGATTACGACAAGCGTTGGTGGAGAAAAATTTAGCGGGTATTTATAGTGATGAAATATTTAAAGAACAAAATAAGTTGATTGAAGAACAAATTGCCAAAGTTGAACTCACACAAAACGATGAAGTACTATCTAAATACAATCTAGAGTCTGTCGTGAAATTTATGAAGGATAAATTTGCAGATTTAGGAACTACTTATCAATACTCAAATATTGATCAGATAAAAGTCTTGTTGAGTTCGATATTTGCGTCAGAACTCACATGGGACTATAGTAGCTTTTCGAACTCTAAAATTAGCGCTACATACCAATACATTTATGACTTTGCAAATGTTGATGTCTCCATTGGTGAGCGTAGTTGCCCGCAGGTGGAACCTTATTCTACCTAGTCTCCTGAATACTT
>CAZOZK010000048.1:0-8102 GCA_964584245.1 uncultured Pseudomonadales bacterium | reverse complement strand
TGATTTTAGAGTAAGTTGACTTACGAATTCCGGTTTGTGTTTTAAATTCTTTTTTATAGGAAAAATCCATATCAATATCGTCATCCAAGACTACCCCGTAGTATCCGTTGTACCATTGTTGGCAGTTTGTTTTATAAATTGTGACTAATTTTGTATAGTAACTATTCCAGTCTCTTTTTTTCAGGGAAAGCTTTGTTAAGATTGCTTTGAATAGTTCAGTATTTTGGTCTACAAATAATTCCAGAGCATTTTTCTCACCCCTTTCAAATTTATTCATCAAAGGGCTAAAGGAAACTTGCCCTAGAATTTCTGATTTTGGGATGTAGGATTCAATAAAAGCTACATCGCTCTCATCAATAATTTTATTCATTACCACATATGTAGTAAGATTCTCTTTTTTTGATTTTTTCTTAAAATCCGAATAGACCTTTATAGCTTTAAGCGTTGGTTCAACTACAAAAACATTGATATCTGAGACCATAAAAAGAGAGGTGCCAAGGCTATCTATCCCAGCAGTAAAATCAGCAACAACAATATCATTTTCAGTATCTAATAATCGATGAAATATCATTTCGGCAACTTTTAATTTTCCATGATAACAAGAAAAACCAATATCTTCAGCTTGATAGGTTCCGACAGTAAGTACGGAGATATTTTCTTTAGTAGATGCAAATTTTTTTACAAATAGGTCATTTTTACTAGGAGAAATAAAGGTGCTATTTACTGTTGGGGGTGTTGTACCAATTGTAGGTTTTTTGCGGTTTGGTTCAAGAAATTTTACAACTTCACTCATCTGATCACTGAGCGGTTTTGATTCTAGACCAAGCATTTCTGCTAAATGGACATTCACATCGCCATCAATTGCGAGTGCTTGTAACCCCTTTTTGTCTAAGTAGGAAATAAATGCTTCAGTTAGCGTAGTTTTACCACTTCCACCTTTGCCCATAAATGAAATTCGCATAGTTTTGACCTTTGTTTTACTTTTTATTTTTTTTGTGAAACTGAAATACCAATTATAATAAAAAAAATAATAAATGCAAGTGATTTGCATATATTGGTATTTTTGGTATTATGACGTATAATATATACATGGCCCTAGCTAAATCTACTTCAGCAACCAATTCCTCCTCAGACCAACTCCGCAGTATTCAGTTGCGTGTTACGCCATTGCGGATTGCTTTGCTCGAATTTATGCTGGCGCAGGATACTCCGGTGGATGTGCAGACCTGCGTGCAGTTTCTAACCGAGAAAAAAATCAAGTTTGATCAGGTGAGTGTGTATAGAAACCTCGAGCATTTTGTCAATAAAGGCGTACTCAAAAAAGTCGATCTTCGTGATGGGCGCTATTATTATGAGAAGGCCGATTCGTGTTCACATTTAATTTGTGAGAGTTGTGGCACCATTGCTCACGTTCATTTTACTGAGTTTGAAGAGGCTACTAAGCACTTAGAGGAAAAAGTCCTGAAACAAAGCAACTTTAAAATTAAAATTCCTGCAACCGATTTTTTTGGTGTGTGCGAAAAGTGCCAGTAAGATATTTTGTAGGACTATTTACCGGCCGCTTTTGCTTATTTTTCCAAAAATCCAGCAATTCCCACTCCCCTAAAACCCCAAGGTTATGTAGTATGAATATATATGTCGGGTTTTGCTGTTCGTGCTGTAGTTCAAAAAATGTATAAAAAATGGTTTGTTAAGCGTGAGTACGATATTGGTATGCATAAAGACACAAAAAATAAGATTTTCCAGATTTTTTTGATCTGGGTGGTACTTGGTCTTGCTACTTGGCTCCGGTTCTACAACTTGGCAGATCGTCCGCCGGTCTTGAATCCGGATGAAGTATCAATTGCTTATAACGCTCTACTACTTTCCAAAACTGGTCTAGACGAATGGCAAGAACCATATCCATTAATTCTGCGCGCATTTGGCGACCAAAAAATCGGGGGATACACCTATTTAGTTGTGTTGCAGTTTTTAGTATTTGGCATTTCTGAATGGTCCGTCCGATTTCCGGCGGCTATTGCAGGTCTAGGTATATTGGTGCTGTCTGGATGGCTTTTTTACAGACTGCCCTCAACCAAAAAAGAAGCTGGTTCGATCGCTTTAATTGTCATGACGCTTTTGGCCATTCAACCAGTCTTTATTTGGTATAGCCGGTCGGCATTCGAAGCCACAGTTTCATTATTTTTGCTGTTGATTACGATAGTAGTAGTTTTTACATTTGGAAATCGCACAGAAAATCAACAAAGGCTCCAAACAATTGCTCGCACCACACTAATACTAACTGTTATGGCAGCTACCATGGCAGGAGCCATATTTTTATATAATGCGCCGCTGGTATGGATTCCATTTGTATTTCTACCTGTTCCAGTCTGGTACGGTATTACTCGCTGGAAAACATGGTTACCGATTGTATTAACAGGTGCATTGGTTTGGGGAGTGAGTATTGTTTTGCTCTCAAATCTCACAACACAGAAAAGCAAAATCACTTTATTTGGCGATCCACATATTATTTACGAACAGCAGCGGTATTATCTCCAGTTTGAGTCCCAGGTGCAAAGAACACTTTTGGGCAATCAGTATGTTTTTTATGGCAGAAGAATGGCGCAACATTTTTTTGAGAGTCTCTCGCCTTCGTACGTGGTCGACAATTTAGATGGTCATCCTTGGCACGTGTATCCACGAACCGGATATTTGACTGCGCCGATCTATTGGTTAGGATGGATTGGGTTATTTTCAAGTTTCGGTACAATGTACAAAGCATTGGCCAAAAAGAAGCGCATTGGTACCGTAATTTTCCGGTCAAAAACGCAGCTGCTTATGGGTTACTTGACATTTACATCACTGATTCCCGCGCTTATTACTGTCAATGCACCGCATGCAACGCGAACACTATTTTTCTTCTTGGGATGGACGTATTTTGCAGCGCACGGAGCTCGCTACGTAGTTCATGTGGCTAAAGTTTGTATCCAATGGAGTATGCCAGCTCGAGTGTATTTGCTAGAGCGATACAAAAAATTGTCAATTCGTGTATTTGTGTACGGCATTTTTGTTGGGTTGCTGGCTGCCGTGATTGCGGTCCCGAGCGCCCAGTATGCATATCAAGTTGTTGTAGCTCCGTATGAATTTTCGGATTGGGGTGGTGGCGTGCGCGCTGGATTTCCGCAGATGCTTGAGCAGATTGAACGCACTTATTCCGCCGACACGCGAGTCACTATTGTGGATCCACAAGGCTTTTTATATATTGCTATTGCTTGGTACCAGCGACTTGAACCAACAGACTTTTGGGAGAACGTACACCGAGAACCACCAGATACAATCAACTTTACCTATGGTTCTAGAATGGGCCGTTACGATTTTGTGACCTCATACGGCGCAGCAAATAATAGAGTGCCACTACTATACTGGGATGATGCAGGTTGGACACTCAAGGAGTAGGCTAGTTCTGGATAAGAGCATTAGGATCGGGCAAAAACAGCTTTTAACTGTTCTTGTTGCCGAAAATGAATCCTTTAAAGATGACGACAAGTGCGAGGCCAGATATAAAGAGGGTGACTGCGCTCACGATGTCTTCAACTTGCTTCATATCACGTTGTAGCTCGAGGCTGGCCAGACATTTTTCTGTTCGTTTTTCCATCTGCTCTTTAGCTTTTGCTTGAGAGTCAACTTCAGCTCCGGAATCTGCAGCTGGGGCAGCGACTGGCTCAGTTGGATACCAACTCTCAGTGTCACAGCGAGTTTCGTCATAAGAATTAAGTGGATATTGATCAAATACTATGGTTTTGACAGCGGTACTGGTTCCATTTGCAAACCCAGTGATGAGTAGGATGACTCCAATTACAAATAAGACGTTGGTAAAAATGGCTTTGATTAAGTCTGTTTTCATATAGCGTCTATTGTAAACGTAATCAGACTAGTATGCCAGTCCAATCAAATAGACTAGAGAAAGGCTTGCACCCACAAACACCAGTTGCCACATAACCTGATACGCAAACCAAATAGATTCACCAGGGAAAAATGTGTGAAAACGTAGTGATTCAGGTGTGTCGCGTTTCGTTTCTGCAAATTGTTGCAACAGCCAGTAGATAACCTCGCCTGCAGAGCGAACCATCCAAAAAATCGATTGGGCAAACATAAAAAAGCCAACATTTTGTGTGGCAAAACTAAACAGTGATACTGCAGCCCAGAAAGCGCCAATCAAGACCGCGTCTCCCCAGACAAAAATCCCGTACAGGATCAAACTTGGTGTTAGCCCATACGGGTTTTTACGAATGCTTGTCTGATAGGTTCCGTACAAAAAACTAATCAGTGCACCTAAACCATACGCAAGAATCACATAAGGCAGGAAAAATGATAAAGTTGTTTGCATATTGAGTGTATCTTAGCTTATTTTTTTATTTAGAACATAGGTTGCGGCTAGCATTAAGACCAAAAATAGCAGTGCCACACCTAACTGTAATGGGCTAATTATATCGCTTGCAAAGATAATTCTCAGTATCACAGTGTGACTCAAAAAAAGTAGAAAAGAGTTGGTGCCAATTGTTTGTAACACTGAGCTTATGTGTATCTTTTTCAAGATATGTTCCCACTCAAAAGCTACACCAACAAACAGTGCGCTCAAACCATAAGGAATAATCAGCAGTCGAGTAAACTTGAGTGCATGGAGGGGATCAACACCATTTTGAATGGCCAACCCAGCATGCAAAGTCAAAACAAATATACTTGCCAAAAACAACAGACTCATGACAATTTTTGCTGTTCTCATTTTTATCAAATTACTACTGGCTAGGACTATTCCAAACACAAAGTAACTTATCCACGAAGTGAACATACTATATTGCTGCAGGTCGGTAACAAAAAATGGGGTAGACGCGAGTGAGCTTTGCCACTGGAAAAATAGAAAGCTGGAGGCTTGGATGGCAATGCTTAAGCCAAGTACAACCCACTTCCATCTTTTAACTGCGAGCAAGAGAAATGGAAAGAGGAGATATAACTGCAAAATCAGTGGTATGAAATATAAATGGTAGTCTCCCCTGCCAAGAAAAATAACTTGCCACAGTGGGGTGGGCGTTGCGGTCGCGTACCAGGGTGTAATGTATAAAAAGAGTGCCCACAATCCGATTGACCACAAAAGATACATGGGGACAAGTTTGAGGACTCTTTTTTTGAAAAAATCAAGATAATTTTTTGGCGTGATGCTGTGCAAGATGTTGCCATATTTTTTGGTTAATCCATATCCGGAAATGCCCAAAAATACCGGGACGCTTAATCGACAGAGTTGGTCCAGAAAAATATAGCCAAATGCTTGGGGAAATTCGTAAAAAATAATACCTGGTAGGCTGGCTAGTGTGTGGATCAGAACCACCGCGAGTATTGCGACACCTTTTATGATTGTACTTTGCTTCATATCTTGTTTATTTTTTTTGCGCAAAAGCAAAAAATTACTATTGTGTTCGTGTAGTATACTCACAATTATGAGAGAAAGACCAGTTTATGTAGTGTTGAAAAAAGGTGAAAAAGTAATTCCACAAGAAGTAGCACAACAAAACTCAGTTAAACTAATCAAAATTGATGAGATCGCATTTAAAGTTTTAATGTTATCACTTGCTAGAACTTCAAATATAAATTCAATAAATATCTTAGTAGTTCATGATTTGCTTTTTTTTACACTCGCTATGCCATTAATAACAGGTGTTTCTGTGCAATTACTATTACACTTTTTGGTTCAAACGCCTGATGAAGTACAGACTATTATGTCACAACCAAAACATAATCAAAAAAGAATCACTGCACAAGTATATCCGGAAGCTGATGAGGGTTGGCGAGAAACGTTTTCCAATTTTCAGTAACCCACCATCATCTGAATATCTTTGACCCACAAACCGTATTGTTGGGTGTAGATGAGGTTGAAAATAGCGTAATAGCCAGCGCCGACAACAACTAATAAAACTAAAGCTGCAATTACGCCAATCACTAATCTATTTTCTCTCTTATGCACGAAACTGCCAGTGAGCATATCGTGCCAGCCTTGGTGTTTGGCATCAAATAAAATAGCAAAGTATCCAAATCCAAGTACTGCTGCATTTACGACTTTGGCTATAACTTCCCGGAATAAAGCTTTACCCTTGGTTAGCTTGTTGCCTTTTTCATCAGTGACTTCCAGCCCAAGAATTGCTTTTCCAATGGTCATACCGAAAAGTGAAATACCTAGCACATGATACAGAACAGTAAAAATGCTCATAGGTAGCATGATGACTACTACAGCTAAAAGAAGTCGAGTAACTAGATCTTCGATAGTAGTTGCTTGGACTACATACCAAAGCCCAGCGATGGTTGGGATTGTGAGTAGTAAACTATCAATCATGCTCGCGAAAAAGCGTGGTGCAAAATTTGCATATTTTGGGTTGTGTGTTAATTTCATTTGACCTCATTTCTGTTTTGATTTACGACAATAAATCCATAGTGCCAGGTTGCATACGTAAATACGGTGAGTATTCCTTGCACCAATCCACTAACTGGCAGTGTGATAAAAAGCACAATGACTGCGGGAATAAATGCCAGTGGCGAGAAGCTGCCCAGTAAAATTTGTGGGAGTACCGTTGCCATTGCTACACCGATAAGTGGCAAGAATACCACTATGCTGACGAGCATTGAGACAATTGTGTTGGCAATTCCCAAGCGGAAGGTTTTGAATATGGTCTTAGATGCAGTTGTCCAACCTTTTTTGATTGATTCCATGCCTCTCATCTCTTCAAGTACACAATGGCGAATTGCCCAGGTCAGTGCGACAAGGTATCTAAACCATACATACACAAGACCGATAGCTGCTACAAACATGGTTAGCAAGCCCCATTCTTTAAATATAGCTATTGCAATGCCAACTACTGCCATAACAAGTGCTGAAAAAACCACAATGGCGATGGTAGGAACTATCGATAACCAGATCAAGCTTTTTACATGTTTGATAGAGCTTTGTGAAACTTCGGTAAGGCTCCAATCTGCATCCTGATCTGCGCGAGCAATGCCTTTGATGAGGGCAGCTACCGACCAAGACGAGGCGAAGAAGCCAAATATGACAGCGTAGATTATAAAGATGATCATTTCAATCGCGAAAAGAGGGTAGATCCAGAGTGGAAGATTCTTGAAGACATTTTGCATGGATTGACCCAGTGCATTAAAGAAGATAGAGAATTCTTCTGAGCCTTCAAAGTCTTCTTGGCCTGCCTCGGAGTCCATTGATTCGTCGAGATTTAAAAGATTAAATTCGGCATCTAGTAGGACGAGTGATTCAGGATTCTCAGTTGTTTCTTCGCTGATTGAACTATCAAGTGTGTAGTCTTTTGTTTGCGCTTCAACAGGCGTTGGCAAAAAACCTACTTCTTCTTCATATTGAGAAGATTTATCTTCTGATCCACTATCAAACATATCGCCAAAATTAAAGTTATTGCTAGAACCCCCAGAGGCAAAAATAGTAACAGCCAGACCCAAAATCCAGAGTTTTTTATTCTCTTTGGTCAAAGCCCAAGCTTTGCTGTAGAAAGTGCTGATACTCCAATCTTTGAGGGTAGTTTGAGTTTGTTTTGGCATCAAATCATTGTAGCACAATTACTTGTGCTTGTTACGAGGATGGCATGCCAAGAATAGTAAACAAAATATCTGTTTTTTCGGGATTATTTAGGAGTTTAACCCAATTTGCTTTAAGTAATGGTAGGATTGATCGTGCTAATTGAGTTAATAGCTCACGTTCATTGGCATTTTCTGCTGATTCATCATGAAAATATGGTTTTTCTGGGTCTGTAAAAATCAGCTTGGTTCCATTTGGTGCAATAAACTCTAATGTATTTTGTTTTGCTAAATCACTATCATTTGTTGCTTTTCCTGATGATTTATGAAGAAAGTTTATGGTTATTTTTGTTTCATTGATAGAGACGACAAGTGTTACTGTGTTTGATTTCTCTTGCGATATAACATCAAAGTGTCCAAATGTTAGTTTTTCATGCATAAGCGATTATTTTTGTCTTGCAACTAATACAGCTGCAGCTATTTTACTTACTAGACCTTCTTTAGAGTCTTGTATTTCTTGTAAAAATTCATTTTCTTCTTCT